>JAUWTM010000003.1 GCA_030614715.1 Planctomycetota bacterium
GAATCGCAAGGGTGTTATGCACCGGTTTTTTGCCGCTCCTGTCGCAAGTCAGAGTCTCGAAGTATTCCTCGTAGGCCGCCTGAGCCAGCGGACTGTTCATGCCGTCGGCAACGTTGAGCCTCGACTGCGGCGTGGCACGGTACACACCGGAATCCATGCCATCGACCAATCCCTTCCAGCCGACATTCTTGAGATACGGAAACTTCAGGTAGGTCCACGGTTCCACTCTCTCGGCAATGTGATCCGTGTACTCATGCGGTGCGTACTTGCAGTACTCATTGCCTTCAGGGTCTACAACACGCACCAGGCCGTCGTAGTAATTTACGTGGTTGTTCTCGTCGACAAGCCCCATCGAGTAGGTTTCATGGTAATAGGGGCCGTTAAGGATGAGGTCAACGTAGGCTTCATTTGCGAGGACAACATCGCGAAGGAGCTGAACTGTAAATTTCGCGAATTCAACGAAAAATTCACAGATTTCCACGAGCCTCGCATGCTCCTCTGCATTGATTCCCTTCGACATGCCACCGGGGATGCAGTTGACGGGATTGACGGGTTTGCCACCGAATATCGCCGCCGCTTCGTGACCCCACTGGCGACACTTGATTACCTCGGAGCCAATCTCCACTCCGACCTTGAGAATTACACCGATAACATTCCTGAGAGCGGGATCAGAATCGGGTCCAAGCACGAAGTCAGGGCCGCCGAGTGCATAGAAATGAGTGGTGTGGTCGGTGACGTAGAACATGTTGTACTGCAACTCGCGAAGGAGCTTTGCAGTCATTGGGAGTTCAGCCCCGTAGACAGCATCGGCGGCTTTTGCCGATGCCATGTGATGCGCCTCGGGACATACACCGCAGATCCTGGGAGTGATTCGAGGCATTTCCTCGACCGGACGGCCTTCGCAGAATTTTTCGAAGCCCCTCAGCTCCGGAACCTGGAAGTAGCAGTCAGCCAGGTCTCCATTTTTATCCAGAAAAAGATCGATCTTGCCATGACCCTCCAAACGGGTCACTGGATCGATGCTGATCCGTGTATATCCTTCATTAGTTTTCACATGTGAGCTGGTCATAACTTCGCTCCATATATTTTCTTGAGAAACAGGCCGTCGCCACCTGACAGGTGGTTTCTATTGGCAAACCTTTACCTGGCAGTCTTCATATGGCTCGATGCCATGCTGAACCTGTAAAACGTGCCAACAGGATCCACGATCTGATCGATTAATTCCTTAGCCCTATCTTCTGTCGTTGCGTCCAAGAGCGATGCAATAGTACTGACCATTGCAGTGCCCTGGTCCTCGACCGTTCCGGATGGTCCGTAGCATCCGCGGCAGGGAAGTCCACCCTTGATGCAGAGAGCTCCGCATCCGCTGCGGGTCGCGGGTCCCATGCAGACGATGCCCTGTTCGAGCAGGCACCAGTCTGGCTCCGGACGAACCTCGTGAGGTCGCTTAAACTCTTTTATCTTTTCGAGCTTCTTTTCAAGCGGACATTCATCGCAGACCGACTTGTCGAAGCACGCTACTTTAACGGCACTATTGGTCAGCGGTACGGCACCGCCGGTGACCGCTACGATCGCTTCCCATACCCGATCACCCTGCGGGGGACAGCCCGGGATCTCGTAGTCGACCTGGACGATATCCTTCAGCCTGAGCACCTGCTGGTAGAACACCGGAATTTCCAGTTCACCCTGCTCGACAAGTGTTATCGGCTGAGGTTCCACACCGTCGGGGTTATCGATCGATGGGGTGTTGTGATAGGAGGCGTCGAATATTCCCTCAACTGTTTTCAGGTTTGCCAGTGACGGTATTCCGCCGTCAATAGCACATTCACCGAAAGAGATCAGCGACTTGCTCTTCTTCCTGAGCAGCCTTGCCAGCTCCTCCTGTTCGCTTGTACGAATAGCACCGTTGAAGAAACACACGTCGATGTAACCGTCAGGATAGTCGGCCACATGCTGGTACTTGAAATCGGCCGCACAGGGCCAGAAAACGACATCGGCGATCTGGATGAGATCGAGTAAGTGAGGTCCGATCTCCAGGAGGGCGATGTCGCAGCCTCCGCAACTGGCAGCCCAGTACATCCCGACTTTCAGTTTCTCTGTTGCCTGGCTATTTTCGTTGTCACCCATAATTACTCACCCCAGGGCTTGAGGTCCATACCGTGACCAACGCCCCGATCTTTCAACATTTGAGGCCAGTTAAGCGGCCCAAGTTTTCGCACACTTTCAGAAACTTCAGTAACGACCTGGGCAAATTTCGCACCTTCAGCAGCGCTGATCCATTCGTGACGGAAACGCTCGGGTTCGATACCCAGCTCATCGAGGATCTTCCTGAGGAGCGGCATACGGGCCATCGTTTTATGGTTGCCCTCCATGTAGTGGCAGTCACCGATGTGACACCCGGCGACAAGAACGCCGTCTGCCCCGTTGGCGAAAGCTGTAGTGATCAGCTCGGGATCGATGCGCCCGCTGCACATCAGCTTGATGATATCCACGTTCGGTGCGTACTTCATTCGTGCAGTTCCTGCACCATCGGCACCCGTATAGCTGCACCAGTAACAAAGGAATCCGATAATCTTCGGTTCCCAGTGATCCGGTACAACCTGTTCAGTTTGAGTAGCTACTTCCTGGGTCATTGTCATCCTCCATTAAACGGCAGCGATCGCTTCCTCTGCCTCGACGCCTGCCCTGGAATTCGTTTCCACACCAAGGAGCGCGAGGATCTCGGTGACAACCATGTCATCGTTGAAACCGAACTGCTGTATTGCATTACTCGGGCACACAGCCACGCATGTTCCGCAGCCGGTGCAGAGTGCTTCATTGACAACCGCGATCTCTTTCTCGTCATCGCGCTGGATCGCGTCGTACGGACAGACGATCAGGCATGTCTTGCAGCCCGTGCAGAGATCCTCGTTGACCTTGGCGATGAACGGATCGAGTTCGATAATCCCCTGCGAGACCAGTGCGGCAGCCTTGGATGCCGCCGCGGCTGCGGCTGCGGTGGTCTCGGTAATGTCCATTGGACCCTGGACCGAACCAGCCAGGAACAGGCCGAATGCAGCCAGCTCTACCGGGCGCAATTTCGGGTGGGCTTCGAGGAGGAACCTGTCCGCTCCCCGTGAACATCGATAGAGATCGATTAAAGTGGTCATGTCCTTTGCGACAAGACCGGTCCCGAGAACCACCAGGTCAACGGGAACTTCGAGATCCTCGCCGAATGTAAGGCGGTCCCTGCACTTCACAGTAAGGGCAGCTTCACCTTTCCTGTCTTTCTGCACCATCGGTGGTCTATGAGGATCGAATCGAATGAATTTAACTTTCAGCTCACCGGACCTCGTGTATATTTCCTCGTGTCCGCGGCTGTACGTGCGAATATCCTCGTGGAAATCGTACACTTCCACGTCGGGGAATCTTTCCTTGATTTCAACAGCCGAGTGCAATATAGCCGTGCAGCAGTAACGGCTGCAGTAGTCATTTATTTTTCCATCGGCCTGCGGCTCATGCACATCTTCCCATTGACGGCTTCCAACACAATGCAGGAACGCGACGCTCTTTACCGGTTTGCCGTTTACCTCGAGCTTGCCGTTGTCGCGAAGCATCTTCTGCAGATCGAGCAGGCCGATTACCGCCGGTGATTTTCCGTAATAATATTCACCATCACGCGGCTCATAGACATCGAGACCGACAGCGATAACGATTACGCCCGAGTGGACCTCGACATCCTCTTCACCACCATCCTTCTTCACCACAACAGTCGTGTTGAAGTCACCAATCGAGCCGGTCGAGTCCTTAAGATCGGCGTTCAGAATTACAGTGATCTTCGGATTCTCCTGAACTCCCTTTACGAGAGCGCCAACCAGCTCACGTGCGTCCTCATCGGTCGGGAAGACCGTGCCCAGTTCGAGCATACGTCCACCGAGAACGTCCGATTTCTCGATCAGAGTCACGTCGATACCGCGCTGTGCCAGGTCAAGAGAGCATTTTAATCCTGCGACGCCACCGCCGATGACAAGAGCCGCATCGTGAATCGGGATCTTACGATCATCGAGCGGCTCAAGGTACCGGGCGCGATCGACAGCAGCACGTATCAGTCGGGATGCTTTCTGAGTCGCGGCTTCCTTGTCCTCGATAACCCACGAGACCTGCTCGCGGATGTTAACGTGCTGGAACAGGTAGGGATTAAGTCCGGCCCTCGCACATGCACGTCGGAAGGTCATCTCGTGAAGCGTCGGTGAACAGGCTGCAACGATTACCCGGTTAAGGTTATACTCCTTGATACGTTTCTCGATCCTTGCCTGGCCGGGGTCCGAACAGAGGAACATCTCCGTTTCCGATAGTACAACAGCACGTTCAATTGAGGACTCAGTACCGGCAGTCGGTGGAGCATCAACCGGGAACACACCTGACACGCGAACGACATCAGGCATGCTGCCTATCTCGTCCGCGACCCGTTTTACATCGACCACGTCTGAGATGTTACCACCACAGTGGCAGATGAAAACACCGATGCGAATTTCGTCGTCGGGGTAGGCGTCCGAGTTGCTCATTGCGACCTCTCCAGAAGGGGATATCATGCAGCGCCCCCCTACAAAAGTACGCTACATGCAAAACACTCCAAACCACATTGTGTAAAAATCGAGCTTGCGCATCTTATCACAAGGTAAACTCCAGAATCAAGCCCTGAAACAGATGAAAAATTTCCAGTTATCTCTGAGATAACACGGAGCAGAAAATAGCCTGCAATCGCAGATTAACTCTGCTATTCTGATATTAATATAATTACCAGTTGACCAATTTTGAATATTTCCAGCTGGTTAACAGTTTCCCGGCACAACGATATCTCCCTATATATAAATCCTTGACTATTAACTACTAGATAAGTTTAGAGTAAATTCACTTTATCCGGTGGCAATCAGATTCTGGCAAGGTCACATGATTCAGTAAAACCATCCAGGCGGCTAATCCGGATTACGGGGAAGAGGTCTGCAGATTTTGCAGATAATTCGTCGTTCAAATCAATGCAGGCTGTTCATATCTGCCCGTAATTCCAGAATTAAATTACTGGAATACCAGTATGATGGATAGTTGACTTATCTAATCTGCGACATTATACTCCCCGCTGGTAGGAGCTAGAGCCAACCAAAACTCAATCTAAATTTTCAAGCCTGTCGACAACTAATTTTGTCGAGGTGAAATATATACTGGTTATACCGTGCTGATGTTAAGCAGAAGCAAATTGGGTTCTCTATAACAAATTTTAATAAAGGAGCAACATTTTTATGCCACGCACAGCACTGATTTTACTCAGCGCAATCCTTCTTCTCAGCATTGTTTCGTGCGGAAAGACATCCGCGCCGATAATGCCGGATCAGGCAACTAATCCTGATATTGGAAGGACAATCACTTACATCCCCAGCGACTATTGCGGGGAGCTCGGCATCACTGACCTGATTGCCGGTCAGAACATGGACCTTGGAGACGTCACCGTCAGCATCACCGAGGACTATCTGTACTTTGACGTAACGCTCTCAGCCGCCGCGGTAGCGGACGGCTGGGTAATCACTGAAACTCACACAGATGTCTACACAAACCTGGCGGATTTTCCTCTGACAAAAAAGGGAAATCCAAAAGTCGGGCAATATGCGTATGACATCGACAGCAGCGTGATCAGTATCTGGGAACCGGGGACGGTGCTTTATTTATCCGTCCATGCATCCCTTGAGAAGATCGTCGACGGCGATGTCGTGCAGTCCGAAACCGGTTGGGCCGACGGGACGGAATTTCCTGGCAAATCATGGGCCATGTATTTCACATATACTGTCCCTGAATGCTGGAAAGCACCGCCGTTACCACCAGCGGGTTCACTGCTTGACGTCAAAATTTACAGTTATCCTGGAGCAACCACGTACTTCGATCTTAACTTGACAAATGTCCCGGTAGCTCCCGAAGGCGATGACCCGTACGAGGTATGGGACGGCATCTGGCCAACATGGTGTGCAGACAAACACCACTTAATCTATTACAATCAGTACTACGACTTCGAAATGTATTCCAGCTACGACTATGATAACTGGTCCACAGGCCTCCAGACCTATATGGATACACATGGACCAAATGGCGAGGGTGTTGAGTGGGACAAAATTAACTGGATACTCAACAACAAAGGCACTTACACCGCGGGTCAGATCCAGGACGCCATCTGGTGGTTTACCGATGGGTACGGCACTCAGAACGCACTTGCACTGCTTGCAGATCAGGAAGGTGCAGGATTCCTGCCGGGCGCCGGAGAGCTAATGGCGCTCATTCTTTACAAACCTGGTGTGCAGATTATCTTTAGTGAAGTCGATCCGTAGTGGATAGGGAAGCTACACCACTAAAATTCATTCGCAATTATATCGATTTACGAAGGGGAGAGCTCGCAGCTCTCCCCTTTTTTGCATTCCATGCTGGAGTTGGCCTAGTCTGCGTAAAAATCAGATGACGTAACTACTTCCAGCCGGTTGTAGAATCCGGCCATTGCACGCTATACTACGCTTAATCTCCACCCGGGAGGAACAACATGATTCAGGGTCAGTACGTCTGTTCGCACAGGCCGCTGGGTAAGATCGATGCCAGCATCGGTACGATGCTGACCAAACGGTCAAAACGCTGGCCTGACCATCCGGTAATGGCGTACAGGGCTGAGGACGATACGTACAGGCATGTGACGTGGTCGGAGTTTTACGAAAACATGGCTTCTCTGGCGGCTTACCTTTACAGCCGGGGAATCCGCAAGGGCGACAGACTCGCGGTTTTCAGCCGTAACAGCTACCAGATGCTGGTCTGGGAGATGGCTGTTACGTCCATGGGCGCGATCACGGTACCGATCTTCGCGGGATACGACGTCGACAACGCTGGATATATCCTCAAGCATGCTGAACCGAAAGCCCTTTTCGTGGACGATGAAACCAGGCTTGAAAAGGTAAAACAGACAGGGACGCTATCCTCGATACCCCTGATCATGACATTGCAGGACCTCGGCTACGAGCGGATCACCGACCATTTCGAGGGAGGAAACCTCGGGGATTTCGCAAACATGATCGCTGCAGTGAATCCCGGTGACGTCTGCTTTATCCAATATACATCCGGCACGACCGGTAATCCAAAGGGTGTGATGCTCACCCACCGCAACATTATGTCGCAGCGCAAGGGCATGTCGCAGGTCTGGGATATACCGTACAAATCGAGGTTCCTGTCATACCTTCCGTGGCATCATTCGTTCGGAGGGCTTTTCGAAAGATTCGCAGGGCTTTATCATGGTGCGACAATTTACCTTGAGGATTCCTTCGGGAAAGATCTAAAACGTCTTCTGCACAACTGGACCGAGGCCAAGCCGACCCATTTTTTCAGTGTACCCAAGATTTACATCGCGCTGGTGACCGAGGCGAAAGCCAGCAGGGAAATCCACGACACGATCTTTCATCCTGGACTGAAGTTTGTGTTTACCGCTGCAGCTCCCCTGCCGAAGGACTGCGGAGAGTACTTCAAAACCCAGAAGGTGCCTGTTGTCGAGGGATGGGGCCTGACCGAGACGTCACCGCTGATCACTTTCACAACGCTCGGTGAGGAAAGAACTACGGAGACTGTCGGAACCCCTATCGCTGGCTGTGAAATCCTGTTGACCGAGGACGACGAGATACTGACCCGCGGTCCGAACATCATGAAGGGTTATTATAAAGATAAGGAACGAACCGACAAGATCATCGACCACATGGGCTGGCTCCATACGGGCGACCTTGGGGAGCTTGTGGACGACGGATTGAAGATCGTGTGCCGCGTCGACAACCTGTTCAAGCTGAGCAACGGCGAGAAGGTATCGTCGATGCTGGTAGAAAACGCGATGACTATAAAATCGCAATGGGTCCAGCATGCACTTGCTGTCGGTGCCGGAAAGGACTTCGTGGGAGCACTTGTTTTCCTCAACCACCCGAATTTGAAGCGGTGGTCTGAAAAAACCGGGAAAGACCTGACGTCGGGATGGGAAATAGCACAGGACAAGGACCTCCAGAAGCTCGTTGCATCCGAAATTACCGAGAACATGACTGACTTCCAGCCGAAGTACATGCGTGTGAAGTCGTTTGTTATAATTCCCAAGGACTTAACCATCGAGGCTGGAGACCTGACCCCGACGATGAAAGTGAAACGTCACATAATTCTGGATAAGTACCAGGAATGGTGGGAAGCTCTCTACAACCCGGCCGAAAATCCCGACAAAAAGCCGTACATAGTTAATCTTCAGTGACAGGACAGACCAATGACAGACGCAAAAACAGAAGAAAAGCCACTGGTCAGGAAAATCGAGTCGAGAAGAGCCATGGCGAAGGCCATGGGGGAATATTTCGGTGAAATTTTCGAGGCCGCGAGAGAGGGATCACCGAAAATCGCATGGTGCACGAGCGTCGGACCCGCTGAACTCCTCGTCGCATGTGGATTCCGGGTGTACTTCCCCGAAAATCACGGTGCGATGCTGGGCGCGACACGTATGGCGACCGACCTGATTCCCCTTGCGAACGCAGTCGGATACTCGCCTGAAATCTGCTCCTACCTTACGAGCGACGTGGGCTCATTCCTGAAAGGTGAGACCCCGATGGCTAAGATGCCCGGTTACGAATTCCCGAAGCCTGACGTGCTGATATACAACACGAACCAGTGTCGCGACGTGAAGGACTGGATGTCGTACTACCAGAAGCACTTCGACGTCCCGATGTACGGGGTCAACACTCCCGTGAACATTACCGAGGTGACTGAAGACCATGTCGATGTTGCCGCGAAGCAGATCGAGGCGATGGTTGAACCGCTCTGCGAGATCACGGGTGTGAAATTCGACTACGATTTATTCAAGGAAAAGGTCAGCCTGTCGCGGGAACTGAGCGAGAAGTGGAAGACAGTACTGGAAACCGCATCAGCAGTACCGTCGCCGATTAACTTTTTCGACAGCACGATCCACATGGGACCCGCGGTCGTCATGCGCGGGAGCACGAGAGCAATCGATTACTACAACCTTCTTCTCGAAGAGCTAAATACGTGCATCGAGACTGGAACCGGCAGTATCGAGGATGAGAAGTACAGGATCTACTGGGACGGCATGCCGATCTGGGGCAAGCTGAAATCGCATTCAGAGCATTTCGCATCGCTCAAAACCTGCGTGGTGGCATCGACGTACTGCAACAGCTGGATCTTCGATGCTTTCGACGCCGACGATCCGTTCAAGAGTATGGCAAGGGCGTACACGGAGCTGTTCATTGTCCGGTCGGACGCATGGAAAGAGACATACATGCAGCGGATGTTCGATCTTTACAAAATCGATGGGATCATCTATCACGACGCGAAGACGTGCCCGGCCAATTCGAACAACCGCTACGGCATGCCTGACCGTCTGCAGAAGGATTCCGGGCTGCCGTACATCATTATTCAGGGCGACCTGAACGACATGCGCTGCTACTCAGAAGAGCAGACACGGACGAATATCGAGGCATTCATAGAGCAGCTTGCGGAAAAATAGATCAATATACACCTGGTTCCCAAACGGTGTTCAATGTCGGATAAAAAATTATATTGCGGAGTGGACGTCGGTGCATCGGCGACAAAAGTTGTCATCCTTGAAGAGGACGGCACCCTCGTCGGGCATGAAACAAGACGTACCGGTGTCGAGGCAGCCGAGGTCTCCGAATCGTGCCGCGATGCGATCCTCGAAAGCCTGGGACTCGAAAAGAACGCAATCGCCCTGACAGGATCGACAGGATTCGCACGCGATGATGTTACGTTCAGCGATATCAAGCGTACGGAGATATCCTGTCACAGCAAAGGTTGCCTGCTATATTTCGACGGTCCAATGACGATCGTCGATATTGGCGGTCAGGACAATAAAATCATCAACCTCGACGAGAACGGCAAGCGTACCAGCTTCAAGCTCAACAGAAAATGTGCCGCAGGTACGGGATCCTTCCTCGAGGAGATCTCGACCATCCTGAATAAACCACTTGAAGACCTGAACGGGCTTGCAGAGCAGTCTGAAACACCGGTCAAGCTCGGAAGCTTCTGCACAGTTTTTACAAAGACTGAAATACTGACGAACTTCCGTCGCGGCGACCGCATCCCGGACATCGCAGCCGGTGCATTTGAATCCGTTATCAGGCGGATCATCGAAATGGATCCGCTGACAGGGAATATAGTCCTAACAGGGGGAGTTGTCGGACACAATCCGTATATAGTAAAGGCCTTCGAGAGGGTGCTCGGTCGACCGGTCAGGGTTCCTCCGCATCCGCAGCTCACGGGAGCCATCGGTGCCGCCCTTTTTGCAATCGAAGAGAACAGCCAGGGAACCGAATAGTATTAGTCAACTGCCCTTTGGTATTCCGCATTGTATATTGACACAGAATCCGGAGGATGGAGCAATGCTCGATAAACTTTTCCGACCAAAATCGATCGCTGTCGTTGGAGCGTCCGCAAACCCGCTCAGTATCGGTCACATGGTGATGAAAAACCTGCTGGACTACGGCTTCAAGGGCAAGGTCTACCCGGTCAATCCGAAAACACCTGAGATACTCGGTCACCAGGCATACAAGACGGTCGGGGAGATCCCGGATGATGTCGACCTGGTAAACATCTCCATTAAAAATGCATACGTGCCAATGGCGATCGAGGACTGCGGGAAGAAGGGTGTCAAGTTTGCGATCATCCACTCAGCCGGATTCAAGGAGATCGGCGAGGAGGGCATCGCACTCGAAAAGCAGGTTCTCGAGATCGCCGGTAAGTACGGCATGCGCATCTACGGCCCCAACTCGCAGGGCATCGAGAATTCAGACCCTGACATCAAAGCCTATGCCAATTTCACCTTCACTCCCCTGTCGGAGGGGAACATCTCGATAGTTGCCCAGAGCGGTGGAGTCGGTGAGGTTCTCCAGCTTCAGCTTTCAAAGAAGGGCGTCGGATTCAGAATGTACGCAAGCTACGGGAACGAAGCCGATGTCGGGATGAACGAGATACTCGAGTATTACGGTCAGGATGAAGGCAGTCGGGTAATCATGGTGCATATTGAGACCCTGAGCGATGCCATCGGCTTTATGAAAATTGCCGGTGAGATCACACGTCACAAGCCAATCCTGGGATTGAAATCGGGAAAAACGAAGGAAGGATTAAAGGCTGTCTCGTCCCACACCGGAAAACTGATGGAAAAGGATGTCACAACCGATGTCATATTCGCGAAGTCTGGAATTATCCGGTTCGATTCACAGGACGAAATGATCCAGACCGCTGTGGCACTTTGCGTACAGCCTGAACCCAGGGGTCCGAATGTCGCGATGATCACAAACACCGGCGGACCCGGCATCCTCGCAGTTGACGAGATCGTGTCAGCCGGATTGAACATGGCGAAGCTTGAACAGAGCACGATGGACAACCTTCGGGAGAAACTGTTCCCGGAGGCCACGGTGCTTAATCCGGTAGATGTCCTTGCCACCGCCGTACCCGAGCACTACGGGTTCGCGATCGATGCACTGATGAACGATCCCAACGTGGATTCGATCCTCATCAGTTTCGTCACACCGTTGTTTGTCGATGTCGACGGTGTTATAGAGGTACTGGCTGAAAAAGGACGGACGGCTGTGAAGCCGATCGTGTGTGTCATCATGACCCTGGATGAAGATGGTGAATTGATCAAGAGAATCATGGCGAGTGGCGTCCCGGTGTATGAATATCCCGAGACCGGGGCACGCGTGCTGGTAAATATGACCCGCTACGGTGCCACGAAGCACGCTCCGGCACCTGAATATCCGTCACTGGCAGTCAATAAAGACAAAGCTGGCGAAATTATCGCGAAGTGCGACAAGGGATACATATCGCAGGTCGATGCCTACTCGATTCTCGATGCATACGGCATCCCTGTAGCAAAAACTACGAGGATTAAGACGTCTGATGACCTGAAGTCCGTGACGGACAACCTTCAATTCCCGGTCGTAATGAAGGTCGATGCGAAGGAGGTCGTCCATAAGTCCGACGAAGGCGGCCTGGTGCTTGATATTGCTGATGAAACCGAGCTGATGGCAGTGTTCAAGAATATGGAATCGAAATTCACCCGGCATGACCCATCATTTATCGTGCAGGAGCAGCTTGGTGAGGCAGTCGAGACCATAATGGGCGTCAACAACACCGAGGGTATCGGACCGATCATCATGTTCGGCCTCGGAGGGATTTTCGTCGAGGTAATGAAGGACGTACAGTTCCGTCTATCACCTCTTTCGAAACAGGACGCTCACAGCATGATCCGCGAGATCAAGGGCTTCCCGATTCTCGATGGCACACGCGGGATGGCAGGAGCCGACCTCGACAGCCTCGAGGACATCCTCCTGCGGATATCCCGGCTCGCGCAGGACTTCCCGCAGATCGAGGAAATGGACCTGAATCCTGTGTTCAGTTACGGCCCGGACAAGGGCTCAAAGGTGGTCGATGTCCGGATCAAGCTGGGCTCGGGTGTTGAGGTAGCGGCGATGTGATTATCCAGTTCATCCGAATCGATACCGGTTCGGATTAATCAATGAAACTCCTCACAGCCCCGCTGAAAGGGGCTTTTATGCTGCATTTCAGAGGAAAATGTCCCGTAAAAGCCTGGTTTGACTTTGTCTGGACCCCTGAATATAATTGGGACACCAAACGAGGTTTAAACAGCCTTAATCAATGGAAAGCGGCGTATCGAGGGCTCGTAAGCCTGTTATTTTAGCAACATTATAAATATCGCTGGATTTTTAAAGGGAATATCAACAGGTGGCTGATAATCTGAAATCGCACTATGTCATAGTCGGAGCAGGCATTGCCGGCATATCGGCTGTCGATGCAATCAGGGAAGTCGACCGTGATCGTGACATCATTGTAATCAATGGCGAAAACGTTGAGCCGTATTGCCGTCCGCTGATCGTCGACGTCCTCAGGGGAGAAAAATCTTTCGATGAAATACACCTCAGGGAGCCGGACTGGTATAAAGAGCGCAACGTAACACTGATCACAGGTGATCCGGCAAGCAGGCTTGATATTGCAGGAAATACGGTTGAGCTCGAAAGCGGTAATACCGTAACGTGGGAAAAGCTTCTCATCGCGACAGGCTCAGTGCCGTCCACACCACCCATCAAGGGGCTTGATACTGTCCCGTCCCACACACTTTATCGCGAGGACGACATCGATGCCCTGAAAGCCGCATGTAAAAAGGGCGACAAGGCACTCCTAGCCGGAATTGGCCTGATCGGACTCCAGGCGATGACGTCACTCAAGGAGCTTGGTGTTGAGATTACAGCAGTAGAGCTGATGCCGAAGGTCCTTCCACTTATCCTCGACCAGAAAGCTTCCGAATACGCAAAAAGACGTCTTGAAGAACACGGCATAGAGGTGATAGTCGGCTCCGGCATCGCAGAATTCAAGCCAGCCGATGGTGGTGACCATCCGTACGCAGCCGTGACCGACCGGGGAAGTGAAATCGGGTTCGATCTTTTAGTCATGGCGACCGGCATGCGTCCCGAGCTTTCTCTGCTTGATGGAACTGAGATTGACATTGACCGTGGCATCGTGGTCACACCGCAGATGGCCACAAGCGTGCCCGGGATTTACGCAGCCGGTGATGTGACCGTGTTCGACAACTGGATTGAGGGGCATGCTGACCTGCACGCTCACTGGGTGAACGCATTTCACCAGGGTCGGATTGCAGGCGTCAACATGGCCGACGGCCGTACCGAGCAGTATCGACCCATGTACCTGAATTCGCTCAGTATTTTCGGGCTGCCGATTATCACCTTTGGATCGAGCCGCATTGATGAGCCCGAAGACGCCGACGTATTCATCAAGGAAAACCCGGGTAGGCCGTCCTTCAGAAGGTTCGTGGTCAAGGACGGAAAACTGATCGCGGCGACTTTAATAAATGATGTGCAGAATGCAGGTGTTTTCCAGTACCTTGCACGCGAGAAGGTCGATATCGGCGACATAGCCTCGTCGCTGTTTGAACAGGACCTGGCCGGGATGGATTTCCTGTACCAGCATCACGAAAAGGTTGTCAGCGGCGAAAATATCGACTGGCCAGAATCGATGAGCCTGATCAAATGGTTCAAGAAGGACCATTCGCATACTCGCTGGGGTAAGAAGGAAGCCGGGGAAAAATCAAAGAAATGACAGTATCGATTGGAAATATCAGATCACGCACAGCGTTCGTCGACCTCACCAGTGGATCAGTGACGTACGAAGATACATCGCCCGAGGTCGTTGAGAAGTTCATCGGCGGACGCGGGTTGAACGCAGCGTATCTCTACAAGCTTCTTCCTCCCGACACAGATCCCCTTTCCCCTGAAAACGTACTGATAGTCGGGACCGGAGCGATGTCCGGGACCGGTGCTCCCAACTCCAGCCGTTTCAATGTCACTGCGCTTTCCCCGGAATCGGGGATATTCGGCGACGCAAACAGCGGGGGATTCTTCGCGACCAAATTGCGTGCATCCGGAATAGACCGGGTCATTATGCTTGGCAAAGCCGACGTACCGGTCATTTTGAAGGTAGAGGACGGTGAAGTCACGATCGAGGACGGCGGGAAATACTGGGGACTGGATGTAAACGAAACGCAGAACGCTATCAAGGGTGACCACGGACCGTCATCAGAGGCAATCTGCATCGGACCTGCGGGGGAAAAGCTCGTACGGTTCGCGTGCGTGATGTCGGGTGTAAAAAATGCAGCTGCGCGCGGCGGCATGGGTGCCGTGATGGGCAGCAAGAACGTGAAAGCGGTCGTCGCTGCAGGTGGACGTATCGAGGACGGTCTTGTAATAGACGATCCCGATGGTTTCCTGACGCTTTGCGAGGAATTAAAGGACTATCTCCAGGCTTCTCTAATAGTGAAGGTGCTCGGACATGTTGGAACTCCGCTTCTGTACGAAGTAAGTAATCATCTCGGAGCAATCAGGACCCGAAACAGCCAGGACAGCTCGTTTGAGGACACGCTCGATGCCGAGATCATCCATGACCACGTATCGAAAATGATCTCGTGTCATTCATGCGTCGTTCACTGCAGGCATCGGAACATTCACGAAGGCGAGGGCCCTGAATACACGACAATAGTACTTCTCGGAGCGAATCTTGGAATCGCTGACACCGCCGAGGTCATCAAACTGAACAACCTCGCCAACAGGCTTGGCCTGGACGTCTCATCGACAGGCGGAATCCTGTCATGGGCGATGGAGCTGTACGAGAAGGGAATAATCGACGATTCACTGACCGGTGGACCGGTTAAGTTTGGGGATTACAACCTTGCTGTGAAATTAATAGAATCTGTCGCAAATAGAGAGGGATTCGGAGACATCCTCGCGGAAAGTTCCAGGGCAGCCGAAAAACTCAACGATCCAAAACGTGATTACCTGACAGCAGTCAAAGGACTCCCGCAATCCGACCCACACGATGTGCGGTACATCAAGGCGTTCGCGCTTGGGATCGCAACAGCGTCACGTGGAGCCGACCATCTCCGTAGCAGGCCGACGCTGGAAGTTTTCGACCTTCCACCGGAACTCCTGAGAGATATATATGGTCAGGATGTAAGCCGCGACCCGACTGAATACGATACGAAAGAAGTCGTTGTCTACACCCACGAGAATATTTATTCGCTGATCGACGCGATCGGAATATGCAAGTTCATCTGTCACGGGTTCAACAGCCCGAAACTTCTCAAGCACGAGCATTTCTCGAAGCTGCTGGATAAGGCGTTCGGCGCAAAATACACCGAAGCTGAACTCCGAGACGTTGCGCTTCGAATTGTCGACCTGGAAAGGATGTTCAACAACCGCCAGGGAATCCGGCGGAAGGACGACACGCTTCCCAGACGGTATTTCGATGAACCGATGCCCCACGGTGTCGCGAAGGGACACAAGATTGACCGGGATCAGTTCAAGGGAATGCTTGACAGGTATTACAAGATCAGACAATGGAACGATGACGGCACCGTAACGCAGGAACGGATCGATGAGATCGATGCGATGGTGGATCATCTGGCGGGGGTGCGGACATGAGACGTATCTACACGAAACCCGACCTCTGTTCCGGATGCAGGGCATGTTCGATAGCATGCGCGATCGCGCATTTCGGTGTTGCGGATGATTCCCGTGGCGCAATACAGATTCTCAGGAACCCGTTCATGGGATTCGAATACCAGGCCGTGTGCCGTATCTGCGAGGAACCGGAATGTGTCGCGGCCTGTATGGGAATCGCACTGACAAGGGATCCCGACACGGGCCAGATCCATTTCGATGAGGACCGTTGCATTGGCTGCTGGATGTGCACGATGGTATGTCCTCACCAGGCGGCCATTCCCGATCCGAAACGGGGCAAGGCCATCATCTGCGACCAATGCGAGGGACGCGACAAACCGGCATGCGTCGCCGCATGCTCTACCGGAGCGGTCACGTTTATTGAAGTCGAAGATAAGGTTGGAGCCGAAGGCTGACGTACGCACGAATTTCCAGTCTTATTAAATACAGTACTTAGTAATCAGTCACCATCGAGCTGAATATGCCGCAAGAAAACCTGACCATTGGAGCAGTGGGGGTTGGCGCAGTTGGCACCATCCTCGCATCATGCCTTGCAGAGGCCGGAGCCGATGTAATTGCCGCCGACATTCCTGTGCGTAAGTCCCAGGTCGATGAAAACGGGCTGCGGGTGACGTGGGCTGACAGGCAGCTCAATAACCTGATCAAGACCGTCGACAACATCAGCGACCTGAAAGCGCACGAACCGGACGTGATATTCGTCGCAACGAAGGCGTGTCTGTTGAAACGGATCATGCCGGATGTCGCCGATGCTGCGGGTGAGACCAGCATTGTCATGAGCGTCCAGAACGGTATCGGCACCGAGGATGAGATCGCGAAGTATGTCAATCCCGGAAGGGTCGCCAGGATGGTTGTGAATTACGCAGGCAGGATGGAGGAAAACGGCGATGTGTTCGTCAACTGGTTCAATCCTCCTAATGCTTTCGGACCACACGTCGATGGCGATCACCCGGCCCTGGTAAAACTCGTAGAGATGCTCAATGAAGCCGGAATGACATCGGACCTTTTCGATTCTGCCACGATCAAGAAGAAGGCATACTTCAAGACAACCCTGAATTCATCACTTATGCCACTCTGTGCGATAATGGACCGCACGATGAGCGAAGCGATGCGTTGCCCCCTGACTCGAATGCTGGCCGCCGACCTCCTTAAGGAAGCCCTTGCAGTTGGTCAGAAGCTGGGATACGACTACGGCGAAGGAATAATCGACACGTGCATTGGGTATCTCGACAAGGGCGGAGACCATCACCCATCTATGTCAGTCGATCTCAAGTGCAAGCGTCCAACGGAAATCGATTTTATCAACGGGAAAATCCTGGAACTCGGTCAACAGTTTAACGATGTGAATCTGGAGACAAACCGCATTATGGTTTCGTTCCTGATCTCGATGGAGATGTGTAACGGAACCCGCGACCCAGAGGACATACCCGGTTATCTCGGGAAATCCCAGTGAAATCCGGAGCTCTCGCGTTTAGAAATCAAGTATGACAAAAACGCTTTGAGAAGCATTACTAATATTAATACTCAGGAAGGAACTAAGAGGACATGTCAATGGCAACAAAACGTGAACCAATGCAGTATCCAATACCCAAGAGGAAGGCCCCCGGGCTCTTCGTCCATAAGGATGCATCAGAATTCGGCTTTCAATTTATTAAATATGAGAAGAACGACGGGATCGCGAAGGTCACCATCAACCGTCCGGAGGTCTACAACTCGTACAACCTCAAGACCCTGATGGAGATGACGGAGGCGTTCGACGACTGCGCATGTGACGACCGGGTCGGTGTAATTGTCCTGCGTGGTGAAGGCGACGTGGCGTTCTGCACGGGCGGCGACGTCAAGGAATACGCAGAGATGATCGTCCAGGGCAAGTCGCAGGACATGTGGCACTGGATGAACTGGTTTGTCCGTGCCCACGATGCACTTCGCAACACCGGAAAGACCAGCATCGCCGCGCTGAACGGGATCGTGGTCGGGGGCGGCAACGAGTGGAACCTCAGTTGTGACGTAGCCATCATGGCCGACACCGAATGGAAAGAGAAAAAGGACGGCACGAAGGTCCCGACACGCTATATCAAGCAGGTCGGTGCAACGGTCGGCTCAGTCGCTGCAGGCGGAGCAACACAAAACCTTCCGCTGGTCGTGGGAATGCGTCGCGCGAAGGAAATCCTTCTCTTCAACCGCCCGATGCCACCTCAGCAGTGCAAGGAATGGGGTCTCGTCAACGAAGTAGTTCCATACGACGAACTCGATTCAACAGTCGAGAAATGGGCGAAGGACGCGCTCAGACAGTTCCCGGGTTCGATCAGGTCCACACGCGAGCAGCTCAACTTCTTCAGCAACATGGTCTGGGGAACGAGCATGGGCTTCGCGAAGGACACACTAATCCGCAACATGGGCGGTATCGAGTCGTACTTCGGGATGGTCGGATTCGCGAAGAAACGTCCGGTTGATTACGATTCAATCCGCAGGGCGGCCGCGGAAGGCGCCGACATGGAGCTATTGTTCGGACCGTACGTGCACACCTGCGGTGAATGCGGTCTTGAGGGAATACCGCTCGAGTTCGATTTCTGCGGCGGTTGCGGCGCGAAGCTGGAGATAGAATAAACAACGCTTGATCTTCAATTGATCAGCTCTTTTTTGTTGAAGTCAATTTACTACCGGTATGGGAGTGTTCCATATGCAATCAATACCTGAAAAAATGAAAGCCGCGGTTCTTCACGGACCGAAAGAACTAAAAGTGCAGGAGGTCGACGTCCCCGTTCCCGGTCCCGGCGAGGTTTTAGTCGAAGTCGCGGCGAACGGCCTCTGCCACACCGATGTCACCTACTACGAGGCAAAAATCCCCGAGAAGATGCGCGTATACCCGCTGATTCTCGGACATGAAGCTGCCGGCAAGGTTGTGAAACTCGGCGACGGTGTCGAGGGTCTCAGAGAGGGCGACAATGTGCTGCTGCCGCCGGTTTATGGATGCGGTGAATGCGCGATGTGCGGATCCGGACTCGACAACCTCTGCAGAAGTTCCAGCATGCTGGGGGGAAGCAGGGACGGTGCGTACGCGCAGTACATTTCCATCCCCGCGAAACATGCTTACAGGATGGATCCATCAGTCGATATGATGAAAGCGTGCGTTGCCGCCGATGCCGTGTCCACCACATATTACGCTCTCAAGGAACGACTCGGAATCATGCCGGGGGACTCCGTTGCTGTATTCGGCGCAGGCGGACTTGGTCTTGCAGCGCTTAACGTGGCGCGTGAACTTGGTGCCCAGAGACTGTACGCGATTGACATCCGCGATGAAAGTTTAGAGCAGGCAGCGAAACTCGGGGCAGTCACGATCAACAGCCAGGGCAAGGAGAAGATTTTCAAGGAACTCAAGAAGATGTCCGAAGACGGAATCCGCCTGGCAATGGACTGTGTTGGCTACGGCAGCACTATCGCCGAGGCATTCAACACTGTCTGCACTGGCGGCGAGGTCGGTGTTATCGGATTCACGATGGACAAGGTTGAATTGAGAGCGGGGAACTTCATGGGCCTTCAGAAACGCATCGGCGGCTCGTGGGGATGCCCGACCTACCTCTTCCCCGAAGTGGTGAAGCTTCTGGAAGGCGGCGGGATCGATTTCGATGTACTGATCAGCAAGTACTACGAGCTTGACGACGTCGAGCAGGCGTTTAACGACCTTGAAGCCGGACAGATAGTGGGACGTGCGGTAATTCGCATCCCACATTAAATAATTTAGAAATACACTGGAAAGAGAGACGAAATTATGCAACTAGAAGGAAAAAATGCGATCGTAACGGGCGGAAGCCTTGGAATCGGGACCGCTATCGCGCTCGGACTGGCAAAAGCGGGAGCGAATGTCGCACTGAACTACCGTAAGCACGCCGACGAAGCCAACGCTGTTGTCGCGAAGATCGAGAAGATGGGCCGTAAGGGAATGGCAGTCCAGGCCGATGTTTCATCGACATCGGATGCCGAAGCGATGCTCAAGAAAGTGGTCGAGGAATTCGGTTCTATCGACATCCTCGTCTGCAACGCGGGCATCAATCGCGACAGCACCATCTGGAAGATGTCCGAGGAGCAATGGGACCAGGTCCTGGATATCAACCTGAAGGGCTACTTCAACTACATCCATGCCTCTGCTCCGTATTTTCGCGAACAGAAAAGCGGTCGTATCATCAACATCACGTCGATCAACGGCCTGAGGGGTAAGTTCGGGCAGTCCAACTACTCAGCGTCTAAAGCCGGGATCATCGGCCTGACAAAAGCGGTCGCGCGCGAGCTTGGACGATCAACTGTTACCGTGAACGCCATCGCTCCCGGGATGATATTGACCGACATGGCGCGTGAGCTCGAACAGAAATGGCTCGATGCAGCGATCGGCGAGACCGTTCTCGGGAAGCTGGGTGAATGCGAGGACGTGGCAAACCTTGTGGTCTTCCTAGCATCAGACATAGCAGGACACATCACGGGTCAGGTGATCTCTGTCGACGGCGGTCAGTACATCTAGCAAATTCTGACGGATTGAAATTAACGTCCGGATCGCCAGCGTGATGAGCATCCGGTCTGCACAGCATTAAGGAGAAATCAATGTCTGACGAACTGGTATTACTGGAAAAACCTGAAGAAAATCCGCACGTCGCGATACTCACCTGGAACCGTACCGATGCCGGTAACGCCCTGAATACACCGCTGCTTGAGGCACTGGCTGAGAAGTTTGATGAAATCGACGCCGACACGTCGATACGCGTGGTAATAATGCACTCGACAGGCAAGCATGCCAGTTTCGGAGCCGACCTCAACGAACTCATTGTCGAGACCGACGGTGAATATTCGAACATGTCGAAATCGGACGCGGCGAAGCATATTTACGATGGTCGTGTCGTCGCGGGTAAAATATTCAACCTGAGAGTGCCGATAATCGGTGTCATTCACGGCTTCTGTCTTGGTGGCGGAGCTGAGCTTTACACCCTCTGCGATGTCCTTTACGCTGCCGCAGGCGGTAAAGCGGAAGGCGGCCTTGTCTATGGATTCCCGGAACCGACAATCGGCGTGATGGCCGGCTGGATGGGACCGGAAACTCTCATGAAGCGCATCGGCGCAGGCGCTGCGAAGGACATCCTGTTATCGGGCAGGTTCATTACCGCCGATGAAGCGCTGTCGATGGGAATCGTGCAGGGACTCTTCCCGAAGGATGAACTCATGTCGAGTGCGATGGACTGGGCGAAGACCGTCGCAGCCAACGCGCCGTACGCAGTTGAATCGACAAGGCGAACGCTGAATCGCGTCGTGTTCCCGCATTTCAAGGAAATTCTTGAATCGACCGGAGATGAAACTGTCGACAATCTCATGACGGCAGACTTCGTGAAGGGTGCGAAGAAAATCCTGACCAAATCAAAAGATCAACCCGATTACGAAAGAAAATAACAGGAGAATAAAATGGCATTCCCACTAGACCCGCCCGTAATAATTATCGAGGGCGCAAGAACCCCATGGGGTAAATTCACCGGCAGTCTGAAAGAATTCACAGCGACCGACCTTGCGGTCAAGGCAAGCGAGGAAGCGATCAAGCGGAGCGGTGTCCCCAAGGAAAAATTCGGACACACAATCATGGCGGTAACCCGTGCTACATCAAGCCTTGACGCGCATCACATGGGACGTCATGTCGGCCTGAAAGTCGGCCTGCCCGAGGAAGCCGGCGGATACATGGTCAACCGGCTCTGCGGTGGATCACTCCAGTCGACGATCAACGGCACAGCCATGATTCACTTCGGGGAAATTGAATACGCCCTGACCGGCGGTGCCGAAAGCCTGAGCAACTGCCCGCATTCGATATGGGGTTTGAGGGTCGGGCTAGGCCTTGGACAGGGAAAAATGCACGACACCCTGTGGGACGGGCTTGTGGATACGTACTGCAACCTGGGCATGGGTCCGACAGCGGAAAAACTCGCCGAGAAGTACGGCATCACCCGCGAGGAAGCCGATGCATTCGCGTTCCGCAGCCAGGACCTGACAGCGAAGGCCCAGGAAAGCGGTCTGCTCAAAGAGGAAATCATACCGGTTGAATACACGGTAAAGCGTAAACAGACCGCGATGCTTGAAGCCGATGAAACACCGCGCCTGACCGCGATCGAAAAACTTGCGGGACTTCGAGCTGCATTCGTCAAGGACGGTCAGGTCACCGCGGGAAACGCATGCGGTCTTGCTGACGGCGCGGCGGCAGTGGTTATCGGTTCTGCAAAGGCTGTCGAACGCGACGGAATCGAGCCACTCGGTGAACTCATTGGATGGGCCGTGGTCGGTGTACCGCCGGACATCATGGGAATCGGTCCGGCACCGGCTATCAGGCAGATACTGGAAAAAACAGGAATGTCACTCGACGATATCGGCCTTATCGAGATCAACGAGGCGTTCGCCTGCCAGGTTCTTGCATGCTGCAAAGAACTTGAACTCGACCCGGAACGTGTTAACGTGCAGGGGGGTTCGCTTGCACTCGGTCACCCACTCGGCGCTACCGGTGCACGACTCACATATACTCTGCTCCTGCAGATGCGACGGAACAAAGTGAAGTACGGCCTCAGCAGCATGTGCATCGGCGGCGGACAGGGAATTGTGGGCCTGTTCAGGAATCCGAGGGTTAGCTAGTCCGGTCGTGATCATCGTGTAACGCTTTGTGAGAACTGATTAGGAGGTGATATTATTATACGTTATGCAGAATGGGTAGTTGCACTGATCATTAACTTAATCGCGGGATTAATACTGTTCTTTGTCATTCCGTTTTTCGCGGCAGACCTCAACAGGCTGCATATTGCAATTTTTATTGTTTGTTTATTGCTGATCATCTCTGCACTTATTTTAATGTGGCGACGCCTAGCAGCTTATAAAAACATCGGGATAGTGAATATCGTTCAGTCGATGACTGGCGGCAAAGGCAGTACGGAGACGATTCTCAAAACCGTAAAAAACCAGTTTTGTTTTATGGGTATAGCCGCCCGTAAATGGATCAACACCGAGCCACTACTGGAGAGTATCATTAAAAAAGTTGCCGCTCGAAATCGCACTATGCGATTCCTCCTCCTAAATCCTGATTCTCCTGAGGCGATCCGTTTATCGCAGATTGAACACGGCAATCCGGATGTTGTTCCTGAGGCAATCCGCGATTCCTTAAGGAACTTTAAAGCATTACGAGAGAAGGGATATAACGTTGATGTAAAATTATATTCCTGCCTGCCGATTTTCCGGATCGCTATTGTCAATAACGAAACCGCTTACGTCGGATTCTACAGGGCAGGCACTGACGGCAGCAACTCACCACAACTGATATTAAGCAGTAAAGCTAACATTACTTACTTCCAGCCATTTACCGAGTTATTTAATGATACCTGGGATAGAACAGCGGTAGATGTCGATTGGGATCAGTACTAAGCATGGAGGGGGATATTGAGCATTCTGCAAAATATTGAATCCTACGTATCATCAAGCACTGTTGATTATCACGTTTTTTTCAGAGAACGCGGACTCGCTTTACACGAATCGTACAAAAACAACTCGTTTAATTTAAGCGCAGCAACGTCTAATCCACCAGAAGTTTCAACCTCCAGGGAATTTCTCGATTTGGTAAATACCAATCTGGAGTACTTAAGCGAGCACTTTCTCGATTTGTTAATGTCCCCATTGTCCGCTCGAATTTTATGGGCTCTTTATTGCTCAACATCGGACACTCATCTCACGGTTCTGGGTAAGTTATGCCCGTCCTTGGCAAACATAGCTCAAGCGGTCCGAGGTGGTCCCAACATCTATAAGCTCAACGGGTGGATCGTACACGTTCTCATCGGTTACGGAATCATTACCGATTACATCCACAGGGGCTCACTTCCATCTACGCTGGAATGGCCTTCATCAATTCTCGATTATGTAAATAGGACTCTAAGACCGATTTATAATTCCCTTACGGACATAAACAAAACAATCCTACATGCAGGCATGCTGGGACATGACATCGGTGTGTCGGTCGATATTACGGATCATAATCTGCACGGCATACCGCTAGTCTCATCGTTCCTTGAGGAAATCAGAATTACGCCCGAAACTATCGGTGGAATCAGCCGGGAATTGGATTTTGATGATTTCACCTGGGCTGTAAAAAGCATTGTTAAATACCACACTTTTATAAACCGTGTTGGAATCGAATTCAGCATACAACGCTCCGCGTTCGAAATCGAACAACTGGTGCAATCTGCCGACACCTTACCATGGAGGTTGACGTTCCTTCGCGAGCATTTTTTTAAACTGCTGTTGCTTGTTGCCACAGGCGATCTAATCGCTGTGGACGACAGTTTATTTACCGAGCGTAAAGCCCGTGAGATGCAGGACAGTTGGAAATTCCTGGAATTAATAATCAACGACAATATGCATTCATTGGATCCCACCAGCGCGGGATTCAAACGATTTCAGGGCTTTTTAAACGATGATAATGTGAGCGTATCCAAAACGGAGCTTGATGTGGAACTTACCTCGCTTGGATATGTTCCCGACAGGTTCTGGACCAGTTTCTATCACGCACAGGAATTCAACTTTGCACTTTCATTAGTCCGGTTTTTACCAGCTGCGACTGATGCTCTTCTAATATTTGTTTTAATTTTCCTCTTCATCGATTTCAAGTTCCCGGATACACCTGATATTTACCATGAAATCCGAGTTGTGTTTGATCATAAGCTGGATACTGACGTAATCGAAACGAACTTGTCAGACATCAGTCAATTTTTAAAAAGCAATCAATTCAAGACTTTGATCAAACAGGATTCACTGGAAATCAACGGCTTAAGGCTTGTCCTTACAGACGACGTAACCGGACAATATGTTTTCATAACATCTCATTAGGCAAAGGTCGGAAGCTATGGAGATCCCCGAACATATAAGTGACCTGATTACTGCGTTGGCGGCATCGGGTTTCATCGAATGTGCACATGAAAATCCCGAACGTGTTGTCAGGAGTTATATACTTGGGTTGCCTTCGAACCCACCTTCGGACGAGTTGTTCAAATCGGTATTCCCTGACCATTATGAGCCCGGGACGTTTACTATTTCGGAGCGTAAGTTGAATCCCCCGTATATAACCGTTGATGACCGGCTATCGTACGAGGACTGGGTAATATCGGAAACGAATTCTGACCTTGAGAAGCTTATCCCGTTACTTGAAGAACAATGCAAATGGTTAATAACAAATCCATCGATAATTTCCGAACTGCCTTCTAAAGTCCTTGCTGCGTTGAATTATTCATTCAAGCACGAGTGTACCCTTGCAGAGGAAATATATCAGCAGGAATATACGGATATCTTCAGGCGATTGAATCTGATTTACTTGACGGGATGGCCGAGAGTTCCATTCAACGAATACGACAAAATAAATGCTGAATTTCAGAAGATCGGAGTAAGCCTCGCAGATATGTGCAGCGATGTTAACGAGAAGCTGTTAATGCGGATCAGTGCTGCCGCCGGTCTTATCGGCTTGAATCATAAAAGAAACGCATCCGCAACAGCAGTCCTGTATGATAAGGGTATTATTCCAGTCAGCCTTACCGCGAATGACTACGTTAATACAGACATGGTCTTCTCAAACCTGGTCAGCAAAGCGGAGGAAGACTGGAAGATCGGGTATGAGGACGAATTCTACGCACGGACATCGAAAGAAAACGGGACTGTCGGTCTCGTGTTTTTCCCGGATGATTACCTGGAAAGCATTATCGACTTGAAGTTAATCGAACGCCTGATGGAGAACAACGACAAATTACACACAACGATTATTCCTCGTGCTTTAAGGTTCGGGAACGATGCTGGATACAGCGACATTACAGAATTTCTGAAACTGGACGTATTTTCAAAACTCGCATCGTATATGAAAGAAGGAAGGCTTGTCATTGAAATCATGGGACCGCTTTCGGGAACCGTGAACGGCAGGCGGCTTTCATCTCAAGCGGTTGAACATCTGAATTCTGCGGATGTCGTATACGTAAAAGGGGCCAGATCATACGAATGTCTTCAGGGGCTGAACACACACACTTTTTTTTCATTCGCTGTCTGCCGCAGTTTAAGCGAAGCCGTTACGGGAATCAACGCAGAAACAGGGGGACTTGTACTAATCTACCAGGAGCCTGGAGTACGGAGTTTTCAAGGATTCAGGAAACGACACCTGCGACAATGTGAGTCACCGTCCGGTAGAAAATATTGGCTGGCGGAAGTAACCGCATCGGATTCAACACTCGAACATCCCCTTACTTAAAACAAATCATCCAGGTCGTCTTCGCCTTCGCCGGGGGGCATCTGGCCGTGCTCCTTCAGATAGTCCTGGATCAATTCGCTCTCACGCTTCGTGTACATCGGGTCCTCATCGAACAAGAAGAACTTACACTTCTCGGTCGTTTCTAGGACTTCGGCAAGAGCTTCCTTCAGATTATCGACACCTTGGATTGCGTAGACCATTTTATCCTCATCGAGCAATTGGTAAACGCCCTCCGTCTCCGGAACCATCTCGATATTCTCCTCAGTCAGCTCGAGCCACGACTCCGGCGGGTCCGGAACCTCGCATATAAGCAGCCTCAGGTCGCATCGCAGGCATCGCGACGCCTCTTCCACTGCCTGTTCAGCGGAGTAACCCTGCTCAACAAGGTCGAAACAGGCAACAGGGTCAGCTTCGCATAATTTCGGCATCTCGACCCTCTTCAGGTCGACAAATCCCTCTATAACTCCAAGTGTGTTATCCGGTTCGGTCTCATCCAGGAGTTTGAAATCGATATTTCCATTTCCGCCAAGATGCGCATCGATTCCGGACGCTGCTTTGCGCCCGAGTTTGATTGAATCAATCACCGACGCAGGTCCCGACACAACTTCCCCGGCTGCGAAAACTCCGTCGACCGATGTTGCCATCGTTTCATCGTCGGCACTCAGGTTGATATCGATCCCTTCAAGGAATCCGAGCACAGCTGCTTGCCCGATCGCGATCAGAATCCTGTCTGTTTCATGCGATGTGGTAACTGATTCATCGTATTCCGGTGCAAACCTTCCGGCGGAATTGAAAACCGAAGTGCATTTCCGGAAGTCTATTTTTTCAACTTTACCATCGCCCGAAATCAGTGTCGGACCCCACCCGGGATGCATGACGATTCCCTCGGCTTCGGCTTCCACGATTTCCCAGCCGTGGGCGGGCATTTCATCGCGTTCCTCGAGACAGAAGACGTGAACTTCCGAAGGCCCAAGCCTTCGAGCGGACCGTGCGATATCAATCGCGACGTTACCACCACCAATAATTACCAGCCTTTCACCGTCGAATGGCTTGTCTCCCTTTGACATAGACAACATTAAATCTTTCAACGTCTCCAGGCCGTAACCGACACCCCCTAGCCCAACACCGTCGCAAGGGAGCTGGACTGATTTCCTCGCGCCAGCTGCGACCAGAACTGCATCGTTGTTCGATCTCAAGTCCTCGAACGAGATGTCCTTGCCGACCTCAACGCCTGTATTTATTTCGATCCCGAGATCGGTGATGTCAGTGATGTCTTTGTCGAGTGACATTTCATCGAGACGGTATCGCGGGATACCGTACCGCAGCCATCCCCCTGCCCTGTCCTCCGAATCGTAAAGCGTGACATCGTGACCTTTCAGCTTCAGGAACCACGCTGCAGTCAGACCTGCCGGTCCGGCACCGATAATCGCGACCTTCTTTCCAGTAGGTTGAATCGAGTCTGTTACACCCTTCCAAATGTATTCCTCTGTGTGCTCTGTTGCCGCACGTTTCGACGCGCAGATCGCAAGCGGCTCGTTTACATCGTCACTGATGCATTCCTCCTCGCAGGGATGGAAACACACCATGCCAAGCGTCCTCGGCAACGGTGCTGTTTCCCGAATGACAGCCTCCGCACGTCCGAATTCACCCCGCCTGATCTCACGGAGATACCTCGGAACATCCATTCCGGCAGGACATGCCGCTATACACGCAGTTGTCCTGTCACCATCGACCCTTGACTCCTCGAACTTAAGCCTCAGCGTTCCGGTCGGACATACCTCGACACAGCTCAGGCAGAAACGGCATCCGGAATCAGCAATGGTAGCTGCCTTCGTGCCCACGACAACTTTTCCGGTCTCATCAATCACGAAACCGTACGCGTCTACATCCCTGATCTCACGGCACATCCGGACACATCGAAGGCATGAGATGCACAGGTTATGATCTCGCAGGAAAAGCGGCTCATCCTCAATAATGGGAAGGTTGGCAGGCATGTAACGGGTGGTTTCAGGGGGAATGCCAACGAAATCAGCGACCTTTCTCAGGTCACATACGTGAAAAATCGGACAGCATCTTTCTTCCTTGGCGACATTCGTGGAGCATGGCTCAAGTGCGCATCCAAGTTTCTGTGCGCACTGGACGCAGGCGTGTGGATGAGTTGCAAAAAGCTCCTTCAGTTTTGTTTTACGTTGCTTGTCAATCTCCTCAGACGACGTAACCACATTCATCCCATCAGAGATTATCGTGACACATGCTCTGACAGGCTCGGAATCCCCATCGACCTCGACCACGCACAGCCCGCAACCCTCGTAACGTCCGTTTGCGTCCGTATTTGCGACAGACTCACTGCCTCGATAGATCTTGTCCCATGAGTCCAGCGACTCGGGATCGACCGGTGGCAGGTCCGGATGCGAGCAAATTCGTGGAATGTAGATTTCCGTATCGTCCGCAGCCTGCAGGATCGATAATCCCTCGCGTGATTCGATTTCAGTTCCGTCTATTGTGATTTTAACCATGTCGTTTACCCGGTTCATATTGCCGATGATGAACGCACGTCCCGGATGGGTGAATTAATATACCAGAAAAAAACCGACCGCAATTGGTCGGATTTTTATCAAATTAAGCGACTACCCGGTCCTACCACAGATGCTCGAGCGCATTTTTCGGACAGGCCGTGACGCACAACAGCGGTGGACGGTCCCTGTCGGGTTTACATGGGGCGCATGAGTACTTTATTTTCTTCCGGTGATCCATGGTCACCGCACAGACCATGTCCTCGTAATCGTCCTCAATAATTTCCAGGACGCTTTCGGGACATGCCGGAATGCATGGATGATCCGCACACTCGATGCAATTATCCGTATCGATAATGATAAAGAAATCACCCGCGCCGTCCTTGTAACCGTAATGAGCTTTCATTACTTACCAGCCTTTGCAAGTTTTTTCCTGAGCAGGTTCTGGGCGAACAGTGCAGCACCCAGCGCACCTGCGATCTGCGTGTCTGTATCAAAAGGCAGAGCCTTGATTCCTAATTCTTTCTCAAGCCTTGTAACAACGCCGGAATTTTTTGCGATTCCACCAGTGATCGCGAAATCCTCCTCGACCCCGACCTGCTCCAGGAGGGTCACAACGCGATGCGCCATAGCGGAACAGTAAGCGGCAAGCACCTTTGACTTCGACCAGCCTTCCCTGAGCAGTCCGGTTGCCTCCGACTTGGCGAAAACAACGCATGTGCTCGAAACAGGTGGCGGCTCCTCCTCAACATCGAGGGACAGTTCACCGACTTCACCGATCGGAATTGCGAGCAGGTCGGCAAACACTTCCATGCCTCGTCCGGTACCTGCGGCGCACTTGTCGTTCATAGCGAAGGCAGTAACCTTGCCTTTTTCATCGCACCGGATAACCTTGCAGTCCTGGCCGCCCATATCAAGGACTGTCCTGACCGATGGACCGTACATGGCGTTCGCGCCACGGGCATGGCACGCGATCTCGGTGATAGCCTTGTGGGAAAACGGCACGTTGACCCTGCCGTAGCCGGTGCCGATCACGAAACCGACATCATCAAGCGTAAGCCCGGTTCCCTCGATCGCCCAATTGAACGAATTGTTCGCACTCTCAGGACTGCTCGAGCCTGTTCGCATGTTGGAGTAGGCGTAAAGTTCGCCGTCGACCACGATTACCGCCTGGGATGAGACGGAACCGACGTCCACGCCTGCAGTGATCAATTCACCATCGCGCCAGTCCTTGTTTTCATCGTGCCAGTTGTATTCTTTCCAGCGCCAAAACTCAGCCATTATTTTATCCCTTCTTTTAAATTCTTATCGATTCGCGAAATGAACGTCCGCGACAGTTTACAAACCTTCGGCGGCGATGATCGCAGCCCCGTATGCCCCGACGAATTCAGGGTCCTCAGGAATTATAATTTTTGTCTCAAGTGCTCTCTCGAGAGAGTCCACGAAACCAGTGTTGTAAGCGACCCCACCGATCAGAACCACGTCGGGCTCGAATCCGACCTTCCTCGCGAGTGACACAATTCGACTCGCGATTGCGTCGTGGACCGCACGTGCGATGTCCTGCTTCGGGGTTTTCGCGTGTACCAGTGTGACAACCTCAGACTCCGCGAACACCGCACACTGCGCGTTCATTGGAATCGATGCGTCTGACTGAAGTGACAGTGGACCGAGTTCCTCGATCGGAACCTCAAGCGCACGGCTCATCGATTCGGTGAACGCACCTGCTCCTGCAGCGCACTTCTCATTCAGCGCGAAGTCCAGCACCTTACCTTCATCTGTAGTTCTGATGGCTCGACCTTCCTCAGCGCCGACATCGAGAACCGTCCTGGCATTCGGGTACAGTTCCCGTACTCCGCGGGCGTCGCTTCCGACCTCGGTCACCTCGTGCTCCGTGTACGGCGCGTTTTTACGTCCCGCTCCCGTCGCTGTGGTCTTTTCGATATCGCCCTGTGCGATTCCAGCAGCCTCAAGTGCTCCCGCAAACGCCTTCTCGGCAGCCTCGCGGCTTTCGAATCCCGCCAGTTCGATACTCTTACCGATGATTTCTCCGTCTTTGAGGATCACGACCTTGATCGTCTTGGATCCCATGTCTATTCCTGCGGTGATCATATGCAACTCCAGTTTCCTGTACACAATGAACGGGATAAAACCCGGTCTATTTCTTGTAGCCAAGTGTTTCCATGAACGCATCGACACGCGCCATGGTCTTTGTGAGATCGAATTCCCTCTCGTCTCCCATGTTTCCTTCGTACGTCATTACCGGATACCCGGCTTCGATCAGGCCCAGCCTGTTCTCGGCGATACCGATGCTCAGACCCTCACAACCGCGGTTGTAATGAAGCATGACACCGTCAAGTTTCCATTCTTTTGCGATGCGAATCATCATCTCTGTCTTGAGATGCGGTGAGTAGAAATGCTGCCACTCAGGCTTGCTCAGATTCCAGTCGGCGTAGATACGCAGCGCGTGATCGCGATCCTTGATTTCGATTCCGGCCTGCTCGGGTGTGGTCCGTCCGCCCCATGTACCATCGGGTTTGACCTCCCAGATTCCGATCAGTCCAAACGTGTAAAGCGAACCGACCGAGATCGCTCCGAACTGTTCAAGGTAACGGAACAGGCTCAGGAATCCCCACGGTGGCTGGGTGTCCGACATAAGGCGGCACTGCTCGTTGGCAATCGCGGCGATCTGGTTATCGACCCTGTACTGGACTTCATCGCGAAGTTCCTCGTAGAAGTCCGCGCAGACCTGGTAATGTTTCATCAGTGTGCCGAGGACGTAGAGCGAGTACATCGTCTTTTCCTCGAGAGGTGCCGGGATGGCCTTGTTAAGGGCACAGACATCGGCCCATGCGGATGTCCCACGGCATTCGTCGTTGACGGCTTTGATGAGTTTTTCGTCATCGTAGGTCCGGCCAGTGGTCTTCTCCAGCCACTCGATCCCGTCGTGCATCTGACCTACAAGGTAATCGATCTTGGGATCGTTCAGGCCCTTGATGTTCTCGTACGGTCCAACCGATACGTCGATGCTGAAGTACGGGATGCCTCCCTCGAGGTCAGAAACCACCTGGTACCATTTCGAATGGCTGCAGCAGATGTGGTCCTGCCAGAGGAAATCGGGCTTTGGAAACGGACCGCCGAAGGCGTACTCGTTGAGGATGATCGATCCCCAGTAGTTGCGCATGTACGAGCAGAGGTCTCGTGCGTATCCGGCTTTCTCGGTGGCCTCAAGACATCGCATGGAGAACTTCTTGTCGGCAGCGATCGATGCAGCATACGGCTCACTGGTGATGCAATGAACGTCATCACCAAGACCGGCCGTCAACGCTCCGAGGGTCCAGGCACCGCCGGCCCACCGGATTCCACCCTTCTCATGGGCTTCGGCGTAGTCGCGGTAGTAGTTCTGCCGAAGCTCTTTTGCTTTACCCCATAGCTTCAGGGGTTCTGTTTTATATAACGCTTTAGTTGACATCGTATTTACTCCCGTCAGTCGAACAGGTCTTCATCGCCTATCATTTCAAGGAATGCCTCGACCCTGATTCTAAACTGTCCCAGTGGTACCGTCACATCAAACTCGAGGAAAAGGTTTTTAACGTCAATATCGTTCAGAGCCTTCCGGATGGTAGGAGTGTCGGCCTCGTGGGGGTCGCAGAATTTCTGCTGGATAACAATCGCGCCGGCAACATCCCAGTCTTTAGCCATTTTCAGGATGTGGTCGAGCCGCGAGCGGTCCTCCCAGTCTTTCGAAGGGCAACGTGGACGGTCTATGTAACGCTGCGCGATGCTCTCGAGCATGTCGCCGTTGCCTTCGGGCGTCGTGTTCCAGAAGTACCTCGTTCCGGTGCAGTGATCGTCTGTTACAAACGTGGCACCGCAGCTCTCGACCATGTTGATGAATTTGATGTCATCGTCCTCACTGCCGAGTATCATCAGCCTCGCACCAGTCTCCCGACCCGTATCGCGGTTCGGAAGCTCGGCGAGGACCCGTTTCAGCTCCTCGTTGTGCTCAGCCTTGTCGACCAACTGCGATGAAATTACCATCTCCATCGCTTCCTCCCCGGAGAGCGGAGGATTTTCGGCTTTGCGAAGCTCGTAGACCTCGCGCATCAGCCTGCGGTTCTCGTCGTAGACCTCGGCAGCCTTTTTTATCATTTCATCCGTGATAGTTACGCCGGTCCATTCCTCGACCGCCTTTTTGAAGATCTCGATCTCCGAGACCAGGTACGGCAACGCGCGCGGGCTCTGGACTTTCATCGGATGCGGCATATAGTACGTGAATTCGAGGGGAATATGCTTCTCCCACGATGTGAAAGTCTGCCTGATGTGGAGACATGACTGTGCAATCGTCAGCCCGTCGAGGTAATCGTACCGGCCCTTGAGTCCCTGGGCGAGACAGTCGCGGCAGAACGGACAGAACATGCCGAAAATGTGGGGTTCGGTTACGTCCTGTGGCTCGTGACTGCCGAGGATTCGCACTGGAAGCACTCCCGCGGCATAAAGGATCTCCTCGGGTACGTACGTGCAGAAGTACCCGATTACCTTTCCGCCGTTGTGCTTCTGCCAGTCCTTCGCGTAGTCGTGACGGTTCTGTTCCCAATCCCGAAATTTATCGAACATCCAGCTTCTCCTTACAGCGTGTAAAAAGGCATAAAAAAAATTTAGACAAACACCAGTATTTCCCGGAATCTGAGACGTGAGATCGAAGTACTCCCCGTGAAAAACCAATCATCTATTAATATTAGTCGAGTATCCGATCAACACTCAGGTCCGAAAAGTAACGCAGGCGCATTTTACATCAGCACGAGCAACTTTGTCAAATAAGATTTAATAGTAGTTAAGGGATAAAGAAATGTTCGCAACGATGCATGAACAGAAGGTTTCCGGGGATTTTAAATAGTGTTTTTACGTCACATGCTTGATGCATGAATAATCAGTCGGCCCTGATACACATCAAAGTCTGCTGCATGATTGCGCATAATTTCTCAAGCCCGTCCTCGACTGAAAATATGTCGATCCTCGAGATCGAGAGCGAACGTCCGTGCTTCACTACATTGCCACGGGCAATAATGGGGTCACCCTTCGCCTCACCGAGTAGATTGATCTTGAATTCGACTGCCAGCATGTTCGCGTCGTTCGGTTCGAGCGTCCAGGCTGCATATCCACCGGCGTTGTCACCGATAGTTGTTAGTATCCCGCCGTGAACGGACCTGGACTGCTGGGTAAATTCCTCGCGCCAGGGCAGAGTGACCTCCGCGTAGCCGGGACGGAGATCGGTCAACTGCGCCCCGATCCATCGCATGGTTTTCTGACGGTTGAAGTTTTCTATCAGGAGCTCCGGGTACCCGGGGTCATAATATTCGTAATCAGGCATGGGTTTGGTCCTTAGGGTCACAAATGTGAGGAATAATGGTAGCATAATGAATCGTTCTCAGGAAGCTGACGCAACGTGTGAATTTGACATGTAAGCTCGATAATCAATTGATTATACAAATTGACATGTGCTATTGTTCGAATAGACACATCTATTTATAGTTATGCTAAGTGACATAGAAGAAATTGCTAAGCTGGCACAGAATTATGTTTCAAGGCAACCAGTAGTAATCCTTGGCAGTGGAGCATCTATACCTTATGGCTTACCTTCGATGGATGAACTTGAATTTGAAATTTCACAGTCTATTGAATTTGAGACCTATAGCGAGGAGTATCCGATCTGGGAAGAATTCAAAGATGTCTTAAAAGAAACGCAAGACTTGGAAAACGCCCTTAATGCTGTAACTTTAACACCCATTATGCTTGAGAAGGTTCTAGAAGTAACGTGGCGATTTATTACGCGTCGGGATTTCGTATTTCTCAGATCGTTAATAACAGGTTATCGCGAATTTCAACTGCCAAATTTATTTAAATTTCTCACAAGAGTTGCTAATCCAAACCTGCTCGTTATTACGACTAATTATGATAGGCTAGCTGAATATGCTTCGGATCTTTCTGGTGCAGAAACAATAACTGGATTTACAGACGGTTTACTAAGGCGATTCGATCCAAGCCGTTTATATCAAGGGAGAATCACATCCGATAAGGCTCGCATAAGCATATATAAAGTTCATGGCTCTTTGGATTGGTTTGAAGATCAGCATGGTGAACCCATTTCAATCCCACTTTCATTCGAACTACTTGATGCACTGAAGCCATTAATTGTGACTCCTGGAGTTACTAAATATCGAGAGACTCACAATGAACCTTTTAGGTCAATAATGTCTAAGGCAGATACCGCCCTCAGAGAAGCTTCATCTTATCTTTGTATTGGATACGGATTTAATGATGAGCATGTTCAACCAGTTCTTACTCAGCGAATCAATAGGGACAAAATTCCGATTGTTTGCGTTTCTAAAACATTAAGTCCAAGTGGTCGAAGGCTACTACTTGATAATCCATGTGAAAATTTCTTAATTTTCGAGCAAGCCAAGAACGGAACAAAAATCTATCTGCCATCTGCACCAGACGGTGAAATCTATAAAGACTTACATCTTTGGGAACTTCATGAATTCCTTAAACTATTAGAAGATGATTAAGGAGCTTGACCATGTCACTTTTCAATTATGAGGACAGCGAAGCAATCGGAGGAGTATTTAGTGTCGACACAGGCTCAGTGTTGGTTAGAGTTGAAGACGTTGAGCAATTAAGGAAATTACAGGTTAATCACCTTGTCGCTTTAAGAAGTTCAAGGACAGGTCAACATCTGATTGGCATCATCCACAAAATTATGAGAAAGGCATTGATGAAACCCCTAGATGAAGAAACAGATGAAGCCACACCTGAAGACGGCACCTTTGAAGAAAATATTATTCGTGTGACACTAATAGGCACGCTAAAGGATAAGGCGGGTGAAAAACCTAACGTCTTTCAGCGTACATTAGAATCTGTCCCTGAAATTGACGCAAGATGTTTTATTTTATCAGGTGAAAGACTGACTAAATTTATGCAAGCAATATCGATCGGTGCTGGCACCAAACCAAATGCATTATCTTTAGGGAAATATACTATTGACGAGGATGCTAATGCTTGGCTAGATGGTAATCGGTTTTTCCAGAGACATGCCGTCTTAGTAGGAGCTACAGGATCCGGCAAATCGTGTGCAACTGCACATATATTGGAGCAGGTTGAACCTTTACAAAATTCAAATGCGATACTTTTTGATATCCACGGTGAATATAAGACAATCGAAGGTGATAACATACAGCATTTTCATGTTGCTGGACCAAGCGATCTGGATCAAGGCACTGGTCTCGCTGACAATGTAATTTTTCTACCATATTGGTTACTAACATACGAAGAAATGATCGCTTTCTTATTAGATCGAAGTGATTTGAATGCGCCTAATCAGGCAATGTTATTTGCGAGGTCTGTTACAAAAGCTAAAAAGGATTATCTTGAAAAAGAGGATAAAAATGAAATTTTAAAGAACTTTACAATTGATAGTCCAGTCCCATATTCATTAGATTCAGTAATTGGATCCCTAAAGATACTTAACGAAGAAAAAGTCCCTGGTGCAACAGGCAAACCAATTAAAGGCGACTTCCACGGTAAGCTATCCCGATTCCTTCAAAGGCTGGAGGCTAAAATTGGAGATCGAAGGTTAGGCTTCATGTTCGGTGGTGGCAAAGACGTAATGGATTATGATTGGATGCTAACACTCTGTACAAAGTTGATTGGAGGATCAGGTCAACAGCCTTATGGTGGTGTCAAAATAATAGATTTCTCTGAAGTTCCTTCAGATGTTCTTCCATTGATGACTGGCATGGTAGCTAGGTTGGTGTTTTCCATCCAGCAATGGACTGAAAAAGAAGAATTACATCCAATAGCTATTTTTTGTGATGAAGCCCATCTATACATACCCGAACACCTTGCAGCCAATGCGGTCAATGAAGCTGGATTTCGGAGTTTTGAGCGTATAGCAAAAGAGGGAAGGAAATATGGAGTTGGATTGGTAGTAATCAGTCAGCGCCCCTCTGAAGTAAATCGAACCATACTTAGTCAATGTAATAACTTCATTGCCATGAGATTAACAAACGCAGAAGATCAATCTGTGATTCGTCGGCTTTTACCTGATAGTTTAGGAGGATTCTCTGAACTTTTACCCATCTTAGACACTGGAGAAGCAATAGTCGTTGGTGATGCATCGCTATTACCATCAAGAATTCGTATTGATCTACCTAAAAAGAAACCAACCAGCGCAACAATAGACTTTTGGGATGAATGGTCAAAAAAAAGCACATCAACTGGAATCGCCAATGCCGTTGAATCCCTGCGTCTACAGGCAAAAATCAAGAAAAATCTACCTGTCAGATAGCTTAATTTTCATTCACAGCGGATACCGGCGCGGGAACTCAGGGAATTTACGAGCCAGCATTGCTTTCAGGCCCACAGACGCGTCGGGGTGACGGAAAATCTCCTCGAGATGCTGGTTCAACTCATATGCCGCCGACTCATCAAGGTCCACGCCTTTAAGATAATCGTCGAAGCCCTTGCTGATCAGCCAGTTCGACACCCAGACCGCGTTCGGTGAGTTCGCCGCTGCGCGGTTCGCGATCCTGATCACCTGCTCGCGCCATGGTGACGTGTGGAACGTGACAGCGTCGCGACGTCCGTGGGCATAAAGCGTCGGAATCAGGTCCGCCTTGAGGAAGAGGTGCTTCATGTAGTGGATCTCTTCTTTGTCATCGAGCGTTAACGCAGTCGGGATCTCCTCGATTTCAAGCGCGTCGATCTGGTCTCTTGTCAGGGCCTTACCGCCGTTCTCAGAGATTGCCCTGCACAGCCTGACCGCGACCTCGTCGCGGGTGTTCGACGGGACCACCAGGTCGGCAAGTCCGAAGTAACGCAGCAAACGTTGGGATGATGTCGCAGTACCACCCGCAAGAATGTAATAACGCGCCATCGCGAGTGCGAGATCGGCATCACCGGTTGTCCGGTGAATGATCCGCGACATCATAAGCGTCCCGCGAAGTCCCGGGAAGATACCGAGACGGGTTTCGGGAAGCGCGTACGACGTGTGGTTCGTGGCAATCACGATCGTATCGGGATCCCACGCGAAAGCCATCGCTGTCTCGACCCCGCCGCCGAACGCCTGACCGTCCACGATCGCTACCTTCGGCTTGCCCGACCCGGTCATCTTGTGGAACATGATGTCCTGCCATCGAGCGGTGCCCTCGCGGATCGCGTCGAACCTGCCCGCTTCCATGTTCTCGACAAATTTCGGCACGTTCGCCCCGGCGATGAAAGTCTTTATCGGTGCCGTGTCGAAAACTATCGTGTCGACGTTGTCATCGGCGTTCGCCTTGGCAAACGCCTCCTCCAGCATGTCGAAAACGAAGTCGTCGAGCGCGTTTGCGGTTGTCGGTGAGTTGAGAGTGATCCATGCGATCCTGGATTCCTCGCACGTCTCGTACTCAATCGGATTCATCTTCAGTTCGAGGTCACTACCCGCGTCCGCGAGTGCCTTCAGGTTGGCCGGGATCGGGAAATGGTATCCATCCTTCTTCGCAAGCGAAGCACGGTCCTGCACCATCCGCCAGCCTTCCTTAATTCCATATTTATTGAAGAACGTAAACGGTCCCGCTCTCCAGAGGAACGCATTTTTCGCGAGAATTTCAAAATCCTCGGGTGTGATTACGCCTGCATCGACGATCTCAAACGCAGACATGAACGCGATCGCAAGAAACCGTTCTTTTAACTGGTTAACGACCGCTTCATCGCCTGTGCCCGGGCCCGGACCCTCGACCGGGAGCCATCGGACAGTCGACGGATCTTCCGCTTTCAACTGCTCCTCAACCAGCGCTCGGAAACCATCGGTCGGCTTGAAGAAGTCCTTATAAACCTTGAAAAGCGGATCGTCCGGATCGGAATTGTCAGCAAATGATTCCATGGCGTAAAGGCCGATCGCGATCCCGGTCGCATCCATCAGGGCAAGGAATCCCATCGGCAGATTGAACGCAGCTCTCGCGCCGGCCTCGACATCACCCTTGTCGAAGCCCTCGTCGACCATCCTGCACGCTTCAAGCAACAGTGCGACGAAAAGAATGTCCGCGGCGCCACCCTTACGGCTGGAAGTGATCGGTGTCGAGACCTTACCGCCCATTTTCATGTAATACATGCCGGTCCGGATGGCATCTTTCGATGCCGCATCGGTGCCTGCCACCTCACCGCCACGGTTCTTGTGCGGCAGGTAGAAGTAATGCATCCAGACGACCTTGTCCGATCGTTTGACCGCGTCGGACAGGATGTTCGTGTTGAGTGACGAGGAATTTGTCGCGAGGACGACGTCCGGCGCACACAATTCATCGAGCTGCTGGAAGATTTTCGTTTTAATATCCAGCCGCTCAGTCGCCGATTCGATCGCGATTTTAAGTTTCTTCCCACCACATGCCGTTGGATAATCGGTCGTAGTGAGAATCCGTTCCTGAATCGCAATGATCTCATCATCGGTGAAGATGCGTCCACGTGCACCATCGAGTTCTTTCGCTATGGTCTCGCGCGCGGTGTCCAGGATCTCGTCAGCAATGTCGATCAATCCGACAACGAACCCGTTCTGCGCGTACGCCTGCGCGATACTCGCGCCCATCGTGCCCGCACCGACAACAAGTAATTCAACATCGTCCCATGTGTATTTTTTGTCTGTCATCTATGTAATCCTCAACACGTGTTTTTCAAAATGAAGTCGCAGGTCTTTAAAGATAGCTCTTGATAATGAGCGCTCCACCCTGTCCGCCGCCGATACAGGCCGACGCGAGTCCCATACCGCCCTGGTGAATGACAGCACCGCTGAGACGGCACCCGGTAGCACCCAGCGGATGCCCGATCGCGATCGCGCCTCCCCAACGGTTTACCTTGCTTCGGTCAAGTTCAAGAACCTTCTCGACCGCCATGTACTGCGCTCCGAAAGCCTCGTTAATTTCGAAATTGTCGATGTCATCGAACGTGAGTCCAGCGCGATCGAGTGCCATATGAATCGCCGGCACCGGGCCGATTCCCATGTGTGCAGGGTCTACACCTGCTACCGCCCACGACACAAATTCCGCGATCGGTTTCAGTCCCAGCTCCTTTGCGTATGCTTCGGTGGTCAGGACCATCGCCGCGCCGCCGTCAACGATCCCGCTCGCGTTCGCGGCGGTCGTAACGCCGTTCGGCTTGACCGGTTTCATTCGCTCAAGAATCTGCATCGTCGTGTCCGGACGTATCAGGTTATCGTGCTCGACGACCTTGACTCCCCTTCGAGTCTGAAGCTCCACCGGGGTAATTTCCTTCCCGAGGTTGCCGTTCTCACGTGCCAGAGTTGCTTTCTGCTGGCTTTCGAACGCAAACTGGTCGATTTCCTCGCGCGTGATGCCGTAGTAACTTGCGAGATTCTCGGCAGTATCCATCATGTCGCTGTTCGTGTAGGTGTCCTTAAGGCCGTCCTTGAAGAGGAAATGCGCTGTCGGTCCGGCCATGTACGGGAATCCGTATGCTGCGCCGTAGATCACGTATGGCGCCTGCGACGGGCTTTCATACCCGCCGGCGAGTACCATCTTTGAGTCCCCGGTGATAAGTTCCTTCGCCGCCAGCGTAAGTGCCTCGGCACCGGACCAGCAGATACGGTTGACCGTGAGTCCGCGACTTGTCCACGGCAGTCCTGATTTCAGTCCAACATGCCGCGCGCCGTAATGAGAGTCCAGCGATGTATGCTGGGCGTTACCCATGATCACCTGGTCGATTAACTCGGTGCGGTCTTCGAGCCCGGCTTTCGCGATCGCTCCCTTCGCTGCGTAAACACCGAGATCGATCGGATTTATATCCTTGAGGTCGGTACCCACCACCGTAAATGGTGTCCGTGTGGCTGACAGGACGACTACCTTGACGCCAAGTTTCTGCATCAGTTCGACCGCTCCACCACCCACGGGAGGAGAGTCGCTGAAGATCGGATTTTTGTGCATAGAAATAACCTCGGTCGGTTTTCGGCCGTTAAAAACGAAAAAAAATGAAATGCCCGAGTAACGTAACAGATACCCCAGACCATGTCAAGAAGTGCGATGGGAGTGTAAATCAAAATCATATCGCGCCGTTGACACAGCATTGAAATTCGCACCTGTAGCGATCTTTCCAGCTTGGTGTGACGTTGAAATACATAATCCCTGACTGAAACGGCACAGGTAATTATTGGTCTTCCAGCAGAAAGGGCACCCGTGTATGGGTGCCCTTTTTTTTGCAGATTAAAAGTGCTGGTCCGATGTAACAGCGGATCAGATGTGCGGGAGCACGTATTCAAACCGTGCAGCCTGCAGACGTGCCATCACACCGCAGCCAAGGATAACCTGACGTAACAGGAGCATACCGATCAAGCCGAGAATTCCGGCAAGTATATGCATGCCGATGGCTGTTCCTCCCATTCCATACAGGTTAATTAATTCCAGGACTAACGGTACGAACAGACCCATTAAGAATACACCGACCCAGAACATTCCTGAGAATTGCCCTGACATCAGCATTTCTGCCGCGGCGCGTCCTTCCGGCGTCCTGTGGGTACCCCAGATGTAGAGTGCCATCGCCAGAATCAGGAAGACCGCCAGACCAGTCGAATGTACAGCAAGGAACTTCATCTGCTCTACCGCGTCCGGGACAAATATCGACGACAGTAGAAGCGTCGCAAGTAGTCCTGAATAGAGTGCACTCGCCAGGAATACAATCGGCAGGAGCGGGTTTGCCCAGAAGGCGATCGGCCTGTTAGCGGCCAGAAGGAACCCGGTGTAAAGCATCACACCAAATCCCATTACGATCCCGATGAATCCAAGGATGGGTAGCAATCCCCCTCCGGCATTGAACACCGTAAGGAGCCAGTGGATACCCGCGAATATGACGAACAATAAGACAATAATCACACCGCGGGAAATCCATGAGGTCCCCGGACACTTCATTGCATGGATCGCATTCATGGGTCTACCCAGACCCACCAGGAGAACAACGTAACCAATTGCCAGGATGATTACTCCGGAGATAATGCCAACCTTGGAGATACCAAGCCAAGCTTCACCGGCGTAACCAGCCAGGGCGCCTATTACATAGGTGGCTGCTCCCAGACCACCGAGAAACAGGTAAATTGCATGATCCCAGCCCCATTTAGTTTGAGCTTTCATTTTCATTTGTATGTCACCTCGGTGGTAAGTAATAACATGATGGATCAGTTCCGAACTCCGGGTTAAGCTGGAAACCAGCATTCCGTCGAATCAGAATAGAAATTTCACTCTCGGGATCATCGAGATCGCCGAATGTTCGAGCCTTGGCCGGGCAGGCCTCTACACATGCAGGATCCTTACCGTCCGCGATCCGATCTTTGCAGTAATCACACTTCGTGGCCAATCCAAAGCCGTTCTTCAGTTCCCACTGCTCCAGACAATAAGCCTCGTAAGGGTCGAGTTCGCCCTCGGCATCGGGGAAGTAGGTTTCGAACGTTGAAACAGTCTGTCGGGCCCCATATGGACAAGCCATCATGCAGGTTTTGCATCCCATGCACAGATCGGGATCAACCGTGACGATGCCGTTCTCGTCCTGCTGCGTTGCTCCGGTCGGGCAAACGTCCATGCATGCCGGCTCAGCACATTGCTGGCAGACGAGAGGAAGCATTTGCCGTAATGCAGAAGGGTAAGTTCCGATCTCGGCAGACACACACTTAGCCCAGTCGACTCCCTGTGGCGTGTGGTTTGCCGCCTTGCAGGCTACGGAACAGGAATAACACCCGTAGCATCTTTTTAAGTCAATGACAAAGCCGTGACGTGTCATCTTGCTTCACCCTCCTTCATCTTGTAGATTTTGACCTTTACACAGGCATCTGTGCCCTGGGTCAGTGGGTCTGTGTACTCAATACCCACCTGGATCAGGTCATCGAAGAATTGACCCTTTCCTTTCGCTATGGGGGTCCCCCTGGCCCAGTGGCCATGACATCCTGCGACCGCGAGATGCTCCGGATGCAAGCCCTGAACAAGTTTCACCGGCCCTTTAATCTTCTTGCCAACCGAGTTCTCAACCCATACCCAGTCGTTGTCCTTTAATCCCTTCTTCTTCCCGAAGTCCTCGTTGATCTGCATCAGGTAAACAAAGGGATCGTTGATCGAGATCTCGTCGAGCCACGGGTTGTTCTGGGATGATGATTGAGTATGGAACGAGGGTCGCCAGCAGAAAGCCCAGAGTTCGTACTCAGGACGCTTCTCCGTGTGAGACGGGCACGGGAACCAGTTTACCAGACCCGTATAGAACCTGAGGTCCAGCAGGTTCTCACCACCGTACTCCGCGAGAAGCTTGCTGGCTTTCTGCCCACCATCGATGAAGAACTCAAAGTAGATAGGCACCCTGACAGGTACATGCCACCGCCAGTACATCTCCTCGGGCTTTGTCGGCCACTTTTCCAAGCCTGTTTTCTTAAGTGCCTCAAGGCCCTTAGTATCACCAAGCCTGTCCTTCAGTACCCGGTCGCAGACATCCGTCCAGGTGTAGTCCTCGCCCTCCTTAAGCCTGTACTTCTCTGACATCTCACCGCCATACCTGACCGGTATGAGGTCGTTGATCACCTGGAAGTACTTGTCCTTGATCCCGAGCCTGTCGGCAAGGTCGAGCATTACGTCATTAAAGTCACGCCGCTCGAACATAGGCTCGACAAGGGGTTGGCGAATCTGCCATACCCATTCGTCCATACCTGTTGGATGGCAGAAAGTGGAGGGGAACGTCACGCAGGGTGTGTATCGCTCCATGAAGCTGGCGTCGGGAAGGACAATGTCCGCAACCGCCTCCGTGAACTCGTTCTGGTAGATATTGAACGAGAATATGAAATTAAATTTCTTGAGGAAATTCTCCGTAATATCATGCGCGTTCGCCATCGTCATTACGGAATTGGAACCGAAGTTGATCATGATCTCCGGCTCATAGTCGAGTTTGAACTGTTCCCTGTACTTATCCCAGTCGGGGGACATAATCGTAAACGCATTATAGATCGAGCTTGGGAACATATCCTGCAGGTCAAGCCTCGTAGGAGCATGAGGCTCCCTGAGCGGGTAGGGTTTGTGGTCGTATACCCAGCCCTTGACGATCATCAACCCGTCAGGACAGGCGTACGGAATCGTCTCGGGTTTACCGGTGTCCGGATGGCCGTGAGAAACAGGTGGTCCGTGTCCCATGGCACCTCCGGGAACATCGGCAGCCCCGACGACGTGGTTCATAAGGTCGATTGCGAGACAGTTCCAGCCGGAGTTGACATGGCCCTGACTGCCCCTGAAGAAAATTGCAGCCGACGGCCTGAGCGGGAACTTTTTACCTTTAATGGTGATCGTGCTGCCGATCTGGGCATTCTCAGCGAACTCCTTCGCAACACGTCGGAGCGTCGATATAGGCACCGATGTAATCTGCTCGACCTTTTCAAGAGGATAATTCTCCTTCACGTGGTCCTTCAGGATCTGGAAGCTGGGCTGGCACTGAACTCCATTCACGGTGTAGGAACCAAGAAGGGCGAGATCCGGACCCACGAACGGGTCCATCTCGTAGAAGTCGAACGGTTTAGCCCTGTTGTCGCCAAGATCCCAGACAAGGGGTTTGTTTGTCTCCGGATCCCGTACGTACTTCCCATCCTCTTTGATCAGGTAGGGAGCATTTGTCTTCCATCGCAGGTAGTCAGCGTCCCATGTGTTGAGCTCGTTCAGCATGACGTTAATCATACCGAGTACGGCTGCGGCATCTGTACCTACGCGGATGGGCACCCATTCTTCAGCCTTAGATGCCTGTGTAGACAGGTAGGGATCGAAAACGACCGCTTTCATTCCCCTTACCCTGGCATCGGCAACCCACTGGGCACTCTGTAAGGCTGCATGGCCAGCACCATGACCCTTCGAGCAACCGAAGTAAAGGGTGTAATTGTTGTAGTTCCAGTCCGGAATGATGGACCATGCGGCATGTGTAATGCCGTTCATGAAGTGCGCACCATTACCGCACCACAACCCGCCGCCTGACACCCAGTAGTTTTTAAAGCCGAAGGCACGCATGAAGGCTGGAACCGCAAAACGGATCTCGCTGGTCTGAACAGTGGTTGCCTGGAAATAGCAACCCCTTCGATCTTTCATGTTCTTGAGCTTGTCCACGATCGTGGTCATAGCTTCTTCCCAGGAAATCCTCTCCCATTTGGGGTCCTCATGCACACCTTTTTTAGGATTGGTCCTCTTGACCGGGTAATTAAGACGATGCCGGTCATAGAGCGTATGCAGTTGGGCAGTACCTTTTGCACAGATTCTGCCACTGCCGGCCGGTGTTTCAGGATTACCTTCAAGGGCGACGATGACGCCATCGACCCTGTGAGCTTTGATGCCACACTGTCCGTAGCATCCACCACAGGATGTAGGGATCCATACATCTTCCTTGACTTGAGTAGACTGTGCAGTCATAAATTACCGCCTTTTGAAATCCTGACTCCTTTTCGCGGAGTCATGTACTATGGGTGGAATGAGTATATTCCACCACAATATGCAGACTTTACTGTATATGAAAGCCGATAAATTACGGCTGCTAACTAATAATGTTAAATCAAGTGGGCAATGATCTCTCTTCTTTGCCCTTATAGACCGCATCCCCGAAATTAATCCTGCGCATCTGCGGCTGACTCGCCACTTCCTCAAAGAAGTGGGCGGACAAGCCAACCACTCGACCGTACACGAATAATGCCTTCGCGAGATCCGGGTGCAGGCCAAGATCAGCGACTATCGCGCCTATAACTCCATCCACGTTGATCGGAAGGCTCATGCCCCGGACTCTCTCGAAAATATCTGTCACGAGTTTCGAGATAGCGACACATTTGCCGCCCAGACCGGAGTCATCGATCAGTTTCCACAGGGGTGTCCGACGTGGATCAGTAGTATGGATGCGGTGTCCAAGTCCCCCGACGCGCTTGCCTGCTTTCATATACTCATTGAGAACAATGACAGTCGCGTCCGCCAGTTCCTTATTTTGAGATTCTGCTACTTCGATGCACTTCCTGAAGAATGTAGCAGCCTCTGCTCCCGCACCACCATGAACGTCCGTGATTGCCCCTACACCAGCCGCAATGCCCATCTGGTAAGAGGGCCTGACTGTCGCGGCGAGTAGAGTTGATTGAGCCGATGGTGGTGTAGCACCGTGGTCGACGCATGTAGCGATAATCGTCTCGATTATCTTCGCCCTCTTGGAATCGACTTTCTTTTCACCCGTAACTGCGCGGTAAATAATACTTGTGAAGTCTTCCTTGTCGTAAGGAGCATCCATGGCGTCTTCATTGCCAAGAATGTGGGCGAGGTAACGTGCGAATCGACCCAGTGAATAAATTGTCTTATTGACAGGGCCATCCTTTCCAGATTCAGTCATGCCCTGAAGTGTTTCATCCATTAAGAAGCTCTTGGCCAGGGTAGCGGAGATATCCTCACCCTCGAACCGTGTGATCGGGGGAGCTGGTATCTTTGATGCTGCGATAGCCGATTTCTCATGCTCTGCGAGCACTTTTTTCGAGGGAAGCTCCAGCTTGAGAAGCAGGTGCGCAGTCTCGAGAAGGTTACCCCTGGCGCAGACGTCCTGAATCGGGTAACCCGAAAGCAGGATTTCATTGGGAGCGATCTTGGTGATCAGCGTACCCCAGCCTGCTTTCTTCGGAGGCTCCTCCCAGGTTGTTCTCATCTTCTCGTAATAACGACCGACGTCAAAGTACGTCTTCCCGGCCAGCTTGTCCTGAACCGCATCGATGAGGTCGTACTGGCTGTTAACGACCGTCACACCGGCACTTTCAAGTGCTTCCTTCTTGGACTTGTACGTACCGCGTACCTGTCCTGGAGCGACAATCGCTCCGGCGTGACCCATTGTCTTCCCTTCCGGCGCATTCGCACCAGAGATCAACGCGACCATAGGCTTGGGATACTTATCCGGGTTCGCCAGGATATCCTCGGCGAGAAGTTCTTCCTTCGATCCGCCGATCTCACCAGCGATCACAACGAGGTCGGTGTTTTCGTAATCCATTGCAACCGGTGCAATATCCTGGAAAGTCGATCCATTTGCACCGTCACCGCCGATCCCGAGAACCGCGTTCTGTGCAATACCAACGCTGGCAAGTGCATCAGACATGTGGTAAAGGATCGCACCGCTCCTGGAGATAATCGTCACACCATGTGGACCCGCTTTTCCGTGTTCGACCTCTTCCGGATAGAAGACATCGGGAAGCATCCCGACCTTGATTCCCTCGGGTGGGAATATGCAGCCAGGTGTGTTACCGCCGAACAGGACGGTCTTGTGTTTACGTGCGGCGACGAGGATATCTCGAACATCTCTCAGGGGTATTCCCTCTGTAATGAGCATGACAAGGGGTACACCGGCTTCGATAACCTCGAGAGTGGCATCCCGTGCGCTCGTGAAATGTCGCCAGATCGAAACCGCAGCGATATTCGGGTGTTCCCCGATACACTCGGTCATGCTGTCGTATACAGGAATGGTCTCGTGCACCCGCTGACCGCTTCGTCCCGCGGCTACCCCGGCTGTGACCGTGGTGCCGAATTCGCGCATCAGGCCTGCGTGGCGGGTCCCCTGCCTGCCAAGACCTACTACCGCGGTCTCAACCTCCTGGGTTTCTTCGATCGTTTTCACGAGGTCCGGACGGGCATGCTTTATGAGGTGACAGAGCATTCCTTTGTGGGCAGGTACTCTTTGCATTTCTTCATCTCCTGTCTTTCACAGTAGCGTAATCAGACATCCCGGCTGATATTTCCTGACAGCCGGGCTACTTCGCGGCAACCGCAGCTCCCTGGGCTTTAACTTTAAATCCCTTTGCTATACCGTCCTTGATCACGTCAGCCATGATCTTCTGGTTGCCAATCACTATATCTAAATTCTTAAGAGCTTCAGGTGTTTCGACCAAAGCCTTTTCCAGGTATGCCCTTGCGCTCGGAAGATCGGTTCCGACCATCCTTCCGACGATCGGCAGCATCCGCTGACCCTTCTCATGCCTGTCCCGGAGTGCTTTCACTGTTCCCCTGATGAAGATGTCGCAGGATGAGATCCCTCCGAACCTGGAGGTCACTATCAGGTCGACAAGTTTCTTGTCCATCAGTACGTGGAACATCTCGGCAACACCTTCGACTGGTGGGCCACCGCCGGAATCCATGAAATTGACCGGAACCACCTTGCCGTCAAAGAACCTGTCGCCGACATTGGCAGTCTCGTCAATCGAGAAAATTCCGTAACCGGCACCACCGGGTACCAGCCCGACATAAAGTTTGTCGGGATCACCCTCGAAGTCCTCCGGCAGCAGGTCAACGTACAGGAATCCGGCATCCCGTGCCCTTTGCTCGTCGCTGGTCAGCTCGGATACATCGTGACGGGATTCTTTCAGGCCGAGAAGCTCGAACAGGCCGCCCTGCCTGTAAATGGCGTTGTCGTCGATGACGACCTTGGCGTCCGCCGCAACCGCCTGGTTATCGGTAGTGATAATCAGCGGGTTGATCTCGGCAGTCTTGCAGTCGTACTCCTGGTACGTGGCATACAACTTCTTCACAGCGTCGAGTATCGCCGGTTTGACCGCGTCATTTCCAAGGCCCTTCACGAGGAAGTCCGTGAATTCATTCGCGATGTTATCGGGCAGCTCGAGCTCGTTTCCGGGAATCTCTATCTTCAGGATGGCTTCGGGTGTTTCAAGCGCCACCCCTTCGATGTCGACACCACCCTTGGCACTGACCATCATGATCACGTTGAAGCTCGCGGGATGGGTCGTGATTCCAACGTAGCACGCACCGGCTTCGTCAGCTAATTCCTCGACGAGGAGTGTTTCGACCGGGTAGTCCTTGATCACGAGTTTAAGCATGTCGGCCGTGATCTTTTTCGCTTCCGCGAGGTCTTTCGCTTTCTTGATGCCCCCGGCCTTGCCGCGTCCGCCGATCAATACCATCGACTTCATCATTACCGGGAACGTGAGGTCCAGAGCGTCCAGATCGTCGGGTGACTGGATTACCCCGTACTGGGTCGGGATAGTGAGACCCGTCGCTCCGAAAACTTTCTTGGCTTCATATTCGTAGAGTCGCACAATAACTCTCCTTTCTGTCGATTCTCTCAGGCCGACCGCATATCCATGCCGGTCGGAATTTATATTTCATCCCCTACGACCTGGTTTCTTCCTTCAGTTTCTGCATTGTGTACGGCAGTAAGCCGCCTGCATCCCTGATTTCCAGGATCTCGGGAGGAAGTTTCGGGAAGTTGTACGCCTTGCCGGCGACCTCGATGGTCCCGGCGGTTGCATCGAACTTCACTTCGTCACCGTCTTTGTACGCGTCGACTGCCTCAGGGCATTCAATTAATAGAAGTCCCTGGTTAATCGCTGCGCGGTAGAAAATTCGCGCGAAGCCCTTCGCGACAATCGCCTGTACGCCGACTGCCTTCAGTCCGAGTACCGGCTGCTCACGCGAACTGCCGCATCCGAAGTTCGGTCCCACGAAAAGGATATCTCCCTCATGCACGTTACCGGAAAACTCCGGGTCCAGATCTTCAAGCAGGTGGGGTTTGATTTCCTCGGCTGTCGCAGCGGTGTACGTGTACTTGCCCGGGAAGAGCATGTCGGTGTTAATGTCGTCGCCATATTTCCAGACCTTCATTGCGGCACCCCCTCGAGTACTTTCCTGGGATCGGTAAGCTTGCCTGTCAGTGCCGATGCAGCGACAGTCGCCGGGCTAGCAAGGTAAATCTCGGCTTCCTTACAGCCCATTCGACCCTTGAAGTTACGGTTCGCGGTGCTCAGGCACCTTTCACCCGGAGCGAGAACTCCCTGGTGAGCACCAAGGCACGGGCCGCATCCCGGCGGAAGCACGATTGCACCCGATTTGGACAATCTCGTTATGACACCCTTTTCGAGTGCGGCCTCGTAGACCTCTTTCGAAGCGGGAAGAACCAGTAGACGGGTTCCATCGGCAATCTGTTTACCATCAAGAATGTCAGCGGCTTCCTCGAGGTCACCGAGACGTCCATTGGTGCATGTACCCAGCAGGAACTGCTGAAATTCCAGACCCTCGAGTTCGGTAACGGGTTTTACGTTGTCGACCTTGTGCGGTGCGGCAACGACCGGTTCGATTGTCGAAAGGTCGTAGGTCAGTTCACGGATGTAGGACGCATCGGGATCAGCCCAGACAGATTCATACTCACTTTCGTTGACACCGATCGATGTCAGGTACGCGCGAGTCTGGTCATCGACCTCGAATACTGCGATCTTCGCTCCCATCTCGATACCCATGTTCGCGATGGTGAGCCGGTCCTCCATGTTGAGGGATGTAATGTTTCCGTGAAATTCTACAGCCTGGTAACTCGCGCCGCCGGCGCCGATATCACCGATGATGTGCAGGATAAGGTCCTTGGCAGTCACACCGGGTCGCAGCTCATTGGTGAAGGTCATTTTGATAGTGTCAGGTACCCTCAGCCATGTTTTCCCGCGGAGGATAAGAGCTGCGGCTTCAGTGCGATCTACACCGGTGGCGAACGCCCCGACTGCACCGTAGGAGCACGTGTGAGAATCGCTTCCCACAAGAATGTTTCCCGGATGCGCAAGACCTTTTTCGACGAGAACCTGGTGACAAATCCCCTGTCCCACGTCAAAGAAATTCTTGAGATTGTGTTTCTTCACATAGTCACGAGTGTTGAGGTGATTTGTTGCGGTTTTCTCACTGGCCGCCGGAATTACGTGATCCAGAATGATGACAGGCATGTCCGGCCGCGCGACACCGAACTCTTCGAGCTCGGCACCGATTTTACCGATGATCGCGGCGGTGTTGTCGTGCGTCAGGAGATGGTCCGGTTCAACAATTACGATCTGACCCGGTACAACCTCATCCTGACCTGACTTTTTAGCCAGGATCTTCTCAGCAAAGGTTTTACCCATGTGTACTCACCCCCGATACGTCGGCGTTTAAAAGTCCGCCGCGCTTGTAAATATCTAACTGGACGCCTGCAAACGGCTGCCCCTGGACTTCAGCACCGGATGGAAGTTTGATAATGCCGGTCGACAGATCGACATCGATCTCATCTCCATCCTTGAGGTCGGTTGAAACAAGGTCGGCATTCATGATCGGGAATCCCTGGTTGATCGCGTTACGCTCGTAGATCGCACCGTACGATTCGGCGATTATCAATGCTGTCCCAAGGGCTTTGAAACAATCGACAGCCTGCTGGCGAGATGATCCCGCCCCGAAGTTCTTCCCGGTCACCACGATATCGCCGGGCTTAGCCTTCTTCGAGTAATCCTCCCAGCCTTCAAGGTTGTCGAAGGTGTACTGGCCCATCTCGGAAAGTTCCGTAATAGCCAGGTACCTGTTATGGTAGATCATGTCAGTGTCGATGTTGTCCTGGCGGATAACCCAGACACGTCCCTTGACCTTCGTTGGTTTCGGAGCGGTGTCAGCGGCCGTAACAACAGCTGGTGCGGCTTCCCCGGTCTTCCCGATCTCGAACAATACAGGTGCATCAGGCAGCTGTTCGGGGAAAGTGATAATTCCTGCGATCGCGGAGGCTGCGACTATCGCAGGTGACGCAAGGTAAACTTCTCCCTTGCCCTGTTTCCCGGCAAAATTACGGTTACCGGTGCTGAGAGTGACCTCACCCGGGCCGTTCTGACCGATCTGTCCGGCAGCGCATCCGGCACATCCGGCATTGCCCACGAGAGCTCCGGCATCCTTGAAAATTTTCATCAGGCCTTCATTGAGTGCCCGCTGCCAGATCTCATCCGTTGCAGGAACGATTTTCAGCACTACACCAGGAGCGACATGCTTGCCCTTGAGAATATCAGCAGCAAGTTTAAGGTCCTCGTACCTGCCGTTGGTGCAGGAACCGATGAACGCTGATCCGATCTTTGTACCGAGAACACTCGATACATCGGTAACATCCTCGGGATGACCGGGTCGAGCTATGTACGGTTTAAGTCCCTCGATATCGATCTCAAGTGTCTTAACATACTCAGCATCTTCGTCTGCGCTGATCGGATCGAGCTGCCTGCCGGTAGCCTTCTCGCAATAGTCCATTACTTCCTTGTTCGGCGTGAACAGGGCGATAATGCCACCCATCTCGGTGACCATCGATGCCATCGTAATGCGGCCGGCCAGTCCGAGGTTGTCCACCGCGTCACCGTAATACTCTGCGGAATACCCGAGCAGACCGTTCGCACCGGTCTCCTTCAGCACCGCGAGAGTCAAATCCTTCGGGGTAGCCTCCGGTGACGGGGTTCCCTTCAGGATGATTTTCAAGCTCGGAGGCACCTTGAACCAGGTCCGTCCGTAAGCAAAAGCATGGGCAATGTCGAGATCGCCCATTCCCTGGCCGAATGCACCGATCGCACCGAGAATATTCGCGTGCGAGTCGGTTGATACAAAGGTCGAACCGGGCCATGCAAGCCCGTTGTCGATCGCCAGATGCGTGCCGATACCGCTGTCGATATCGTAGACCTTAATCCCGTATTCACGAGCAAACACGCGGCAGATCTGCTGGTTGGTGGCATACTTCTGGTCCGATCCGCCAGGATTGCAGTCAAACGTGAAGAAGGTCTTAGCCGGGTCGTCGACATCGAGTCCATTTTCCCTGATGTTCTTGACTACGCTGGCTCCACCGAAGTCGCGTGCAACTCTTGCATCGATTACGATATCAACGATGTCACCGGGCGAGACATCCTTACCCGTGTGCGCGCCAAGAATTTTCTCGATCATTGTTTTGCCCATTGTATTACCCCTTTTTACTGAATCAGGTCACCTTTCTTGAGCATTACGAGAGGATTGAACGTCGCGAAGTCGGCCTGGTGGATCAGCACAGTCTCGATCACCTGCGGCCTTCCGTCGCCCTCTTTCGCATGGCAGATTATCGTATTGATAACCTCATCGTTCATTCCCATCTCACCGGCGAGTATCGCCCCGGAGATCGGATGCCTCGCGCATCTGCCAGCGTGGCTCTTGCGGTATCCACCCGACCCGTCCGGCTCGATTTCCATCAGCTTGCCGACATCGTGCAGGATGCCACCGGCGATGAGACGGTCCATGTCGATTGGGTATGGAACGTTTTTATAGTTGTCAATCTGAGCCTGGGCCAGCGCAATCGCGCCATCAGTTACCGCAAGTGTATGCTCGATAAAATTGACACCCTTCGTGTCGGTGAGCAGCGTGAACGGGATGTTCAGGAGATCGTCGACGCTCTTCCATCCACCGCGTTCACATCCTGCGAGCCAGACATCGACGACCTTGTCCCTCAGGGCAGCATCGCCGATCTTCTTGAGCTGCTTTTTAAACAGCCCTTCGATATCAGCCTTTGAAATCATTTTTTCACCTTTAAACCCTTACTTTAATCTTTGCGATGATCGCATCGCCCATCTGCTCGCAGCTTGCAGCGCCTTTTTCGATCACGTCAGCGCGTCCCGTCATCTTCATCATGTCGTACGTGCGGGTCTTGCCGTCCTTGATCACTTCTTCGATCGCATCTTTAATCATCTTGGCCTTTTCAAGTTCGTCGATATGATCGAGCATCATTGCCGCACTGAGGACCATCGCGATCGGGTTGACGATGGATGTGTCGTAATCGGCATACTTCGGTGCTGAACCGTGAGTCGGCTCGAATACCGCGCAGTCCTCGCCGATGTTGCCACTGAGCGCGAATCCAAGACCACCCGTCAGTCCCGCGAAGCCGTCCGATGCGATATCACCGAACATGTTTCCGCAGAGAATTACACCGTAGGTCTCGGGATTCTTCGTCAGCCACATCATCTGGGCGTCGATGTTAGTCGACCAGTGATCGATGTCCGGGTATTTTTTCTTGGCCTCCCGGGCAGCGGCTTCCATCATGCCGGAGGTCTCTCGAATCACGTTCGGCTTCTCGCAGACCGTCACGGATTTGTAGCCATGCTTCTGGGCATACTCGAATGCCTTCTCGGCAATGAAGTAGCAGGCATCCCAGCTGAATATTCGGCTTGAGATCGCCAGCTCAGGTCCCGGCACGTCTTTGAAGGCGGCGAATTTCTTGTGCGATTCGAACGCCTTGCGTACATTTTCGGGCGGGTCGGTCCACTCAACTCCGGCGTACAGACCCTGTGTGTTCTGCCTGAAGATCACGACGTCCACCACGGGCTCCTCAAAGCCACCGTCAGATGTCCGTCGAATGAAGTTCAGTGGGTTGCCCGTGTATGTTCTGCACGGGCGAATGCAGAGCTGCAGGTTGAATTTCTGCCGCAGGCCGACAATGGGGCTGTAATAGACAAAGCCCTTGTCCTTCAGTTCCTTATTGATTTCCGCTGCTGCCTGGTCCTTGGGCTTCGATGTGATAGCCCCGAACAGAGCCAGACGGTGTTCCTTGAGAAGGTCGAGGGTTCGATCGGGAAGCGGGTTCCCTTCGCTGCACCAGAATTCCCAGCCAATGTCAGCATGGACGTAATCCGCTTCAAATCCAACGGTTTCGAGCACTCTCAGGGCCTGCTCAAGTACGTGTGCACCAATACCGTCTCCCGGCATGGTTACAATAGTCCTTTTTGTCATTGTTTATTCCTCCGCGTGTTTAACCAGCAGTTGTTGACTCACTAGTAGCTTTAACGCCCGCCGAGACAGCCTTGATGTTGATCTCAGCAATTTTCGGGGACTGGAAAGTGCTGATCGCCGTTTCGAATGCCTCGATGGGATATAGTTCACTGTCAGCCAGCATTAATGCGATTGCGGCAGTCGACAGTGACAGCTTACCCGCTTCCTTTGCCAGGTCCTTAAATGGAATTCGCCTTATCTGCGCCTTAGTTTCGGGTAATTCAATATCGTTATCAGCGTACAATATGCAGGTTTCGGGCAGACTCGCGATCTTCGCCCTCGTCCGCTTCAGGCCGTCCTCTGAGATTAACACGAAATATTCGGGACTTTCAATACCTGTATAGTCAATACGTTCAGGACTAAGAATTATCTCCGCGACCGAGTGTCCGGTCTGGACGGTAATCGGGTAATCGTCCTTCTGAGCGGCTTTTAGTCCAGCGAATATCCCGCCCTCGGCGAACAGCGTTGCCGCAGACTTGATCTTCTGGCCGGCGCTTCCGGCGATTATGATCCCTGTCTGGTGGTCCACCTTGTTATCGAACTTCGGTTCGATCAGGATTCGCGGCTTCAGCACGCCTTTGCCAGCCTCGTATGCCTGACGATAGTTATCCGAGTACTCAAGTCGGGGTTTGTCGGCTACAAGCCCGGTTTTAAACCCATAGCTTTCCATCAGTTCGAAGAGTTCCTGCTTCCGAAGCTTGTTGCGCGGCATGTAGTATGCAGTGCAGAGCTCCCAGACATCCACGAACGCGTAACCCGGCTGCTCGATCGCCTGTGCGATTATGTCCGGCAGGTCCTTGTCAAACGAGGTTGTTCTGTATACCCACGCGCCTCCAGCGGCTGCCGCCGTCCCGCACAAATCCATCGGACCCTCGGGATTACCCCAGGGAGTCGTCGATGTTATTCCGCCCGATGGTGTGGTCACTGAATGCTGTCCACCGGTCATTCCGTAATTGAAATTGTTGCCGATCAGGAGTGTGATACCAATATTACGACGTGCCACGTTTAAGAAGTGCGTGCCGCCGATCCCGGCAGCGCCGTCGCCCATGAGTGCGATCACAGTAAGTTCCGGTTTGGCAAGTTTCAACCCGCAGGCGTATGTAATTGACCGGCCGTGAAGCCCGTGGAATGCGTTCGTCGTGAAATACCTGTCCGACAGGCCGATGCAGCCGATGTCGGTAACGATCACGACGTTTTTCGGATCGGGCTGAAGCTTAACCAGCGCCTTGTCCAGCGCATGGATGAGAGTGGTGTGCCCACATCCAGCGCAGAACGGCAGCGGCCCGATTTTATCCGTCATGTATGACTTGTATTCTGTTGCAGTCACAGCAGGCCTCCCTCATTGATGATTTCATCGGGAGTGACCAGGGTCGTGTTCATCTTCAGGACAGGCACGATATCGATACCGGGTGGTGCCAGCCTTTCGATCTCGATCAGGTACTGACCCATGTTCATTTCCGGCACGACGATCTTCTTAATCCCATTCATCGCAGCCTTGATTACCTTCTCAGGAACCGGCCACAGCGTCTGGAGCACAAGCGATGATATTTTCCTTCCCTGCTCCCGTGCCTTTCGTATCGCAACTTCCACCGATCTCGACGTAATCCCGTAGCTGATTACCAGCGTGTCGGCACCGTCCTGGTAGTCTGCCTTGTAAAGGGAAAGTTCATCGACAGCGGAATCGATCTTGGCCGCATAATGATCGAGCATATGCTGTATGACATCCGGCTTCGTAACAAGGTAGGCTGTCTTGTCATGAGTGGAGGTGGTGTATCTTGCGATGTACTCACCTCCGAACTCGGAGAACGCAGGCACCTCTTCGATCGAATCGAATTGGTGAGGCAGGTATTCATCGAGTCCTGACTTCACCCTCTTACGATCTATCCGGGGTGGCAGCTCGATCGATTCAAGGTCCGCGGCTTCCTTGGTCACGCCGGTTTCCTTGCTGCCCATTATAAACACTGGAGTGCGCAGCCATTCGGAGAAGTTGAAAGCGATGTACGTAAGTTTGTACGCCTCTTCAACAGTCGCCGGGCTGAGTGCGATCACCGGCAGGCCGCCGGACGTGACCCAGCGGGTGAACTGGATGTCACCCTCCGCGCCCTTGGTCGCCGAGCCTGTCGCAGGGCCCTGCCGCTGGATGTTAACTATAACCAGCGGAGTTTCTCCCATGATCGCAAGTCCGATGTTTTCGCTGTACAGGCTGATCCCGGGTCCGCTGGTTGCGGTCAGGACTTTCCGTCCGGCCATCGAGGCACCAAGGCAGAATCCCATCGAGGCGATTTCGTCCTCGGCCTGGATCACGAGCCCACCAGCTTCAGGCACATGCTCGTTCATGAAATGGAGAATAGAAGATGCGGGGGTAATGGGGTAACTGGCATAGAAATCGCAACCAGCGGCGATAGCACCACGTGCGATAGCTTCGTTGCCTTCAATAAATTCGAATCCCATATCCACTCCTTTTGTGTTTTAGGAATGAGTATAGTAATTGACTGATTGGTGCTTCAACCAGCAATCCGCTCTGGATCGCTGATCGTAAGACCGGTTCAGATCAATAACAGAAGAAATCCCCTTTTAATTACAGGTCCCATCCGACATGGGGGAGGACTATAATATATCTAAAGAAAAACAAAGTCAAGAAGTGCGGATATCGCACTTTGTGCATGTGATCACATTCACAAGCCTTTATTAATAGGCCTTACAGGCTTAATTTATTTAATTTAAGTTATTTTTTGTGATTTAAAGCTCAAAAAAGTTGATTTTTTTACTAATTTTTAGCATAAAGTTCGTGCTTTTTTACACTAACCGGGACTGATGCGGGTTACAGAACATGTAAATGTATCGCTGCGATTGCAGCGTAATTGTGTTTTTTTAATTGCTCATTTTCCACTTTCTTAACCGGTGATAAAATTCAAGATCAATATTTCTGTCAGATAGACTGTATTGCTTTATATCACCCGAAGCCGCAGTCTCAAACGACCCACTGAATCGAAAAAACCGGGATTTAAGTCCCGGCTTGTTATTAGTTAACAATTAATATGCTTACAAAAAATCATGGGGCCATCATAATACTTCCTGTTCACGCAGATCCTTGATCTGATCCTCGGTGTAGCCCAGCACGTCTGTCAAAATCTCATCCGTATGCTCTCCCAGCGTCGGTGGTGGCAGCTTGACTTCAAGGGGAGTACTCGAGTACTTGATCGGAATCCCCGCGAGTTTCAATTTCCCGATCGTCGGATGCTCGACCTCCTCCACCATGTTACGGTGACGCACCTGCGGGTCGGCGAACAGGCTTTCCATCGTGTTGACAGGACCGCAGGGTATCGACGCTTCAACCATCAGGTCCATCCACTCGTCGCAGGTTTTTGTCATCAATACTTCCTGTACCATCGGAATTAATACTTCACGGTTCTCCACACGCTTCGGGTTTGAAACGAACCTTGGATCCTCGGTCCAATCCTGCTTGTCGGTGATCCTGCAGAAGTTAATCCACAGCTTCTGGTTGGCGACTGCAATTGCTACCGGAAGTGTCTTTGTCCTGAAAACCTGGTACGGGACGATGGATTCATGCGCGGTACCCCAGTGCCTAGCCTCGACATCGCCGACAAGATACGAGCTTGCGATATTAGCCAGGCACGAAATCTGTGCGTCGAGAAGCCCGATGTCGATGAACTGGCCTTCACCGGACTTTTGACGCCACAGCAGCGACGCCATGATCGCACCCGATGCGTAAACACCGGTAACAACATCGGTGATCGCAACGCCGACCTTGACCGAATCGCGTCCCGGCTCACCCGTGATCCACATTAAACCACCGACAGCGGACAGGACCATGTCGTATCCGGGACGGTCGCGGTACGGGCCGTCCTGGCCGTAGGCCGTGATCGAACAGTAAATAATTTTGGGATTTATCTCCTTCACCGTATCGTAATCCAGCCCGAATCGTTTCATCAGACCGGGGGTAAAGTTCTCTATGAGAACGTCGGAAGTTTTGATGAATTCCTTGATCAACTCGACCCCCCTGGAGTTCTTGAGATCGACAGTTATGGATTTCTTGTTACGGTTACAACAGATATAGTATGCGCTTTCACCTCCGGCGAACGGTGGTCCCCACGTGCGGGTGTCATCGCCGACGCCGGGACGTTCCACCTTGATAATCTCCGCACCGAGATCCCCGAGAATCATTGTGCAGTACGGTCCCGCAAGAATCCTCGAAAGATCGAGTACGCGTATGCCGGAAAGTGGAAAGTCTTTTTCAGGTTGATCAGCCATTATTAGTTCTCCTTGTGTGTTCGGGAATTGCCATTGACGTTGCTATGGTGTTCCTTTTTATTTTAAAAGTCCATCTGGTAGACGTAAACTCCGTCCTCAATACTGCTGGTCAATTTCAACCCGCAGCGGTTAAAAACATGCTGCATTGCCCTGTTCTGCGGGAAGGTCTCGGCTGTGAATCCTGCAATACCGTAACTCCTTGCGATATTTGTAAGGTGCTGGAACAGGAACGACCCAATACCATGTTTCTGCCAGCTGTCGTGAACCAGGAACGCAACCTCCGCCCTGTTTGTCTTCGGGTCCAGGTAGTAACCGCCCATCGCGATGATCTCTTCTCCGTGTGCTTCCTCGAGCGTACCCACGATCACGACCTCGGTACGGTGATCGATAAAGACAAGGTCGTGAATCTGCTTGTGCTGGAGACGTTTCATCCTTGACATGAACCTCAGGTACACGCTCTCCTCGGATAGTGCGTAGAAGAGGTCCTTGACCCGGTCCGGATCTGTCGGGTGTATCGGCCTGAAGTTAATAAGTGTCCCGTCATTCAGGATGTATGTCGCGCGCAGGTCCGACGGTCCGACATGAATTCTCCCCCCCAGCTCTATCATCCTGCGGTGCAGGTAATTCGCTACGATAGCTTCCTTGAGCAGCTTCTCGCGGAAATCGGGATGCGCTATGCTGATCAGTGCAAGCGTGCGTTCCTGTATGCTTTTTCCGTGCAGGTATGCCGAACCGAATTCGGTGACAACATAATGCACATCGCCACGGGTTGTAACGACCCCTGCCCCTTTGCTTAAGTGGGCAACGATCCTCGAAACTTTCCCGTCCTTCGCGGTCGACGGCAATGCGATGATCGCTTTCCCACCGTTCGACATCGCCGCGCCCCTGTTGAAATCCGCCTGCCCTCCGATCCCTGAATAAATCATTGTTCCAAGCGAATCAGAACAGACCTGTCCTGTCAGGTCGACTTCGAGCGCCATGTTCACGGCGACCTGTTTATGCTGCCGTCCGATCACGACCTGATCGTTCACATATTCTGTTGGCCTGAATGAAAAGACCGGGTTATTGTCTATGTAATCGTACAGTCGACGTGTTCCCAGGCAGAAACTGGTAACGATTTTTCTCTTGTCTACCGACTTGCATGCCCCGGTTATTACACCGGACTCCACGAGATCGATGATTGCATCGTTAATCATCTCTGAATGTACACCAAGGTCTTCCTTACCCTTGAGGTATTCAAGTACTGCCTGGGAGATTCCACCGATCCCGACCTCGATAGTCGATCCGTCATCTATCAACGCCGCAACGTACTCGCCAATCTTGCTGGTAATATCGTTTCGATCCGGTGCGACATATTCCAGTAACGGCAAATCACCGGGAACCAGGTAATCAAAATCGTGAACGTGCAGGTTGCAGTCGCCACGGGTCCTCGGCATTTGCGGGTTAACCTGGGCAATAACAATCGATGCATTCTCAGCCGCGCTCTTAGCAATATCTACCGATATCCCTAGGCTGCACATGCCGTCCTCGTCCGGCGGCGTGACCTGTATCAGTGCAGCGTCCAGGGGAAGCTGTCCGGACGTGAACAGGTCGGGGATGTCCGAAAGGAAGATCGGTGTGTATTCAGCATGCCCATCGCTGACGAGTTCCCTGATATTCCCGGTAACATAGAAACTGTTCATCCTGAAGTACTGCGCGAGATCCTTTGTTGCGTAAGGCGCGTCCCCGAACGTCAGCAGCTGGACAATCTCAATGTCCGCAAGCTCCTTCGACACCTGTACCAGCGCTTCGGTAAGTTTTAACGGCTGGGCGCATCCTGTCGATATAAAAACGCGGCTCCCCGGACGAATATAACTTACCGCTTTTCTCGCAGTAGTCAGCAGGTCGGGATACTTACCCTCCCAGTCCGGATCGTAATTTCTCTTTGACTGTTCAGCCATTATTATCGTTTGCTACCGACAGGATCATCCTGGCATCCACGACAACCGGTGGATTGCCGATTTCCCTGACCACGAATGGATTTATGTCCAGTTCCGCGATCTGGGGAAAATCAGTGACAAGCTGGCTTATTCGCTGGAGACCACTCGCTACCGCCTGGAGGTCTATTCCCGCCTGTCCGTGACGCTCCTTCAGCAGCTTGTACGACCGCGTACTCTTGAGCATCTGCATCGCTTCTTCCTGCGTGATCGGCGCAAGGTAGAAAGTCACGTCCTCCATGACCTCCACGAAAATTCCCCCCAGGCCGAACATCAGCATCGGACCGAAATCCGGATCCAACCTTGTCCCTATGATCACCTCGAGTCCCGGCGAACACATCTGCTCCACGTAAACACCCTCGACCCGGGACTTCGGGGCTCTACGGTTGACACGCAGCATCATGAGTTCGAATGTATCCCTCACGGCATCCGCATTTGCGACGTTAAGTTTCACGCCGCCGACATCTGACTTGTGAATGATGTCGTACGACGCAATCTTCATGGCTACCGGATAACCGATCCTTTCAGCAACTTCTACAGCGTCCTCGGCATTGTTGGTAATACCACCATCCGGTACGTTGAAATCGTAAGCGCGCAGAATCTCCTTCGCCTGGACCTCCGTGATCTCCGCGTGTCCCCTTTTAATGTGCCTGTTGATAACACGCTCGACTCGCCGCCTGTTAACAGGGAACCTCGTGACTACCCTCGGCGGTCGCTTTCGCCACGCAGAATAGTCAACCATGGCTTTCATTGCCTTAGCCGCTTGTTCCGGGGAAATAAAATACGGCAGGTTCAATGCAGCGAGTTCGTCACGTCCCGGACTCATCTCATCCCCACCCATGAACACCGAAAGAAGCGGCTTCTCACCCTTCAGGCAGTCCTTCAGGGCACGGGCTGTCTCGGCCGGCTGCGTCCTCTCCTGGTTGGTCATTATTACGATCAGGCCATCGACATTCTCATCATCCTGCAATGTCGTGACAGCTTCCACGTACCTGTCGGGACCGGCGTCTCCAATCAGGTCGATCGGATTGCCAACCATCGCTGCAGGTGGAAATTTACCTTTCAATAACTTAATTGATGCTTCACCGGGCTCCGCCATCTGCAGGCCTAGACGGTCGATTGCATCGACAGCCATAACTCCCGGTCCGCCTGCATTCGTGATGATCACAATACGGTCTCCGTCCGGTAGCGGCTGAAGTCCGAAGGCAGTAGCAAAATCAAGGAGATCACCGAATGTGTCGGCGCGGACGACGCCGGAACGTTTGAAAGCGGCACCGTAGCCAATCGACCCGCTGTTTACCTCACCAGTGTGTTTTATCGCAGCCCTGCCACCTGCTTTGGTAGTTCCGACTTTCAATATAATGACTGGTTTCGTTGAAGCTGCGATCTCCGCCGCCTTAACAAATCCGTCACCGGATGAAATAGTTTCCAGGTAACCGCAGATCACTTCGGTCTGTTCGTCGGCAGCCAGTGCTTCAAGGAAGTCGATCTCGTTAAGGTCGGCCTTATTCCCGAGGCTCGCGAACTTGGCAAGGCCGAGGTGACGGCCATGCGCCCAGTCAACGATTGTCGAACACACAGCTCCGGATTGTGAAAAGATCGAGATGCTTCCCCGAGACGGCATTTTCCTCGCAACTGAGGCGTTCAGGTTGTTTTCGGTGTTGATCAATCCCAGTGAGTTTGGTCCGAGGAGACGCACGCCTGCATTTGAGCACATTTCCGCGATTTCATTTTCCCTGTCGACGCCCTCGCCACCGACCTCCTTGAATCCCGCACCGAGTACGGTCACCGCCTTTGCCCCCGCGGTGATTGATTCCCTGACTGCATCCACCACCAGCGGTGCCGGGACGACGATGATGCTGAGATCGATTTCCTTTCCGTAAGTTTTAAGATCCGGGTAACACGCAAGGTCCAGAATGGAATCCGCGTTAGGGTTTACAGGTATAATCGTTCCATTAAATCCACAATCGACCAGGTTTCGAACAACCCTGTGGCCGAACTTGTCAGGTGATCTGGATGCGCCTATTACTGCAATGCTTTGCGGATTTAACAGCGATTCAAGCATGCGCCACCTTATCGATGGTTTATTTTCAACGTGATGGGATCCCCCCCTTATCCGAAGACCCATCGTATATAAATGCCTGCCGCAGTTGTATATGTCAAGACGTTAAGTAAAATTTTGGATGTCATTTATTGAATTCACGCAGGATCTCCTCGTTCATTTCAGTAAACCAGCGGTCGCTTTCCCTGATCACTTTTCTCTTCAATCGACCGTAGCTTTCCAGCAGCCTGCGTCCCCCTTTTGTCAGCCGCGATCCGCCTCCAGCCTTTCCTCCGGTCTGCCTGTCGATTAATTCGAATCCTAGACGTTCCTCCGCACGTTTGATGTCTCCCCACGCGTGACGGTACGAAATTCCCTCCTCCTTCGCGGCTTTCGTCAGGCTACCGAGGAGGTCGATACCCTGCAGCAGTCGAGCCAGTCCCTCGCCAAACACAACCTTTCCCTCAACACCGAACCAGATCTTGGTCCGTATCGATAACTTCTTTTTTAATAGAAACTCCTGCTGGGATTCCATGATGTGCATGATCTTAGTCACGGCTTTAGCCGGCAGCTTCAGTTTTCCAAAAACAGATTTCCACTTAGGTTTATTGCCGTCCAGACCTACAAGAATATTTGCAGCATTGCGGAATTTAAATGAATCTACACGACGGTCACCGTTGAGCTGGTCAAGGAATATGGTCACGTCGGCATCGAGTTTTCCAACTAACCGGTTGGACTCGACAATGCAGTGCCTGTGCTTACCCTTGAGTCCGACGATGAACCTAAGGCCATCCTCGGAGGACGTAAAAAAGTTGGCAGGTCCATCCTTCCTTCGCTTGCCACGCCCGATTTTCACATATACGGCGTCCGGCAGGACCTTTGCAAGGTCCTGTGACAGGGTTGTTTTACCAAGCCCTGAACTTGAGCCGGATATGAGCCATATTTTCATTACGGGAAGCACCCCAGCTGGCACTCATTAATCCTGATGTCAAGGTGATTCATGAGTTCACCCATGACGCGACGCTCAATTTTCATCTTCGACGCGGCTGCGAAAGCGTAAGGGCATGTAACACGTCCCCCCGCATGCAATACGCCTGTTTCACAGATTTCTTTATCTTCCGGCCAGTCAATGACCACACCTGCACCGTCGGCAGATGTCGCCCATTCAACCGTAATTCCCGCGTCACCGAAAAATTTCTCCAGGTTCTCCTTCGCCGAATCCGACGGATTATCCAGGTAGATCTTTGTCGTCTCACTCATGTTGTAATTCGCTCCTCATTTGAATAAATGTTGAATCGATTACCCCGTGCAAACCCGATCAGGGTTATTCCAAACTCTCTTGCTAACTGTACGGCACCCCTGGTCGGAGCTGAGTGTGAAATTACGTATTCCACATCGCCCCGTACCGACTTCGCGACAATGTCACTCGACAGACGCCCGCTCGAGAGTATTATTTTTCGCCCAGGTATTTTTTCCGGGTTCAAATGCATCCATCCCACAATTTTATCGATGCAGTTATGTCTTCCAATGTCCTCTGAGATATGAATCAGTTCCTCACCGTCGCTGAGAGCCGCGATGTGAACTCCCCCGGTCTCCTGGAACAATTTCGATGCCTTGAGCAACCCTCGCATCAGGCCTTGTACGGCTTCCGCCTTCAGCGTGCTCACCGATTCCACTTTTCTGAACAATTGCGACTGAAGTGGATCGACGAACGACACGCCAGCACCACAGCCTGAGGTCACTGACCGTACCGTGGGGATATTTGTGCTCGGAATGTCTTCCCCAGTCTTAACGACTACCGCGTGCAGACCTTCCCGGAACTCTATATCCCGAATGGCCGAAGGGTCATTGATCACGCATTCTGTGTAAAGGAACCCGACTGCCAGTTCTTTTACCTCATTAAGAAGCGACTGCAGCGCGACAATCTCACGGTCGTTCACAAAGATCCGAAGCGATGTCTCACGTACAACCGGGTCCTCTACTTCCACAAGGCCGTCAGCCCGGGAGTAACGCACAATATCCATATCGTCCCAGAGGAATTCAGAGGACATTGCTGTCCTCCCATTTCTTAAAATCATCCGGCGTGTTCACGTTATGGAATGCCCTGTCGTTATCAATATAAACAGTGTTGTGATCGACGCCCCTGAAGAACCTCAGGGCCGCGTGATGCCCACTTTTCAGTGCAGTATCCAGAACATCGACAAGCTCACTGCTGACAACCGAGCAAAGCGGATGCTCGTTGGTTTCGGTGACTGCAAAAACAACCTGCGCTGGATTTTCGAGGGTGTATTGAAGTAGTTTTCTAATTTCAGCAGCGGTTATGCCCGGAAGGTCGCACGGGAGCACCAGAATTCTCTCCGCTCCAGTCTCCACAAGCGCGCTGTGGATTCCCGCAAGAGGTCCGCAGCCGGGATACCTGTCCTGTACCATCGGAAGCCCGAGGTCACTGTATATTTCCGAGTCATCCGTGGAGAGATGGATGTCAGTGATTCCCGCTGCACGGATCTCATCCGCAATTTTACCGACAAGCGTAGTATCACCGACCGTCTCAAGACCCTTGGGACGTCCGTAGCGAAGGCTTTTTCCTCCAAAAATTATGACAGCGGTTGTAATCATTTCTTCCTAATGAGTATGCAGATGGTCCTTTTCACCAAGTTTTTTACCACACTCGTGCGACTCTCCCCTCACGGTCTCAAGCGCATGCGGGAGCAGCGGCAGAAGGGATTCCAGCGACTGCATCGCTCCGCGTTCGCTTCCCGGAACGTTAATAATCAGGCTGCTCCCGCGAATTCCCACAATTCCCCGCGACAGGTACGCCCTGATCGTCTTAGTGCCGCCTTCGTGACGCAAATACTCTGAAAGACCCGGTATCTCTTTCTCAACAACCTCTCCAGTGGCTTCCGGTGTGACATCCCGTGGTGCGAGTCCCGTTCCACCGGTCGTCAGGACAAGGTCTATACCATCGTCATCGACCAGTTTCTTTAACACGGCAACAATATCCTCTTTCTGATCGGGCACAATCACCGGGTCATTCGCTTCCGCACCATGATCCCGAAGCACACCGGTAAGCATCGGCCCGACAGTGTCCACGCGTTCGCCGGATGAGCGTGAGTCCGACATTGTCACAATCTGTGCCTTATACGACTTCAACGGTTTGTCCGACACTGACCTCGCCTCCTTTGATTACAGCTGCGAAAATTCCCTCACGGGGCATCGGGCAGTCTCCGACCTGTTTTTTAATAGCACAAGCCGCGTGACATTCCTTCCCAATCTGCGTGACCTCAAGTTCCACATCGCCTATTCGCAATTTTGTGCAAACCGGAAGCTCGTGGGGCATGAAGCCCTCGATTGTCAGGTTCTCCCCGAAATCACCCGGTTTAACATCAAGCCCCTTTGCATTGAGTTTTTTATGAGACTCGATGCTGATAATTGAAACCTGGCGTTTCCCCGGTGCAGCGTGGGCATCGCCCTCGACTCCGTAACCTTCGATAAGTTTTATCGTCCCTACGTTAACTTTTACAGTGCCCTTTTTTTCGCTGACGCATGCCGCGAGAATCTTCGCGGTCCTTTTCTCCTCACTGCGCACATAATGACCTGACCGTCCTCCGGATTTCTCCAGCAGACGTATACCGCAGATTCTCATGGACTTGTCGGCAGCCTTGCACATATCGTAGATGGTCAGTGCCGCGACCGACACAACTGTCAGCGCTTCCATCTCGATACCTGTTTTCCCGGTGGTCACAACTTTCGCGGTTATCTCAATGCCATTTTTTTCAAACTTAAAATCAACAGAAGCCTGCTCAACAGGAAGCAGATGGCAGAGCGGTACCAGCTCGCTCGTGCGTTTCGCAGCCTGGATTCCAGCTACCCGCGCAACCGCAAGTACGTCACCCTTCGGGATTGCTCCGGACTGAATCGCGTCAAGGACGTCCGGACGTATGTAAATAAATCCGCCTGCGATCGCTATACGCTTTGTTATGTCCTTGTCAGAAACGTCGACCATTCTTGCATTGCCTTTTTCATCGAGATGACTCAGTTCCATGTCAGCCTCCCACCTTTGACATGCCGCTTCCAATGTGTTCAAGCGTCCTGCCCGTTTTACGCGCGATGAAATCAGTAACTTTCTCGATGAACTCATCATCCGTCACGCCTGACAGTGCATTGAGCTGGAGTTCATCAGAACTGTAAAGACACGACCGAAGTGTGCCCTGGCAGTCGATTCGAATGCGGTTGCATGTCCCGCAGTATGGTTCCGAAGTGCCGGGAATTATTTCGAACTGGTAGTCATTGTTCTCGAACCCGTAACGACGGGCGATCTTTCCATGAGTCCCGTTCGCAGCTTTAATTTCGCGCACCTTCCCGAATGCGTTATCAAGCTCCTTCACTATCTCGGCTTCAACAGGTCCCCTGCCATCGATATCCACGCGGGTCAGGGTCGACGGTGGCATGAATTCGATGAACCTGGACATGTAACCCTCGCGGTTTGCCCATTCCACAAACTCACAAGCCTCGTTGAATCCCGGAAGCAGGACGGTGTTGATCTTGATCGGATCGAACCCGGCTTCGCGCGCGGTCCTGAGACCCCTGAGAACGTCTTGAAGGTTACCGCCACCGGTGATGTACCTGTATTTATCGGGATCGATTGAATCCAGTGAGACATTCACCCGGGATAGTCCGGCTTTGTACAGCGCCTGTGCCTTGCCAGCAAGCAATACGCCATTAGTAGTCAGTGTAATTTCCCCCAGGTTCGGTATGCAGGAAATTATCTCAACCAGGAACTCGATATTCTTCCTGCCGAGTGGTTCTCCTCCTGTCAGACGTATCTTATCAATACCGAACAGTTCAATAAACCGTGCGGCAAGACCCGCAAGTTCCTCGAGACGGAGGACATTTCTGTACGATGTAAAATCAATACCCTCCTCGGGAATGCAGTAGATACACCTCTGGTTGCAGCGATCCGTCACTGACAGCCGAAGATAACTGATCTTTCTCCCGAGTTTATCTTTGAGTTCCATGATGGTTTCCTCTTGTAAAGAAGAAATCAACCTCCTCTCCTGCCGGAACCACGTATTTTCCTTCCTTTAATCTTACGAACGAGTTTGTACCCACGACTGCGAAGATATCCGCAGAACCCATTGAGTCAACCGGATACGCCTTCCAGCCACCGTCCTCCCATACAATTTTCGACGCCTTTAACAGGGTACGATCGGTTTTAACCTTGAATTCACCCGCAGCTGTTGCCTTGAACCATTCTGTCCTGAAGTCCACATCGCCTGACATACGACGTATCAGCGGTCCTGCGTAAAGTTCGAATCCCAGGTAAGCAGCGACCGGGTTTCCCGGAAGTCCAAAAACATACGTCTTGTCACGCTTGCCGAACAGCAGGGGTTTTCCGGGTTTCTGAGCGACCTTGTGGAATAATATCTCGACTCCAATTTCCCTGAGGATGTCCGGTGCAAGGTCGTAGTCACCCATCGAGACTCCGCCGGTCAATGCGAGGATGTTATATTCGAGTCCTTTCTCAATGAACCTCTTCAGTTCATCAGGATCGTCGCCGGGATTTCCGAGCCTGATCGGAACGCCTCCCCACAAAAGGCACTGGACGTTCAGCCCGTACGTATTGGAGTCCCTGATCTGGCCAGGTTCGGGGATCTTCTTCGACGGTCGTACCAGTTCGCTTCCAGTCGACAGTATCCCTATACGCGGGACGCTGTAAACGTTCACCTTGGCGCGTCCGGCCATCGCCATCACGGATGCCACAGCCGAATCGATTACCAGCCCGACTGGTAACAGCTCCACCCCCTTCTTCACTTCCTCACCCTGCACGGCTATGTTCGTACCGGATTCGATCCCGGCATTTAGTTTTACATTCCCGTCACCTGCATCCGATGTCAACTCGACCTGGATGACCGCGTCGGTACCGGGAGGCAGTGGTGCACCGGTCATGATTTTTACAGCATGACCTTCAGGAACCGGATCGGTTCTGAACTCTCCCGCGCTTACGACACCATCGACAGGCAGGATCACACCCTCGCCAGAGGACGCTGCCATCAGGGCGTATCCGTCCATCATCACCCTGTCAAACGCGGGAAAGTCGATGTCGGAAAATACCGGTTCGGAAAGGATATATCCCTTTGAGCCCTCTATCACCACGTGCATGGTCGGAAGCGTTTCAGCTTCCCCAAGGACAATTTCCACTGCATCGTCGACTGATATCATTGCGCGTTTCCTGTACTGATTTCCTAAAACACATTTAGTTACTGGTGCACGTGAATCGCTGTGGACTTAAAGTGCACCCACACGTCATCACCGACACCCAGGCCAAGTTCCTTCATTGCGCGATCGGTAAGCGTAACCCGAAGCTGAAAACCGGACCCGCAGTGTACCGTAACTAATACGGTTCTTGTACCCGATGTCTCGATCTTTTGAATCTCACCGTTGTAACTGTTACGTGCCGATGTCTCGATCGGCTGCTTCGATGCAAGAACTTCGTTTGGATTAACGGACACTATGTATTCTTTCCCATCCTCTAGGTCACCGGGAAAATAAACAGACGTTCCAGCCTCTGTTAACAGTTCGTAACCATCGTCGGTTCTCGACGCGGTAAGCCTGAACACGTTTTCGGGTGTCCATGGCGACACCTTACCTGACTGGAGGGTAATAATACGGTCTGCAAGTTTGTACGCATGGGACAGGTCATGTGTCGAAAAGACCAGGGTCCTGTCCTCCGGCAGATTTTTAATTGTATCCTCCAGCACGGCAGCACTTGCAGAGTCGATAAATGTAAACGGCTCATCCATGATCAGTATTGATGGCTCGCGGATGAGTGTTCGTGCAATAGCGGCACGTTTCCTCTCACCCGAGGAGAACGTACGCGGTGATCGATTGAGCACATCCTTCAGTCCAAGCCTGCCAGCGTACTTTTCAATCCTCGAAAGCCTGTCGTTTTTCGATATCCCGTTGCCCGAGATCGCAAATTCAAGGTTTTTTTGGAGCGAACCCCTGAAAAAGTACGGCTCCTGCGCCATGTAACCGAGATGCCCGCGAACTTTCTCTATCCTTCGCCAGTCCGCAGGTTCTCCGTGCACTTTCACGCTGCCGGTGTCAGGTTTGTCCAACAGGGCTGCCACTGTAAGCAGGGTTGTTTTACCAGAACCGTTAGGCCCGACAACCGCCACACGCTGACCCTTCTCAATCTCAAGGGACTTCACGTCCAGGATTGCCCTGTCGTTATGGGTCTTCCTGATATTTTGCAGTTCCAGTGCTTTCATGTTCCAGCCCTGTGCGTTGCCTGGTAAACAAGGATATTAATAATGAAAACAATGATCAGAAGTACAAGCCCAAGTGCTGTAGCCCGACCAAACTCTCCCTGGCTGGTCAGAAGGGCTATCCCGGTCGTGATCGTGCGGGTTTTGCCGAAAATGTTCCCCCCCAGCATCATCGACACGCCAACCTCCGCGATTACACGCCCGAACGCCGCGACAACCGAGAGCAGGACTAGCTCTCTGATCTCACCCAGCAATGCAGCGTAGGCCCGCAAACGTCCCGTGCCCAGGGCTAACGATGTTGCCATTATCCTGGGATCGGCCACCCTGATCGCGTTCGACACCATTGCCGTTATGATTGGCGTCGCGAGTATCACCTGCCCGATGACTATCGCTGTCTGGGAAAAAAGCAGACGGTAATCACCAAGGGGACCCTCACGGGTCAAAAACATGTACACAAGATGCCCGACCACCACTGTCGGCAGGAACAACAGGGTGTTGAATATAATGTCAATCGCACGTTTTCCTTTGAATTTCCCGAGCCCCAGCCAGATCCCCAACGGGAAAGCGATGATCGCGGCAATAACTGTCGAGGTGAGCGCAACCCTGAACGACGTGCCGATGAGACCGTATACTTCAATGTCACCACCAGACAGCAGGTGGAACGCTTCAGCTATCGAGTCGAACAATTGACCCATGCGCTTTAACCCGTGTACTAAGTCCTACCGGTTGGCCACATTGAACAACCGGTGCGTGTTTACTTCATAGTCGTTTATCAAATCGATCGACGTGGGTCCGGTAATCCAGTTCACCAGCTCCATCGCCTCGTCGTGTAACAGATCCGGATGCAATTCCGGATTCAGGGGTATTATCGAGTAGATATTTTCCAGGGCCGGATCACCGAGCAGCAGCAGGACGAGGTCAAGGTGATTCACCATCGAGTAATATGTGCCGGAGTCGGTCAGCGTATATGCTTCCATCTGGTCTGCAATAGTCAGCACTGCACCCATACCCTGCCCGGATTCAATGTACCAGTCACCCTCGGGGGTCTCTCCCACGAGTTCCCAGATACTCAGCTCTTTCTTGTGCGTCCCTGAATTATCACCGCGGGAAATGAACTGTAAATCGCCACTGAGAAACAGAGAAAATGCCTCTTCGGCGGTGCGAACATTTCTGATCCCGAGAGGATCACTCCCCGGACCCACGATTACGAACTCGTTCTGAGCAACGTAATGTCGCGCTAAACCGAAGCCTTCATCGATGAACTCCTGTTCTGCTTCTGGAGCATGGACCAGTACAATATCGACGTCGCCTTTCCGGCCCATTTCAAGGGCTGCACCAGTGCCGACAGCGATTACATCGACCTCTATGCCCGTTTCGGCTGTAAACACGGGTAGGAGGTGGTTCAGAAGACCGGAGTTGTCTACACTGGTCGTAGTCGCGAGCTTGATTACAACATTCTGCTGAGTTTCACCAGATGTATCGTCCGGTTCCTCACCGGGAACGTCCCGTGCCGGTGTACACGAGAAAATGCAAATCACGATCACGGAAAAAATTGTCACCAGAATCTGCCGGTGCGCCGATTTAAAATTCCCCTGGAATTCCATGTATGATTACCCCTTAATTAATCGACAACCCCATGAAGTGAAAAGCAACCGCCGTTATGCTACATGTAACATAACGTCGTGTCAAGTCCTTGCGGATCAACACCAGTTTGCTCCGGTCTATTCCAGCAATTTAACTGCTGGAAGTTAATAAAAATTGCAATTTTTTCCTATTTTGTGAAAATTTTCACTAATATTGTGATTTTTTTCACTAATATTGTGATTTTTTTCACTAATTACATGGTAAAATTGTAATAGATGATTATTGTCCTTCTGAATTCAAATTCATCAAAGCCAAAAGGGGGCTAGACATGACTATCACTCATCATGAAGTTCAAAAGGAAAAAGTACAGAATCAGCCATCAGGTGAGGAAACTCGATCGATAGCGACCCAGCGTAACCTGTGCCTTTCCTGCACTGCAACAAAGGGGTGTACCAACCGACGGACAGGTTACCCGGTACACTACTGCGACAGCTACAAAAATCCCCAGCTCCACGACTACGCACCCTATTTCCCTCCTGACGCCAATACCGGCGAACAAATGTCAGGCGAAGCACTCGGCCTTTGCGCAAATTGCGTATACCGTCCTACCTGCACTTTCGCCATTTCCGAAATGGGAATATGGCACTGCTCAATGCACGAATGTATGTGGCCCTGATACCGGCGAAGAGATTTTAATTAACAAGGTTGATTTCATACCTGACCATGCGTAAGCCTGTCAGTGGCATGATCCTACCGCCAATTAGAGCAGCTTCCTGAAAGAAGGTCGTTGTTGTCAATCGGAATTATCCGGCAACGAACTTAAAAAAGCAGTCAGCCTGAATAGACAGCGTTGGTTTGTTAGTGCTATATTGTTAGAAGTAAAGCGGAATATGCACACTGTCCGCGGAATATTCTGATGTCCGGTTATCGGCAAACACACCGGATCGGAACCTGGAGGAATCATGTTCGGCATACGTGGTTGGGAATGGATTATTCTGCTGGTAATAATTCTCCTGATCTTTGGACCGTCCAAGATACCTGACCTCGCTCGGTCTGTAGGCAAAGCGATAACTGAGTTCAAGAAAGGTATCAAGGGCGCCAAGGAAGAACTGGGTGACATCCCCAAGGAGATTGCAGACGCGGAGGAGGAGGTCAAGAGTAGCTAGGATGGCTGGGTCAAACGGGCAAGTTTCTCCGCCTGAAGACAGTATTGCACCGGCGGAAGACACCGTGAAGATCAGCCCGATCTACGAACACCTGAACGAACTTCGTTTACGCTTCATTTACTCGACAATCTATCTCATCGCCGGCTGTATTGTCGGTTTTTTTGTTACCGAAAAATGGGTTTTCGCGTGGATCCTCTCACCGATAGTGGCGATACCCGAAGCCCAGCTGCAGGTGCTGGGCCCGGCTGAGAAACTGACCTCATTAATCAAGACGTCCTTCATCGTGGGACTGTTCGTCGCATTGCCGTTTATCGTTCACCAGTTTTGGCTTTTCCTGAGACCCGGCCTTAAAAACAATGAAAGGCGTTATTTACTCCTGATGATCCCTGCATCGGCAATTCTGTTCACCATCGGTGCGGCATTTATTTTTTTTATCATGCTTCCTGTCGCTCTTCCGTTCCTGATCGGCTTAGACCTTGGAGTTGATATCGAAACGAATATTACGCTGGAACTTTACTTTACATTCGTGCTGCTCCTGATTCTCGCCGGTGGATTAGTTTTCCAGATACCGCTGATTACTTACTTCCTCGCAAAACTTGGAATTGTCAACGCCGGAATGCTTGCATCGAACCGTAAGTTCGCAGTCCTGGGTACCGTCTTCCTTGCCGCTATGCTGACACCGACTGGTGATCCCCTCAATCTCATGCTCCTTGCACTTCCCATTTACATACTTTTTGAAATCAGCATTTTTATAGCTGCCGGGACTTACAAGCCGCGAAAAGATTAATGTGAATTATTTCACCCGCCTGTCCAATCCCCATTATTAACGAGAAATTATCGATATTAAAACTATTTTTCAACCAAGCGTTATGTTCAATTTTTCACAACGGATTGCCAACATTGTACTTTCTTTCACATAAATCAAGGTGGTATACTCCGGCCAGTTAAATCACTCTCATCTGTATTAACTTCTCATCCTCGGGAAGTATCAGGTTTTAAATCACAGTCTGGTTACCTGTAGGACCATGACTGAATTAAGGGTGACCTCGATGAAACTCTCACGGCGTGATCTTTTAAAACTGATCGGTTTGACCGCAGCCGGCACTGCTGTTGGCACTCAGCCGGCGCATGCAGCCGATCATCCAAGCCCGCATGACCCACCACCAATGAAGACCGAAGGGGCAACAAAAACCTACTCGGTCTGTCCATACTGTGCCGTCGGTTGCGGGATTGATGTCTACGTGAAAGACGGTGTTGTAATTGGTGCCGAGGGCAATCCGGACCATCCCATCAACCAGGGGGCCTTGTGCCCCAAGGGACAAGCCCTGGCCAGCATCGCCGCACACAGGAATCCACGACGTCTTGATAAAGTAAGGTATCGTCCGGCGGGCGGAACCGATTGGCAGGACATTTCGATGGATGAAGCTCTCGACAGGATCGCAGGGCTTATAAAGGAAACCCGCGACCGGACTTTCGTCCAGCGCGACTCCAACGGTGTGACAGTAAACCACACCGAAGCCATCGCGTCCCTCGGTGGAGCATCCTTGGACAACGAAGAATGTTACACAATTCATAAATTCGTAAGGGCTCTAGGTATAAATTACTTCGAGCACCAGGCAAGGATATGCCACTCCTCGACCGTCGGGGCACTTGGGTCGAGTTTCGGTCGAGGCGCGATGACCAACCACTGGACCGACATGGGTAACAGCGACTGCTTCTTCATCATCGGATCGAACGCAGCACAGAACCATCCGATGGCATTCAAGTGGATCACACATGCCCAGGAAACCCGTGGCGCAAAGCTTCTCGTGGCTGATCCCCGGTTCACCACGTCGGCCGGCAGTGCGGACCTGTTCGTACGTTTCCGACCCGGAACCGACATCGCCATCATCGGCGGCATGATCAACTACGTGCTCGGGAATAACCTTCAGCACACCGATTACGTTAAGCTGATGTCCGACGGTCCGTTCCTGGTCAAGGAAGATTTCGAGTTTGATCCGAACACGGGAATTTTCTCCGGCTACGACGAAAGCAACAGGAAATACGCAACCGGAAGCTGGGACTACCAGCGCGGCGAGGACGGAAAAGCGCTTCGCGATCCCACAATGCGCGACCCGAACTGCGTTTACCAGCACCTGAAGCGGCATTACTCACGTTATACTCCTGAGAAGGTATCCGAAATCTCCGGAATCCCGGTTGATACTTTTGTTCAGCTTGCAAGCATGTATGCCGAGCACGGTGGTACCAGTACAAAGAACGGGTCCATCCTGTATGCAATGGGTTCGACCCAGCACACTGTCGGGGTCGCATACATCAGATCATACGTAATCCTGCAGCTGCTCCTCGGCAACATGGGAGTCGCCGGCGGCGGAATCAACGCACTTCGCGGCGAGAGCAACGTGCAGGGTTCCACCGATATGGCGATGCTGTTCCATATCATCCCGGGATACATGGCATGCCCGGTCGCAGCCAGCCATCCAAATCTCCAGGCATACATAGAGAAAGAAACACCGCAGTACGGTTACTGGGCGAATAAACCAAAGTTCCTTGTCAGCCTCCTGAAAGCGTTCTGGGGTGAGTATGCAACACCCGAACGCGACTTCTGCTTCGACTTCCTGCCTAAACGATCACCCGGCACCGAGGGTCACGGTCATTCGTGGATCGCATTGTTTGAAGCGATGCACGCTGGAACCATTGAAGGCCTTCTGGTCTGGGGTCAGAATCCGATGGTGGGCGGTCCGAACACCAACTTTACCGGCGAGGCACTCGATAACCTGAAATGGATGGTAGCCGCCGACCTCTGGGAGACCGAGACATCGATCTTCTGGAAGCGTCCGGGTGCTAATCCGGCTGACATCCAGACGGAAGTTTTCCTCATTCCTGCAGCTTCATCATTTGAGAAAGAGGGAAGCATCACTAACTCCGGTCGATGGATCCAGTGGCGATACGCGGCTGTTCCACCTCCGGGTGAAGCGAAGGCCGATCTCTGGGTCCTGGATCAGTATGTCCGACGCCTGCAAGCCCTTTACAACGCGGAAGGCGGACCGGTTAAGGAAGCGATCACAAAGCTCAACTGGGACTACACTCCGGAAGGTGAGCATGAGCCGTCAGCCCACAGGGTTGCGATGGAGATCAACGGCTACTACACAGAGACGTCACCACGACACGGCGACCAAGTTGAGAATTTCACCAAGCTTACCGCGGACGGGACCACTGCATCGGGCAACTGGATCATGTCGGGCTTCTACCCGGATCCGGAAACCAACCATGCCGAAAGGCACGACAACAGCGACCCGTCCGGACTTCTCATATTCCCCAACTGGACCTACGCATGGCCGGTTAACCGTCATGTCATATACAACAGGTGTGCTGCCGACGAGAGAGGTCAGCCGTGGGATCCCGCAAGGCCGCTCGTAAGCTTCAACCCAGCCTTCGCGGACGCCGATCCTGCCGAGAGAGCAAGCTGGCAGACGGAGTGGACGTTTAACGACGTGCCCGATTTCTCCAAGACCGCACATCCGAGGGCGTCCATCGCAGCTCCGTTCATCATGCCCAATGACCAGCACGGCTACATGTTCGTACCGAAGGGCAAGACGAAGGGCGGTCCGTTCCCCGAGCATTACGAACCGTTCGAAACACCGCTTGCCATTAATCCAGTGCATCCGGGAGCTAACAGGATGATCGATAACCCGGTCATCGTGCTCTGGCAGGATGCGATGGACACGCGTGCGGAAACCGGAAGCGCAGAATTCCCGATTGTAGGAACTACACATAGGCAAATCGAGCACTGGCTGTCCGGTGCGATGACCAGGAACCTCGAACCCCTATGCGAACTGGCCCCCGAGATGCATGTCGAGATGAGCCCCGAACTCGCTGAAGCTAAGGGCATCAAGGCCGGTGACTGGGTGCGTGTCGTATCGGGACGCGGCAATGTACTGGCCCGCGCAAACGTGACCAGGCGAATGGAAGCGTTAATGCTAGGCGGGGTCAAGACTGAGATCGTTGCATTGCCGTGGCACTGGGGCTACGCAGGCCTCAGGTGGGGTGGAGACGAGAACCTGAACTACTCCGCCAACCTGCTTACGGCAAACGTCGGTGACTGCAACACGATGATACCTGAATACAAGGTTTTCCTGTGCGATATTCAAAAGACTTAGTGAAAAACCGATGACATTGTGACCGAGTGACAATGGCAAAGGAGACCTAGATGTCAACATACGCAATGCTAAACGACCTGACGAAGTGCATCGGATGCCGTGCATGTCAGGTGGCCTGCAAGGAATGGAACGACCTGGAGTATCACAGGACGTATTTCACGAACACGCGTGATAATCCACCCAAGCTGGAAGCGGCAACATATAACAGGCTCGAGTACAATTACCTTCCGGATACAGATCCCGCATTGCCGCAACGCTGGTACTACCGGCGTCACATGTGCCTGCATTGCGAGGATCCGGCTTGCGTGGCTGCCTGCCCGGTGGAAGCCTTCGTTAAGACCGAGGAAGGTGCGGTTGTATACGACGAGTGGAAATGTATAGGCTGCCGCTACTGCATGCTGGCCTGCCCGTTCACTATCCCTAAGTACGAATGGAAATCCTGGAATCCCGCGGTAACTAAGTGCACGTTCTGTTTCGACAGGATCGGTGCCGGTGAGGAGCCCGCATGTTCGAAGGTCTGCCTGACGGACGCGGTGATCTTCGGTAACCGGGAAGATATTATTGCCGATGCCCATGCACGAATTGCCGCAGCACCGGACAGGTACCAGGATACCGTGTACGGCGAGAAAGCCGTCGGTGGGACAGCTGTAATGTTCCTGTCGACCAAAGATATAACGCTCGATGATTTCGGGTTCCGTACTGACCTGGGCGAGGCTTCGTACCCGTCATACTCATGGGCATCGCTATCCAAGGTGCCATACGTTGCGGTTATCGTCGCAGCCCTGATGAGTGTCATTTACTTTATTACACATCGACGAATGCCGGGGGCAGAGAAGAAGTAAGCCTTCAGGTGAATCCGAGTTAAAACGAGGAGAATACGAACCATGGATAAGCGCATACTAAGACCCACACCGTTAAATATAGTGGCTCTGCTGCTCGTCATTTTTGGTTTGATACTTGCATTCATTCGGTATACCCAGGGTCTGGGGGCGGTGACAAACCTGACCGATGAATTTCCCTGGGGCTTCTGGATCGCCTTCGACGTCATGTGTGGTGTCGCCCTGGCGGCAGGGGGCTTCATAATTGCAGGGACCGTGCATATTTTCAATCTTAAGCGTTACAAACCGTTAATCAGACCGGCGATATTGACCGCGTTTCTCGGTTACGCGCTGGTTATCGTGGGTGTACTCCTGGACCTTGGTCGACCATGGTTCGTCTACCACGTCCTGATTTTACCCCAGTTCCATTCGGTCATGCTCGAGGTCGGTTTGTGCGTTTTCTTCTACTTCCTGGTCCTCTTCCTGGAGTTTCTCCCGATGTGGTTCCAGGGTATAAAGAACCACGCAGCGTACAAGGCGCTGCATGCACTGACCATCCCGCTGGCGATTATCGGCATCATGCTATCAGTGCTTCACCAGTCGTCACTGGGTGCCCTGCTCACTCTAACAAAGGAACAACTCAGTCCCCTCTGGTACTCACCGAACCTTCCATTTAACTTCCTTCTGTCGGCAGTTATGGTCGGATTCGCGATGGTGATCTTCGAATCGCAGTGGAGCTCAAAAACCTACGGTCGGGCGATTGAAAATGACATTCTCAAGAGCCTTGCCAAGGGTTGTGCGATCGTCGCAGCAATCTACTTTATCTGGCGAATGATCGACATATCGATGAACGGCGGATGGGCTTCCATGTCACCGGGATTTGTTTCCACGTGGTTCTGGATCGAGATAATCGTGGGAGCAATCATACCAATCATCCTTCTCATCGGGCCCGGGCAGTCAAATCCGACCGCCCGTGGACTGGGGGCATTCCTGGTGATATTCGGTGTCGTCCTTAACAGGCTCAATGCCACCCTGACCGGGATGATCGATCAAATGGGCGGAATGTACTTCCCGACCTGGCAGGAGATATTTATCTCGATAGCCGTTGTCTGTGCCGGAATCCTGGTCTTCCAGGCTATCGTCCAGACGCTGCCGATCTTCGATGAGGAAGTAAAAGAGGCTGAAGCAGCAATGGCCTGAACCTGAAATATACTGAAAAAAAACAGCCCTCGATTTCGGGGGCTTTTTTTTATTCCTGAATCTAAATCCGTTACCATTCACCATTCAGGAGATATTTCACAATAAAAGCTCTATCTGTATCGGGCCCCCCTACGGTTGAATCGGACCGATATAGGACTCTGCAACGACAACATTGTCGAACCAGATTTCGCTAACATGACCTTCCGGAGCGGTCGTGATGTACACAAGCATCCAGAGAAAATTAATATTCAGATCTTCATCCATACGCCATCGGAATCCTTCGAACGGATCTCCCCCCGGATCGGCATGCCAGCTGTCCCAGATCCATCCACCGTTCGGGAATCCCTCGCCAAGGTGGCTTATCAACTGCCCGTCGCGGTAAACCTGTTCACCATTGATCCACAGCGCCAGCTCACCATTCCGCTCCGTCACCGGGTCGTTCATATCGAGCATAACTTCAGCGCAGATCCATTCATCGTGCGCGACTGTTAATGTATCTTCGTTGATAAAATCGTTTCCCCAGTGATTGTCGTTCGGGTCCGGGTGCATCTCCATCCAGTACGTGTAGCAGTCCCATCGCCACGCAGTGCCATACGGTTCAACACCAACTGTCAGCCTTTCATCACCATTGGGCTGTTCGCCCGCCCCGCCCTGCGGCCACGGCGTCGATGGATTGTAGCCCCCGACATGGAAGAAATGGTGTATGGGCCAGCAGTCGGAATCGAAGCGTACATAAAACCGGAAATGAAGTTTGTTGTATCCCGGCAGGAGCCTTCGATACAGGTGAATTCCCCATTCCTCTCCGCCGACATGGGCGATCTTCAACGATTGTGCACCGCTGCTGCCGGGTGGA
>JAUWTM010000101.1 GCA_030614715.1 Planctomycetota bacterium
TAATGTTTACGTCGCCGGAACATTCAACAGTTCTGTCGACTTCGATCCCGGATCAGGGACGGAGAATCACTCATCGAACGGCCAGGACGATGTTTTCCTGAGCAGGTTTAACTCATCGGGTGTTCACCAGTGGGCGCGTACATGGGGCGGAGCAGTCGATGACACTGCGAACGGCCTCGAGCTGGACGGAACGGGCTACCCGTACGTAATGGGTGCTTTCGCAATCACAGTTGACTTCGACCCCGGTTCAGGCTCCGACAGCCGTACATCAGCGGGTGATCTCGACGTCTTCGTTTCGAAGTTCGATCCCGCCGGCACCCACCAGTGGGTCGCGGCATGGGGCAGCACAAGCGGTGACGTGGGCTGGGGATTCGCTGTTCACTCATCCGGCATTAATTACATCTCCGGGCAGTTCAAGGGAACGGTCGACTTCGATCCCGGTGCGGGTAACACCAGCCTGACCTCCTCCGGAAGCTGGAATCCCGACGCTTTCCTGAGTTCACTCGACGGGAGTGGTAATTTCAGGTGGGCTAGACGCTGGGGTGGTCTCAACGGATTTGAGATCGGCACAGCAATAGCCGTTGACGGCGCCGGAGATGTCTATGTCGCGGGTTATTTCGAGGACACTGTCGATCTCGATCCCGGTGGAGGGGTCGACAACCATGTATCTGCCGGTAATAACGACGTATCACTGTGCAGGTTCAATTCCGCTGGCACGTATATCTGGGGACGGTCCTGGGGTGGTGCGGATGCCGATGTGGCTACCGGCCTGGCAGTAACCTCGGCGGGTACGTCTTTCGTATCCGGCTGGTTCAGGGGTACATCGGACTTCGATCCCGGCGGCGGTACCGTTAACAGGACTTCGAGTGGTGGTCAGGACGGCTTCCTGAGCGTCCTGAATTCAGCAGGCACATTCCAGAGAGTCCAGATTGTTGGCAATACGGGTGCCGACTTTGCCAGCAGTGTGATAGTCGATCCAACAGGGATTTCATACCTGGCTGGATACTTCGATGACACCGTTGAATTCGCACCGGTAGGCGCACCGTGTAATAATTCATCCGACCAGCACACATCAGCGGGTAACAGCGACGCGTACCTGATCAGGTATCTCTCGAACGGCTGCTGGTAGCATCGATTTGAAATTTAATCAGACAACAATCCCCCGATTTCATATCGGGGGTTTTTCGTATTAGGGGACTGGCGACAAAATTAACCGCCACGATGATCGTGAAGCTAATACATAAGTAAATATAGGTTAATTTTGGTGCCTGTCCCCGCTGCATAAAATAAATAAAGAAACATGTTGGTCAGTTATTGTCTGACCGCAAGAGTTTTATTACATTTGTGCTATTATTTACCAGAACAATCACCTTCGGATCAGATTATGAGCGGGAGACGTGAGATATTCGTTACAGCAGGCATTCTAATAATTCTGTTTGCCCTTGCAGGCTTGGCTGCCTCAGGATGCTCATCAGCCGACCGTAATCCTGTCCTGACCGCAGGGAGCGAAGTTGTACAAACCGTTAATGCACCGGGTAGTTCCACGTATCTATGCTCTTATTACAGCGTATGGCTCGATCGCGAGCGGAATACCATGGAATGGTCCGTGGACAGGTCGGCCCTGTTCACTGCCAACATTGTGTCATTTTTGAATTCGGACCCGTTTTCACTTGCATTCCATTTGAATGACCTCGACGCAAATACCGATTACCTCGACCTGGACCTGGACATCGTCATTACCCATCCATTCGCCGATTCTCCGGAGTTCAACGCGTACGATGTTCGTGGAATTTTCATGGGGAACGGTTCACAGGTTCTTACGTATAACGATGCCCTTGTTTATCCAGTGGGAAATTCAGATCCGATTCTCCTGCCTGATCCCGACGATGGCTCCGGTGGTCCGGACGGTTATACTCGATGGTATAACTTCACTGAGTTTTCGTTACCGGGAAACCCTCTTTTTACCTACGTCCACGGCAACCTCGCTTCTCATGGATTCAGCGGCTCTGCAACTCTCTGCCCATACAGGTACTTCGCGGATGGGGTCGGTCCTGCCGATGATCTCTGCTTATGGCTGGTCGATAATCCGGCCACAAGGGGCGTTTTTTCGTCCGGTGCCACGAACGTAAGGAAATATTATGTCCGGTTTCCATCCGGCTCAGAAATCTCGTTCGGATATGCGGTCATTGCCAGTTGGGCTGGAAAACAGATCGAGATGCATCCGGCGAATACACCGGAAGCCGTCGCATGCGATGTTACCAGCCTCAGTACCGTTTACTATAACAATCCCGGTGACAGCGGTGGACGCCTGATACTCGATGTGAGCCTGTTTGCATGGGACGTGCAGCCTTCACGTCTGGTTGTGGAATCCACAGTCCTCAGCGGTCCGGCAAGCCTGAATCCTGCAGAGATTGCCACGGGGGGGGGATCGAATTACTCAACCTACCACATAGATCTGCAATGCGATAATGTTACGTCTTCGGACGGAAACGAGTTCTGGATTGTCGTTGAGTACGAGGATTTCGGGTACGCAAATGAATACGGAGTGCCAAACGATGCCGGGACGGATCCTCTTGCTTCGTTTTTCCGTTACGATCTGGTAGTTCCGACCTGCATACATCCCGGGTGGGCCGCCACGTGGGGTGATTCCGGTGCTGATGTCACGAATGGAAGCACGGTCGATCCATACGGGTATCCCGTGATTACCGGCTACTCCCAGGTTGCAGGCGGCATAGCGGATGGAGTCCTTCTGAAGTACAGCCCTCAGGGCGACCTCGTGTTTGAAAAACGGTGGGGTGGTACGCTCTTCAACAGCGGCAATAAGGTCTCCGTAGACGATCAGGGTAACATCTATGTATGCGGAGATTTCAGCGGTACTACCGATTTCGATCCGGGAGAGGGTGTCGAAGAACGTTCGTCCGATTCAGGGAGCAGGGACCCTTTCCTGGTTAAATTCAACAATGACGGAGAATTCCTGTGGGTTCGGACGTGGGGAAGCAGCACGTTCGATTCGGGCAAAGCTGTAACCACAACGTCATCGGGTATGGTTTATGTCTGCGGTTATTTTGAAGGCACACTGGATTTCAATCCACCCTCTGGTGAACTTCGCACATCGAACGGTATGCGCGATGCGTCCCTGGTCTGCTACGACCCCGATGGGCAGTTTCAATGGGTTCGGACGTGGGGTGGTGACGACATAGATGGTGGTATGTTCGTTACGTCGGACCAGGCGGGAAATGCTTACGTAACTGGTCATTTCCAGTGCGAGGACGTCGATTTCGATCCCGGTCCCGATGTGGAACTCCACAGCTCATCAGGCGAGCGCGATGTCTTTCTTTCAAGCTTCGATGAAGCTGGAAACTTCCGCTGGGTCGCCTGCTGGGGAGGGACCCAGTTCGACCAGGGTTACGGTGCGGGTGTGAATGGCACAGGATTCATTTACTCAACTGGCTACTTCATGGGAACAGTCGATTTCGATCCCGGTCCGGGAGTGTTCGAACTGACCTCGAATAACTTCAGCAGGGACGTCTTCCTTACCTGTTTCGACCTTGAAGGCTCATTGCAGTGGGCGGTCTCATGGGGAAGCGATTACGATGTAGGGACCATGGGGGACTATGGTTCCGGCATTACCTTTGACGATGAGGATAACATGTATGTGGGTGGAGTATTCCTCGACACAGTCGATTTCGATCCCGGGTTGGGCACATTAACCCTCTCATCCAATGGAGAACTGGATGCAAGTCTCAGTAAATTCACGTCCTCCGGTGATTTTATCTGGGCACGGACCTGGGGCGGTGTGCAGAACGATAACACCAACAAAATTACGTTCGATGGACAGGGGGGAATTTTTATCTCAGGAATTTTCAGGGACGCGGTTGATTTCGCGCAAACGGATTATCCGTGTTTTGATCCACAGGATATCCACACATCCAATGGCTCAATCGACCTGTATCTTGCCAGATATCTAACAGACGGCTGCTGGTGAAAGTAACGTCTGGCTCCCGAGTTTGATTGTTTACCCCGGCTTATAATCCTGTCCCACGTTGTGAGCCTGTGCTAAGCGTTCACCCAATTTCCAGTAATACCCGTCCGTGGTGAAAATCAACGCATCTATCTTCGCGCCATCGGGATGTCCGTCCACTAGACACTCTTCATTGACATGTGTCTGCACGATCTCCCCGACAAATATGATATGCGTGCCCTCGAAATCGATTGTTTTAACCAGCCTGCACTCCATGTTGACCGGACATTCCTCGATCATCGGGGCAGTCTCAAGTTCACCGTAGAAATTCGTGAATATCTCCGACTTATCGATGTTCTTTCCCGACCGTATACCGATATAATCCGTGACGGTCGCCTGGTCGGTGGATGGAACATTTACGCTGAATGTGCCGTTCTCCTCGATGCCGGGGAGGGTGTACCTCTCCCTGCGCACGGAGATATAGATCAGGGGAGGGGTCGCCTGCATGATCCCGCACCATGCGATTGTCAGGTAGTTAGGTTTTCCATTGACATTCGCACCTGCAATTACAGCGGGCTGCGGGTAAAGCAGGTGCCTGTTTCCGTATTGAACCTTGGCCATTTTTGGTTTCCCATCCTTGTTTTATTGTAGTAAAATGTTACCGGACGTTGATTATTAACGAGAGATCACCCGGACTCAGGGTTCGTTAGTATAAGAGGTAGGCCTTTACAAAACAATGAGAGGTATCTGTCATGGAGTATTTCTATGACGGGAAGTGGAAGCCTTCCGGTGGTGGATTTTGCGCAGACACTGAATGCCCGTGCCGTGGCAGCTCTATCGCACGGGGTCAGGGCTTCCTGTACGTCAGTCCGGAGGTTGCCAATTTCAGGCGTGAGTTCAAAACTCACCAGTCGGCAATCGAGGAGATGGAGCAAAGAGTAATCCAGAAGTTCGGACGTCCGGTCAGCTACAGGTTTAAAATCGGACCGGTGCTGCTATGCAAGCAGGCTGCGAGGAATAGACGACTCGATCTGGATATCGCTGCCAGGGACGCAAATATGTGGTGGGAGACAGGGAAAGCTCCCGCGCGCGAGACTCCTCTTGCAGGGAGCAGGGCAGCGGACGATGAAAGGCGGACCTGGCAGGCCAGCGTTTAATTCCAGTTTTGTTAACTGTGGTGGTTGAGTACCAGTTCCCTGTCGCTGTACCTTACTTTGACGAGGAAATGGGTGTCCGTCTTTGAATAAAATGCGGTGAAGCCTTCGCTTCCGAGGCTTACGGTTACCACCCAGCAGTCGTACTGGGTGTTTGCCGTTTCCACGATCTCACTTCCCATTATCGACGCAATCGGTGTGATAAACGAGTGGCTTTTAACGTCTACTGTCGTGAGTGTTATAAAATTACCGTCAGCGAACGGTATGTTCCTTAGCAGGAACGGAAGTATATCCGTGTCGCAGAAACGTCCACCCCTCGAAAGCATTGCTTCTTCCCTGGTCGCATCTCCCGGATAGTACGCGCCGAAAATCAGGTTTTCGCCGGTGTAATTGCCCTCGAACCTCCACTCCTGGTCACCCGATATCCTGGTGTATGTCGCCATTAATGCTTTCAGGTCCGACTGGAGCATTTTTACGTCAGATTCGATCTGGGTTGTCTCGTCTTCATCGTGTGTCCATGACTGCGTCCACTCGACCCTTACAGCATCCTGGTCAAGCATCGTGAGTCCACTGTAATCGATGCGTGCCTCACCGACGACCTCACCTCTCTGCATGATGTCGTAGACCTCGAATCCGCCGATCTGCCAGACAATCCCCGCCGAGAAGTCGTAGTCCATGAAAACTTCGCTTCTCGCCTGGGGTGAGTAAGCACAGACCAGGGTTAACAGTACCAGAAGGAAAATCCAGCGTTTCATATGTCACCCGGTTTCCAGGAGATGTATTTATAGAGACACCGAACCGTCTATCGGTTCGATTTTCACACTCATGATAGCACAGGTCCGGGAAACAAGTCCTTTATGATACACAATAAATGGATGATCGCCTGAAGCGATCAATACTCTGAGTCCAGGATGTGATTCGCGTGGCTCAGTCTGCGCCTGTCATCCTGATTTCAATCGTTGTGGGGTCACGGTCGAGTTCGGGTGCGGGTACCCGTATTGTCAGGACGCCGTTATCAAGTTCCGCAGTGATTTTATCCGGGGAAATTCTGCCTGGAAATTTCAGAGTGCGCTGGAAATTACCGGACGGCCGCTCCATGAGCCGGCATGGGCCGGTGGAGCTGGCAACCGATGTAGTACCGTGAATAGTGATCTCCTTGTCACCTGCTTCGATTGTCATAGCGTCGGAATCTACGCCAGGAAGGTCCATTCTGACAATGAAAATGCGGTTGCTGTAGTAGATATCGACGGGCGGTCGGAATATGCCTCGAGCTCTCTCGGTTCCGGCGGACGTGCCCGAGATCTCGAATGCACCTGAAATGCGGCTGAATCGGAATACTAGCATTGATCGTGTTCTCAGCGGGGCGCTGACGGTTGTCTTCGCGACGTTTTGCGTGTCGTTTTTGTCCGGGTCTGCTTCCTGGTGTCCCCGTTAGTACGCTTCGCGCTTGTTTTAGCCTTTTTCACAGCCTTTTTTTTCGTCGTTTTCTTCTTTTTGGTTTTTGCACGAGAAGCGGCAGCCTTCGCTGACGCCTTTATAATGGGCTTTTCGAGTGCGACCGCGAGAACGTCCCACAGATCGTCAGCGAAGTAAAATTTCATCTTGCTGGCTACCTCAGCGGGTACATCCTCAAGATGCGACTCGTTCGCGGACGGCATTATTACTTCCTTGATACCGTGACGGTAGGCGGCAAGAACTTTCTCCTTTAAGCCGCCTATCGGCAGCACCATTCCGGACAGCGTGATCTCGCCGGTCATCGCTATCGACCGCTTGACACGTTTGCCGGTAAACAGGCTGAGAAGTGCTGTCGCGATCGTGATTCCAGCGGACGGACCGTCCTTCGGGATCGCACCTGCCGGAACATGCACATGAACTTCCTTGTCCTGTATGAAATCAGGTGCCAGGCCAAGCTCATCGGAGTTGGAGCGGATAAATGTCAGCGCAGCCATCGCGGATTCCTGCATCACCTTGCCAACATGACCGGTGACAGTCAGAGGGTTCTTTCCCATCATCTGGCGCGCTTCCACGAACAGTACTTCGCCACCGACCGACGTCCATGCAAGGCCTGTTGCCACACCCGGACGGTCGTAACGGTAAGATTCTTTTCCGGTGAACGTAGGATGTCCGATGAATTCCTGAATGTTCTTTTCCGTGATGGTAAACGGTCCCCGTTTACCCGTGGCGATGCGTTTCGCCACCTTGCGGCACAGCGTTGCTATCGTCCGCTCAAGGTTCCTGACACCGGCTTCACGCGTATAACCGCGTACGATCGCCTGGTAGCCTGACTTCGTGATTTTAAGTGTCCGGGCGGCCAGCCCGTGATTCTCGAGCTGCTTCGGATACAGGTGACGTCTTGCGATCTCCACCTTCTCCCTCTCCGTGTAACTGGAAAGGTTTATGACCTCCATCCTGTCCATCAGTGGTGGCGGGATGGTGTCCGGAAGGTTGGCGGTCGCGATAAACAGGACCTTCGACAGGTTGAACGGCACCTCAAGGTAATGATCGGAGAACGTGAAGTTCTGTTCGGGATCGAGTACCTCGAGCATTGCACTCGACGGGTCGCCACGGAAGTCGCTGCCGAGTTTATCTATCTCATCGAGCATGAATACAGGATTATTGGAGCCAGCGTCGCGAATTCCCTGGATAATCCTTCCGGGAAGCGCCCCGACATACGTTCGCCTGTGGCCGCGAATCTCCGCTTCATCCCGGATACCGCCCAGGCTCGATCGGACAAATCCGCGTCCAAGCGCGCGTGCGATCGATCTTCCCAGTGATGTCTTACCGGTACCGGGAGGGCCGACGAAACAGAGTATCGGACCCTTCATGTCCGGTTTTACTTTCTTGACCGAGAGGTACTCGAGCAGGCGTTCCTTGATTTTATCCAGACCGTAATGGTCCTCGTCGAGAATCTTCTGTACGTGATTTATATCGAGGTTGTCCTCGCTGGACAACTCCCACGGCAGGTCGGTCAGCCAGTCGAGGTATGTCCGAACGACTGATGACTCAGCCGAGTCGGGGTGCATCCTTTCGAGTCGCCTGAGTTCCTTCTCAGCCTTGTCCCTGACCTCGTCCGGCATGCTGCTCTGGTCGATTTTTTCCTTGAACTCGGCAACCTCGGCGCCCTTATCGTCGCCTTCACCAAGCTCCTTCTGGATTGCCTTCAGCTGCTCACGCAGCACGTACTCCCTGTGAGCCTTTCCAAGCTCGACCTGTGCCTGGTTCTGGATCTTTGATGAGATCGACAGGACCTCGAGTTCCTTCGCGAGGAATCCGACAACCATCTTCAACCGTTGTTCCGCGTTTATGGTTTCCAGTATCTGCTGTTTTTCGTCGATGGACAGATCGAGGTTAGTTGCGACCATGTCGGCCAGCATTCCCGGTTCCTCGATTCCATCCGCCGCCATCAACATCTCCTGTGAGATGTTCTTCCCCATGGTCGCGCAGCGTTTGAACTGCTCGGTCACTGTCTTCATCAGCGCCTGCACGGTCCGACCTTTCTTCTTGTCCTCGGGAAGTTCGGCTAATTCCACCTTGTAGTACGGCTCATCCTGGATGAAACCCACGATCTTGACCCGTGTAAGACCCTGGGCCAGCACGCGAACCTCGTTCTCCAGGCGTGCCATTCGAAGGATTATCGAAAGCGTCCCGACCCGGTACAGATCGTCAGGTGTCGGGATTTCTACCTTTGAATCCTTCTGGCTTAGCAGCACGACCTTACGGTTACCGTCGATTGCTTCATCCAGCGCCTGGATGCTGCCCGCCCGGCCAACCGAGATGGGTGCTACAAGGTATGGAAATACGACAAGATCCCTCAGCGGAATCATGGGGCTGTCCTTGGGAACCTCGATTGATTCAGGCTCAGGAATGCCCGGTGTTTCTGGGTTGTCGGTCACGTCGTCAACTCCGTCCTCTCGTACTTGTCCACGATCGTTATCATTAATATTGGTCGTGGACTCTTTCCCTCATGGGAGGGGCAGTATATCACAAACGGGCTGTAACGCCCTTTCAGTTAATAGTATCGGGCTTCAGACTGGGCTGTTCTTAGCCAGCAACAATTATCTTGAAAGTTAGTGCAATTTTACCCGTTAACCGAACTTAAATCGACTCAACCATCTCTAATAATACGGATGGTGTTAAGCCCCGTATACTCTATTAAGATTATACATGCTATACTTGACGCTGCAAATAACCATCGATCCGATCTCGTTGAAGCGGGACGATCCATGAAGGGTCTTAAGGTATGTTTAACTATTCATTCGTTCGTATCGCGGTAGTAACGATGTACTTTCTGCTTTGTTCAGCCTGCGGAACACCTGCTGACGATCCCTCTTCCGACCAGGATTCGGAGGACAACGGACTAACCGCCACAGATATCAATTTTGTCGGTGGCGGGTCGCAAACCCCGGACCTTGAGCCTGAGGAAGAGCCTTACAGGTCGCCCACTCTGAGCGGCGACCCTCCCCCTACGATGCTGACATGGATTCCGACCATCGAGCAGGCAGTCCGGCTTGCAGAGCATGACAGGGACATCAGGATCATAGTCTGGGCTGTCTCGGAGTCATGCGATGAGTGTCCGGGAATAGAGCGTGACGTGTTCACCGACCCTGATGTGATAGCGGTCTCGAGGGAATGGTACTTTGTTAATCTCGACGTTGACAGGAATGCAGAGCAGGCTGAATACCTGCTGCACGGAGCGGACCCGCCGGCACTCGTGTTCCTGGATAATCACGGATATGAATACGACCGGTACTACGGCACATTCACAGCCGCTGAACTTGAGAACATGCTTATCAGGGGCAGGGCATAAAACCAGGTAATAATTAAAACGATAAAAAAAGTGACGGTCGCACAACCGTCACTTTTTCATTTCCAGGATAACACTGATTTTAAACGATTTTACTGTCCCGCTGCACTCCTGATTGTCTCAACAATGGTGTTTAAAGATGTTCCGGGACCATGTACGGCCTTCACACCGGCGTTTATCAGCTCTTCAGCGTCCTCCGGCGGGATGATGCCGCCTGCCAGCACCGACACATCCTGCGCCCCGGCTTCCTTCAGCCCGCTTACTATCCTTGGAATGAGTGTCATGTGCGCCCCTGACAGTATCGATACAGCCACGCAGTTCACATCCTCCTGGAGAGCGGCGGTTACAATCGCCTCCGGGGTCTGGTGAAGACCCGAGTATATAACCTCCATACCAGCGTCCCTGAGGCCCCTGGCGATCACTTTCGCCCCCCTGTCATGACCGTCCAGCCCCACCTTGGCGACCAGAACCCGGATCGGATCAGGCATGTCGTCGACTCCTTGTTCAGTGCTCCGAAGTGGCTGGAATTATACACCAAAACCACCATGGATTATCCGAAAATTGGTCCCATATTATGTACTCCTATGTCTTTCCAGATTAAGTTTTACATGTTACTATTAAATTGTATGGCATTCCCCGGAATGCCTGACAGGGCATCCTATATAATCATATTTCTATCATAATTGGAGGCTCCTATGACTTCCCGATGTCTTATGGCAGCTCTGTCAGCTATTGCTTTGACCTTGCTGCTAATGGGATGTTCGAATGGCTCCGATCCGATATCACCGGATCAATCCAGCCCGGAGACACAATTGACGGAAGACCGGACCGCTGTAACTAATCCCCATCACACGTGGGGTATGTGGCAGGTTCGGATCAATTCCGCGACCGCTGAATCCGAGATCATCCCGCTCAGGTCTGTAAGCTACCACCTCGATACAATCCCATTTATCGAGACCGGTGGCGGCAGTATGCTGAAACTCAGTAATATCGTGATAAACGGACCCAACGTAGATGTTAACGTCGGTCTTACCCATCCGTTTCCCGGACAGTACCAGTGGTCCGGGCTCGACGTCAGGGGTATTTTCATCTCTGACGGTTCCTTCGATGATTTCCAGTCCGACGGCGATCTCGTGATGAGCGAAACAAATGAGCCACGTCTGCTGAACGCCGACGGGTGGACAAGGTGGTGGAATGCGCGGGAATTTCCGATCTCAGGATCGATCCTCGGCTATACAGACGGCATCTATGGCGTGTCGGACTCGCAGGTCTATTTCAGAAATACGCTGAACCCGTACAAGTATTTCTCGGACGACCTGGGGCAGGGTGAGGATTTCCCGTACGATCTTGACTTTGACCGTCGCGGACTGTTCACAGCGACCACGTCAGTCAACTGGAGGCACTACACGCTCGATTTCGGTGAATCATCCGAATGGTACATCTTTAACTATGCAGTCGACGCGAACCACAAATTCGACGATTCCTACGATGGTCATTCAACACCGGGGCTCGGGGAACTTCCCGACCCATTTTTCCCGCTCGATGCAAACATGCCTGAGGCTTTTGCAGTTACCATTAAGAGCGCACTCAGTACCCTTTACTACGTGGGTCCGGGTGAAAATGGCGGTGACCTGGTCCTCACATTCGATATTTACGACTGGCAGGGAATTTTCGGCGAGGGTGAATACAGCGAGCAGTTTGCTGAAGTGCGTCTCGAAAGCCCCGAGCTGGTTGGTTCCCAGCTTATCATGGCAAATCTCATTGGTCAGGACGATCCAAATTTCATAACGTACCAGGCAGTTCTTGGTGACTGTCATCCCGACGGGCTTGAGGACCAGGAGGTTCTTATCTCCGTGTTCTCGATCGAAGGCGATTACAACACGGGTTACGATGGATATTCTACAAATTACTCCGGCCACGGCGACCTTGCCGCGCACCTCGTATATTACCCGGACGTGTCACCTGAAATTCCGCCTCAGCAGGAAATCCTGCAGATCACAAGCCCTAACGGTGGCGAGGTCTGGGTGTCGGGCGATCAGCACGACATCAAGTGGACCTCACTCGGCCAGATTGACTTCGTCACGCTGGAATACACCGATGACGGTGGCAGCCAGTGGTACCTGATCACGGACATAACGTCCAACGATGGCACTTATGAGCTCTGGGATACATCGTCACTGGCATCCTCCGAGATGCTTGTCAGGATCTCGGATGCTGCACCATCGGGTGAGGCTGAGGACGAGTCTGATGGCCTGTTCGCGATTGACAGCCTGACCCTGGATTTCCCGAATGTCGCGGGCGATGATTTCGAAGTCGATGTATCCGGACAATACATCGAATGGACAATCGGTAGCGGCACCACGGATGTCATTTCGAACATTGACATCGAGTTCTCAAAGAACGGCGGAGCGAGTTTCGCCCCGCTTCAGAATAACGTAGCAGCCGGTAGCGGACAGTGGGAGTGGGTTCCTGTGGATGCCGACGAAACCATCGAAGGCCGTATCAGGATCACCGCTGTAGGCAATTCACAATTCACCGACACCAGCGATGAGAACTTCGAAGTGTATTCTATGGCGGAACTGACCTACGATGAGTACAAGTCGTATTTCACGGATCCATCGACAGCGTATCGTGGCAGGACCACGAACTACGGCGGTCTCAGCACCATCTGGTACGATGGTACCCAGGACAGCTGGGACTTCACGGGCGCACCGTTTAACACCTACCTTTCATCAGGCTCGAATTTCACAGTGACGAAGGCTAACGGTAACAATATCGGACGTCACTGGGGAGCGACATGGTTCCCTCAGGATTACGGCATGCGAATCAGCCTGGCCGGACCACAGGGAGTCCGTCCGTGGTGGGTTTTCTACTTCAACGATACTTTCGAAAGGGTGTATCCGTCGGGCTCGGATAATTACCGCGATGCTGAGCTGGAACCGCCAAACTGTCTATTAGACATGCAGCACATTCCAATGACCGAGTGGTGGAATATCTCATCGACCAACTTAATCCAGTTCCCTTTGACCGTTGATAATGGCACGCAGCAGATATCCGGTTCAGGCATGATTCACTACGAGGAGCGTGCCTGGCTCTTTTGTGATGCATCTAATATGACCGGTGCGACCCAGATGCTTCCAACAAGCAGGTGGGACGTCCTCGCTGAGGGCAGCGTTACGGACTGGACCAGCACCGTTCATCCTCACTGTCTGCTCATGAGGGTAAAACTGATGATCGAACCCCAGAGCAGTTCAATCGAGCTGATTCACAAGGGACAGATCATGTACCAGTGGGTCGACTGCGATACCGGCGACATTGTGGCGTTCCTGGTCACTCATAACGAGGAAGGCTACCTGAACCTGAGCACGTACACCCATTTCAGTAATAACACAATAACCGGACTTGGGACGCTTGCAGTATTGAACGAATAGCATTTTGGTAGTATCATTTACAGGTTAGGTTAATTATCAAGGCATTAATGGGATACATGGGATTAAACTCCAATGTATCGTAAAAAAGCCCTGTCCCATGACAGGGTCTTTTCATTTACTGCAATTGTAGCGCTTTATATTTCAGTCTCCGTGTAAACAGTCTTATTATACGCGGAAGACTGTAGTACAATTTGCTCTTGGTCATCCGACGCGTGTAAAATCCTACCCAATGCTGCGTTACGTCATCAAGCGTATTCTTCAACTCATCCCTGTTCTGATTGGCATCAGTTTCATTACCTTTACGCTTTCCTTTATCGTACCGGGCGATCCGGTACGCTCCATCATGGGACAGCGGTCCGATCGCGAAGCGGAACTCCGCATACGTCATAAATTCGGCCTCGACAAACCCTGGTACGTCCAGTACTACATCTGGGCACGTAACCTCGTGCATAACCCGGGCGACCTTCCGCAGTTCAAACTGAGAGTTGAATCACCTGAGGGAGCGGAAATCTTCCAGTTCCAGCTCGACCGTGACACCGTGCTCGCCACCGAGGGGCAGCCTCGCGACGTTATCAGCGTTCCCTTCAACCGCCGTGTCCTCACACATCTCTACGAACGAGGCAGCGGGATTTCCCCCGATGCCCCAACCGCAGTCGGCACAACCCGGACATTGATTGAGATCGATAACACTTCATCACCCCCGCTTGCACTCCTTGAGGACTTTCAGGGTGAACGGGCGTGGTTCGATCTGGACCCGGACGTTGATGTTCGCTCGGGGGAAAGCACCGGCGATATCTGGCTGGCGGAGATAGGAACCAGCTACACCGCGTATTTCCGTCCTGAGGGTTTCCTGACCGGTCGTGAATTCACTGCTATTTTCGACCTCGAAGAGTTCACGGTAATCGACGGGATGTTCGATGACGACTCCAGGGAACATTCAGAGATGAGAAACCTGCAGTCCCCTGAGCTGATGGAAATCGTAAGCGTGACACGACAGCACAGCAGGCATATTTTTACCTTTGAGGACAGCAGCGGTGCAGGGGTCGAATACGAAATGATCCCGAACGCTGTTCTCCTGCTCGGTGGTAACAGGGCGACAGTCGACCAGCTGGAGCCGGGAATGAGTGTGTGGGTCGCACTGACCCAGCGAACCGAAACGCAACTCTATGCGCTGTTCGATAGCCAGTCAGGTGACCTCGCTGAGATCGACATTGCGCGCACTGACGGTGTTGATCACCTGGAAGTGACTGGAAAAATCTCAGATATGTTCCTCAGTCCGGCGATCTGGTTCGACTTCGGACGCTCATACCGACAGCAGCGTGAGGTCCGCGATATCATACGTGAAAGCTTCAGCAACACCGCTTACCTTACGCTTGCGGCAATGGTGATCGCGATCCTGATCGGGGTGTTCGCAGGTATCGTTTCGGCCGTAAAACCGTACTCATTTGTCGATTACGCTACGATGACATTCGCACTGATAGGGGTCAGCATGCCGGTATTCTGGCTCGGACTGATGCTGATCCTGCTGTTCCAGGGTCAACTCGGATGGATTACCGGTATTGGATTCGGGGAGATCACATGGCACGAGGTTAACCTTGGTCTGTTCAGTTTCCATCTGCCCTGGCATCAGAACGTGATCCTTCCCGCCGTAACACTCGCGACCGTCCCGATGGCGATCATCGCGAGGATGACCCGGTCGAGCATGCTCGAGGTCATGAACCTCGATTACATCAGGACAGCACGCGCGAAGGGACTCGGTGAATGGTCAGTGATCGTACGTCACGCCTTGAAAAACTCACTGATTCCGATAATCACCGTCATTGGCCTGAACTTCGCTCTCCTGCTTGCAGGGGCAGTCCTGACAGAGACCGTGTTCAGCTGGCCGGGACTCGGACGCGAGATCGTCGATGCAATAGAATTCCGCGACTTCCCGGTTGTCATGGCCGGCGTCGTGCTGTTCGCGTTTGTGTTCGTGATCGTCAATCTTGTCGTTGATATCCTGTATGCATGGGTCGACCCGCGTATTCGCTACCAGTAAATGAAACAGTCCAGGTAATTTATCTCTTGATTTTTTCCACCCGGGATTGTCAGATCTTCAATCGGATGATATATTGATTCTATGGATCGAAGGGCACGATCCATCTCCAGCGAACCTTTTATTCACAATCGGTAGAGTACCAAGAGGTGGGACAATTTAAGCATTACGAAGACCGGACAGGAGATTACTGGACTCCCCATGGCTCGTGATGGAGGGTTATATTTATGACGTTAAGCAGGTATTACCTGGTTTTAGCTGGTGTTACGTTATTAATCATGGGTGGAGTTTTCATTCTCCTCACGGGTTCCCATCCCAAATCCTACAGAGACCCGGGCGACGCGCTCTGGATGGAGCGAATGCGTCGAAACACAATGGAGTCGGTTCAACCACTCCGGGACCGTCTGGTTGTCTCAATTCCACAGTTCGGAGTCATCAGGATGGGGGGAGTTTCTGAAGACGAGCCAGTCGAGGTCGTTATGGACGAATCCGAGCGTCCGGTGGCTCTTGAAATGTTGATAATCGCAAAGGATAGCGTAGCTGGGACTAGTGAATGGATCGATGGGAAGCCTTACATTGCTCCCGATTCAGACGGAAGGAGTCAGAAGCTGTTCAACATCAAGGATAGGCTCTGGGAATCTTCTATTCAGTATCTCGACCTGCTCTGGTTGATCTTTTCCGGTGAAGGCGAAGTACCGTCCAGCGTGCTCCTGGAGCTCGAATCCCAGATCAGTGCGCTCAACAGGGCTCTCGACGATGAATTTCAATATCTCGGGTACGATATTGTTGAGTATTAACCTCCTTTTTTCCCCATCACTGGCTTAACTCCTCTGCAGCCGTAAAATTTCTGCTATTATTCACCCGATGACCTCGAAGGAATCCGACCGGAATGCCCCTAAGAGTGCCTACGGCATGCTCTCGACAGTAAAGCGACTGTCGAAATCCCGACTGGCGGTTTTCGGGCTGATAGTCGTAGCAATCCTGGTAATCACTGCGCTTCTTGCTCCCGTTATTTCTCCCCATGATCTGTCCATGCAGTATCGTTCGGCGACAAAACTGCCGCCTATGTCGAGAATACCGTGGGAGGAGATTCATGCCGAGTTCGAGGGTGTTCCCGAAGGTCAGTTCCACACCGCTA
>JAUWTM010000213.1 GCA_030614715.1 Planctomycetota bacterium
AGGACCTCACGGAAACGTGCCTGAGGTGCAACGGAGGGGAGCTCGAGACGGGTAGCGAACGCAAAGCGCGCATGAGCGATCAGCGTGCTCAATGTCATTTCGATCCGGTCGAGATGCGGCATGTTGATTACGAGCCAGCAGACGTGCGACCAGAGAATTCCCTCCTGGGATTCGATAGCGTCCCAGAGTTCAGTCCAGTTTGCACCTGCGTCGGAGAGGGCTTCTAGCACTCCCTCTGCGAATTCATGGTCACCGAGTACTTCAACGACCTCCGGCTGCTCATCAGAATAGAACCATCCTTCACGACGGGTTTCATCAGCCGATGCTGGCGATGAAACGAGAAGAGAGAGGAATATCGATACGATCAACATGTATGTCAGTCTCAGTGCATTCATTCTGATCCCTCCTCCGGATGCGGAAATCGAAGCCAGAATGATTCAGGCGGGAGCTCCGCCCCCATTCCGACTGTCAATGTAATTTCGTACTCGTCGACCTCCGGGATCTGCACTGCCGTGCATGCTCCGGACATCTCGTTACCTGCCGAAATGAAGCATCCGCCCGGACCTATTGTCATTACCCATGAGCCGTCCTCACCCGTCTCCCCACGAGCGATTGGCCTTAACGCCCCGAAATTGAAGATCGACACGTAGACGTTGGTCTCAGGCATAGGTGCACCCGATATATCAACCACTTTGATCGTCAATTCGGTTGATTGACGGTATGAGCTGATCGAGTTAATGATCGCGTAACTAGCTCCGGGAGTATTCTGTATCCTGTAGATATCCGTGTTTTCGATATCCGGCAGCCCGAAAGGTACTGACAGGATGATGTTGGTCCTGCTAGTCGGACCGCCGATCCATCCCTCCCTGTGCTGCCATGTACCGTCAGCACCCATGAATTCCGTCCATGCGTGGTTGTTGTCCATCATGGCCCAGTACGGTGCCCAGGTCTGCCGGGCCGGGATTCCTATTGCACGAATTGCATCGATGTAAAGGATCATCAGTTCCTCGCACCGGCCGAACCCGGATGCGATTGTTTCGAACGGTCCCTGGTCACGTCTCTGGGTCTGGCGGAAGCCGGCAAGCGACCCGCCCCACTGGAATGCAGCGGTCACTGCATCATCGTGGCTGGTCACACCCTCGAGATGGGGTTGAAGCTGCTCGTAAAACCACGGACGCCAGTTTTCGAGCGGTTCCTGGCTCACTCGCATCGGAAGAACGTAATGAAAGAAATCGGACTCCGATACCTGCGCCGCCCACGGATATGTTGCACGGACCTCGTACGCAACGCGCAGGTTGTCCATGAACATTTCTTCCGTAACTACAGTGAGATCCTCCACGGGCATGTTTTTAATGAGGAAAATCGCTCCGGGAAGCCAGTCTGCGGGACAGGATAGAAGGACGTTCTCAAGCGGTCCCGCGTTAGAGCCTGCCAGCGTCAGGGCGCTTGTCACAAGATCCTTATCAGCCTCGGGCACTCGCTCGAGTGCACCTGCCCAGCTGTCCGTGACAGTCGGGATCTCTTCCGCAATCCCAGGCTGTACGTCCTGTGCAAACACAATAAATGGGGTTAAAAGGAATACAAGAATGGATACAACACTGATGAATGTTCTACAACTTCTGCCAGTCATGTGAATCACTCCCGTCTCCTGATGGAACAGGTAGTATAACTTAATTCAATGGGCATAAGGCAAGCTTATCCGGGGGCTGAACGACCGGGCATCCTGACTTATTCACTTTAACAGCCTTAAATTTGATGGTATATTTCATCCTTCCCTGAGTCGCGTCTGTATCTGCGGCGAAGAAAATCAGAGGTGGAACGTTATGGCATTCAAGAAAATTGGAATCTTCGGATTAGGCACCATGGGACATGGCATCGCGATTGTAACCGCGATGTCAGGCTATGAGGTGCTTGCGATTGAGGCCACTGAGGAGTTTCTCGACGCAGGTCTCAGCAGGATCAACACGTATTTCGACCGTCAGCTGAAAAAGGACCGCATATCCGAAGAAGATCATAAAGCATTCCTCGAGCGAATATCCGGGACGATTGCTATCGAGGACTTCAAGGACTGCGATCTGGTCATCGAAGCGGTATTTGAGAGCATCGAGCTGAAATGCGAGCTCTGGGATAAGATTGGCAAGGTGTGCAAGCCTGAAACAATCTTCGCATCGAATACATCCAGCCTGTCGGTGACCGAAATGGCATCGAAGTCCGGACGTCCCGGGCAGTTCGTGGGGCTGCATTTCTTCAATCCTGTCCCGATGATGAAACTCGTCGAGGTCATACACGCCCTCCAGACGCTGGATGATGCATATGAACAGGTGTTTGAGTTTGCCGAGAGCCTTGGCAAGAAACCTGTCCGTGCCAACGATACACCCGGATTCATAGTCAACCGCCTGCTCGTTCCGTACCTTATCGATGCAGCCCGTGTGTACGAACAGGGTCTTGCGAGTAAGGAAGATATTGACAACGCCATGAAATTCGGGGCGGGACACCCGATGGGTCCGCTGGCGTTGACCGATCTGATCGGACTGGACGTAGCTGTCTGGGTAGGGGAGATTCTCTACCAGGAAACCGGTGAAGCGAGGATGTCTCCGCCTCCGATACTCAGGCGAATGGTCCGTGCGGGATATCTCGGCAAGAAGACCGGTAAGGGATTTTATGAATACACATAGGTGATGGGCGGCTTTCCACAGGCTTACAGGATATGCTGTGGCGGTTAAGACTAAACGCCCTTTTTGCTTGACCGTCTCGGGGAGTTGTGATAGTATCGCACGGTTTCATCCAATAACGGTTGGAGGATTTGTTGTAAGTGGCTAAAAAAACACAGGCAGCGAAAAGACATCGTCAATCTCTCGTAAGAAGAGACCGGAACTATGGTTACCGGTCACGTCTGCGCTCCTTTATCAAGCAGGCACGTCAGGCGATCAAGGAAAACTCGGAGAATAAGCAGGAGATTGTAAACCAGGCATGCCGCGAACTCGATCGCATGGCTACCAGGGGCATCATCCACAGGAATAACGCTTCGCGTCGCAAGTCGAGACTTCTTCTGGCCGTCAGTGGCAAGAGGAAAATGGTGATTGCGTAGCATATAACCGGATCCAACTGCTATTTTTCATAATATATCCGGAACAGGGCAGGTAATAACGGCGTAAGAAGCCGTATTTTTTTGCATCAAAGTATTCGTCGGGATATTACCCGTGGCAGATGGCTTGATTTATGTACACGGATATTATGGTGTAATATGGCGGGTTAAGGTGGCGGGCAACGGGGATAATTAGTTAGAGAAAAAATAGTATCGGTGTTGACATTTGGGATTTTAGTGTGGTAACCTCATAATGCCCTGAAATCCCATTAGTGCTTACCATAATACGAAAGGAGGCAACCAAGACAAATGGCTCTTACTAAGGTGCGGAACCAGAAGGGTTTCACACTCCTTGAGCTCCTCGTCGTGGCTGCGATCATCGCAATTATCGCCGCTATCGCTATACCATCGCTCCTTAACGCAAGGCGCGCGGCATGGCAGAGTCGAGCTAAAGGTACACTGAGGTCAATCGGATCGAGTCAGCTCGCTTACCAGGGTACGAACAACAATAAGTTCTATGGTACGTTCATTGCTCTGAAAGACGACATGTACATTGCTGAAGGTTATACCCTCGGCAACATGATCGAGAACTACTCGATGACGTGGACAGCTACTTCACCGTATTCGGATAGAAATTACAGTGGACTAGGTGGTATTGCCAATAACACATTTACTGTTATTGCATATCCACGTGATACACGTGCCGGATTCCTCAATACCTTCTGCGTAACGGAAGACCAGGTAGTTCGTGTCTTTATCGAACCTAGTGATGGAGGCCCGGCCCCATTCGCTTCGATCTACCATTGGGAACCGATCCTGTAAGGTATGTGTGAAATATTCTGGAACCTTAGAGAGGACTCTATCGGGTCCTCTCTTTTTTTTATCGGAAATTTCCGATATATTTTTTATACGTAAATCTTCTCTTTCGCCCTTGTATAGCGGGTTGCGCGTGGTAAATTGTAAGTAGCGGGGCGTAGGACTGAACATTGACAACTTAATACGAAAGGAGGATAAAGATGTCTCCACGTATGCGGAACCAGAAGGGTTTCACGCTCCTTGAGCTCCTGGTAGTGGCAGCGATCATCGCAATTATTGCCGCTATCGCCATCCCGTCGCTCCTTCACGCGAGGCGCGCCGCATGGATGGCGCGGGCTAAGGGAACCCTGAGGTCAATCGGGTCGAGTCAGCTGGCGTACGCAGGTACCAACAACAACAAGCACTACGGTACCTTCAACGGCCTGCAGGATGACCTGTACATAGCTGACGGCTATTCGCTGGGCAATATGATCGAGAATTACTCGATGACATGGACCGTTACCAATCCCGGACGAACAGTCGATTACAGTGGGCCCTACGGTATCGCGAACAACACATTCACGATTATCGCCTATCCACGTGATACCCGACCAGGATACCTCAACACTTTCTGCGTAACGGAAGACCAGGTAGTTCGTATTTACAACCCGCCACCGGGCGGCAATAACGCATTCGATGCGGTCTACCGATGGGATCCGATACTTTGAGGTGTTAAATCCTTCTGGAACCATGGAGCGGATCATAACGGTCCGCTCCTTCATTTTTAGTGTAAATCGAGCTTGATCCTGGATTGTGTTCGATTAAGGTTGATTAAATTTCATTAATTTTTTTCCCGACTTATTCCGTCACGCTATTGAATCAGTTATAACTCTCCCTGATAATTCAACGGATATTAATCTGGGTGTTCCCACGGAGGGATCTACATGAAGAAATACCGGGTAAGTCGATTCAAGCAGCTCATCTTTCCCAAGGAACTGTTAATAGACAAGTTCCACGTCCTCGCCCGTAAACGTCATTTTCCAGCGTTCTGGCAGGTCTCCGAGGAATCAATCCCGTTGAGCAAACTGGCCAGTATCCAGATCCATAAAGGCCTTTTTTTCTCGAAGATCATTATCGAAAATTCTGGTGGTCCGTACCCGATCATCGTGGAAGGTCTCTGGAACGGGGTTGCCAGGGAAGCGCGGGAGATCCTCGAGATGATCGAGCGAGAGATTCAGATGAATCATGACGTCTCGGAGCTCGTCGACGAACCACCAGCTGGTGATGACAACGGGGAACCACCCCCGCCCGACGACGACCAGGGACCACCACCGTGGTGGGAGTCCGATCAAAAAAAAACTCCGGATGAAACAGAATCAGCAGGTGGACAGGGAGCACTCGGAGCTGTAGAGGCACAGATCGATTCGAGACCGGACGG
>JAUWTM010000193.1 GCA_030614715.1 Planctomycetota bacterium
GCCGGTCAGGTTGTACATGTCCGGCAGACGGTATGAGTCGCTGCCGGCGATACGCGCCGTACCGTCGGGACCGATCTCAATATCCCCTTCGAAAATGTTCGGTGGACCCATGTTCTCAGCCATTGTCCATATCTGCTGAGTTGGGGCGTTGGAAATATAATCGAAGTGATGGTCTCCAAACCCGAAAAAGAACGTGTGACTCTCCACCAGGTCACCGCTCTCGGAAACATACGAGCCGCTTCGAGGGGTGGTGTCGGTATCGAGCCAGTAATGCCCTTCTTCATCGATATTGATGTTAATACTTGCCGCTCCGGTACCGGATCCGCTCAGCGTGCCTCGTGACGTGTTTTCGGCATTGTGAATGTCAATATTAACAGTGCTATTCCCGGAGACCGACCATGTGAACTGGTGACCGAATGAATCCGGGCCCAGCGCAACTTCCGGGTCCATCAGAATGGTCTCGCGCGTTGACGTATTCGACGTCATTCCCGGCTGAGAGATCGACAAAGTGGTCGTGATTGTTAACGATCCGGAGTAACATTCGGGATTGAGGACGGTGAAATCATCCTCGGCGATGAAGCAATCCGACTCCCTTCCGTTTTCATCGTAAAACCCGTTGCCGTCGGCATCCTCGCAACCATCGATGGCGCCATCGTCGTCCACCCGATCGTTATCAGGGTCCAGTTGCTTCCAGTTACCATCGGCGTCAATGTCGGGATCCTGACGGTTGTACGTTCCGTCGGGCTCGAACATGTAGCCAAGCACATCCAGCATATCCCCGATCCTGTCGCCATCGGTGTCCATCTCGTGCGGGTCGGTACCGAATCGATTTGTTTCATCGAAATCCACAAGTCCGTCGAGATCGCTGTCGATTGCAATTCCCGGCTCATCGTTACGGGACGGGCTTCCGGTTCGCGGGGGGAACGAGTACCAATAGGCCGGATCCGGCTGGTATCTGCCCCAGCAGTAACGAGCTGCGTGTCCGGTCGGGGCTCCCGGTTCAACGAAATGGATGAGGGTAACTGTTTCATCCGTGTCACCCCGGTGGAACACGAGATACCCGTCCGCAACTGTTGTGTGTCCCGGAATATTTCTCAGCACCGGAATTCCGGCGTCGATATATTCCTTGACCGTGTCAAGATCGGTGGTGTCCCCGTCATCGAACAGCGTCGTATCACACACATGGTCCCATGCCGTACCGTCTCCAGTGTTATAAATCCATTCAATTGCCTTTAACAATTCCACATAATGCGTTCCATTTCCGTGGCCAAGGTCGCCAAATGGATCGGGGTCATCGGGAGTGCCTTGATGTCCCATCGCAATTCCACCCGGGAGCGGTGGTGACAGCTCTTCAAAAATGAAATACGTAATGCGGTCCTGGCTGAGATTACATCCTCCGTACGCCGCAAGCATCGATAAGGATGCGCGCACGCAGTAGCAGTTATTATGTCCACCTGTTTGCGGGTACTCGTTTGGATGAGGATCCTCCCAGCAGTGATCGCCTTCCATCGGACAACCGTCGAGACAAACCATATCGGTGTCCTTCTGTTGTGTAATGTGAGTTACACCGAGAATTCTCCCGCTAAGGATCGTACAGCCTTCGGGCAAAGAGGGAAGTCCAGCTCCCCCGCCCTTTGTCTGACTGAACAGACCAGCATCGGCCAGCAGGACACTTTCGGATTCCAGACTTGAAATAACCTGGCTGAAAAATTCCGGTAACAGTGTGAAGCTGACCGCAACACTCCATGGATCGGCGTCACGAGACGCGTCCTTTACCCGCCAGAAGTAGCTGCCTTCGGGAAGTGAATCGATTGACAGCATGTGAGTGCTGGAGGTCTCTTCAATGATAACATTCTCGAAATTTTCATCGCTAGCGACCTGGAAAATTACATCGTCTGCATTGAAGTCGGTGACCATCAATGGAAACCGTGTAACGAGCTCGGCGCCATCCTCGGGAAGGGTAACCAGCGGTCCCGGCATCGGATTCGGCGCCCCGCGAGTCGAATGAGTTCCGCTTCTGTAAGCCCAGTTGTCAGAATGTGAAAGATTCACCACGTCAGGTGGCCAGCTATTCGGGACCCGGATCAGGACATCGTCCGGTTGATAGAGCATGTCATCCCTGTAGATTTCGTACCGGGGGAAAACAGGTGGGCCGGATGGAAACGGGAGCCCGGTGATATCCATTGCGCTGCCCCATGTGATTGCGTCCACCGGTCCGTCCGGACTCGACAGGATGCAGCCGTCACCATCACGGTTGAGGGGATTTCCACCACCAATATTCAACACATGTATTCCACCACCCGTAACCTCACCGGCATCGGATGGAAACGTGTATGAAAAACCGGACAGGAACTCGATTGTCCAGCCGTTAAGATTGACAGAATTTGAGGATGGATTTGTAAGTTCAACCCAGACCACGTCGTCACCCGGCCACGGGCTGATTTCATTAAGGACCAGTGTGCCGACCGGTGTATCTGCCCATGCTTCAGATGGGTTGAGGATCGATGATGTACCAGGGGTGGACAGCAGCAGGAAAGACAGGATTACCAGGACCGGTACCCTTTTCATTTACAACCTCCCATCAAACACTTTAGTAAACACGCAAAACTACATGCGATTATTGAATTATCGGCATTCTACCACTTCGGCCTTGTATTTTTCATATGTCAATCAGATTAAAATTATTGCTATAATGGGAGTGCAGAGACAAAGGTGATCCGGAGGGGCATCATGAAAATCTATCCCACCCTGTTAGCTGCCACAATTTTGCTGTTTATGTTCGCTGTCGGATGTTCCGGGAATCCCGCATCCCCGGTCACTCCTGCACCTGATCCATCAAATACTGTGGACGCAATCGAGTCGGGACACAACTGCTTCGGTTATTTCAATCTGATTTTCAATACTGAGACAGGTGATGTCGATGTTACTCAAGTTCGTGCCGCAGGCATGCACCTTAACGTGGTAAATATCCTTAACACCACGATGGGTGTCATTGCGGTCGGGGTGCCATCGGAGCATGTACCATCGCAGGGGATATTCACCTTCGACATCAGCCTGGCGCACCCGTTTGAAACGAAAAATAACCTCACGGGATTTGACGTAAAGGGAATCCTCATCGGTCCGGGCTGGGACGATATTAATGGGCTGATTCCGTCGAATACATGGCTTCTCAATGCAGACGGATGGACGCGCTGGTGGAATCCGACTGATTTCACCGACCCGGGATTGTTCGGTTATACACAGGGGACCCTTGCGAATGTTGAGTCACCGATCCTTAACGCGCAGCTTAATCCATATAAATACTTCGCTAATATTCTAGGTTCCACATCGGACATGACCGATATATTTACAGTCCCGCTGGACGATGGTCTCGGGCGCGGATTGTTTGCAGCCGGTGCGGTTAACACCAGGCGGTACAGGATCATGTTTCCACTCGATCCCAATCCATTCGTCCGGTACGGGTACGCGGTCGATGCGTCATGGGCGCCTCCAACCGTAAACCCACCATTGGCAATCCCGGATGACTTTCCAATCGAAGCGAATCAGCCGGAAGCATGTATGGTTAATGTGCAGGTTATGGCAAATTCTCTTTTCTACGATTTCGATAGCGGTAACGGTGGCGGTGTGCTCAGGCTTTCGACATCGGTACGTGACTGGCAGGGCCAATACAACAGTAATCTACTGTCAGAGATCACCTCTGTGAAGGCATATTTTACATCGTTTTTGGATACCGGAGTTGATTTCGATCCGGGTTACCTGGAAGGGGACGTTGCGGTTTACGAACTCGACCTGACAGGGATAATTCAACCATTCTATGCAACGACAATCCTGTGTATGGTCGAGGTCGAGTCAGGTGGAAGCGCCACATACGATCAGGGTCTCGGTTACACCGCTCCCGCCGACCCGGTTGTTGCGTATAGTTCAACTTTCATTAATGTTGCAGATCCACCCTGTGAGGCCGATGCAAATACGCATTTCACAAGTTCGGAATTTACCAGCAACACCGGTGATACAACAGGTTACCTTTGCTGCGGTGTCGATGAAGAGGATTACTTTAATTTTACGATACCGTATGACCGTGAAATTACTAGTGGACTACTGTACGCAAACGGAAACATTGAGAATTTTACAGTCACACTGTACGACCACCTTTACCAGGAGATCGACAGTGCAACATACGGCCAGGAGCTGGAGATGAACCTTGGGGTTCTGGACCTGGAGCCTGGTCTTTATTACATTAAAGTTTCCACGTCCGGCGGTACTGACGAAGCGACAATGTATTTCCTTGATTTGGATATCGAGACTCAATATGTTGGTGATCTCAACCCGGAATCAAGCACGACCAGCTTCCTCGATCTCGAAGCCGACTGGGTCAGGGCAGACGGCGACTACCTGTACATGTCCGGTGCTACGGGCATCTGGCAATATAACGTGTCCGATCCGGGTAATCCGGTCCCGATGTTCCGTTCGTACGCCAAAGTGATTGCCGATCCCGCGTTCCATAGTCCCTACTTGTACTATCTTACCGGCGACACATCAGTACAACTCGGTTTTATAGATTTCACAGACCCGTTAAATCCTGTAGATCACGGACACATTGTTACTTTCGGTGAATCATATGATCTCATTACCATGTCAGACACTTACCTGTTCCTGTACGAGAGAACTTCGCATAAGGTATCTGTTTTTGATTATTCTGCTGATCCGACATTTCCACCACCTGAAACCTTCTTCGATGTAGCTGCTGGTGTTAACAAGATGGAGTGCATCGCACCAACGAACCCATACACTTCACTCGTTATGATGTCTACTGATGGATTTTTCATGTACCTCGTTGAGGATATAAACAACCCGGTGCAGACAGGGCTCGAAATCCTGATGGATACAATTAATACGGATTTTGCCATCGTGGGAGACAGAATCGTCAAGGTAAACAAGACTCCGATTGACAACTATTTCAGAAATTATCACATCAATCCCGGTGATTACACCATGATCTTCGATGGATCCTGCACGCTTGCGGATGATCCGGAAACCGTTGCGTGCATGGGTGGCTATGCCTACGTTGGTGCTGAGGATACCGATACCATCGTAACTGTATCCTATTTGGACCCAGCCAATCCCTCTGTGGTTAATACGTATCATTTAAACGCAACAATCGCTGCCCTGGACGCCTATCCATCCAGGTTATATGCCATCGGGGATTACACAGGTTACCTGGCTTTCGATATATCTGGAGGTGCACCGTTGCAGGTGGGAAACAGGAGAAGCATGAATAACCCGGTTGTGGGTGCAATTTCCGGCAGCAACGGTTACTTCTTCGATCATAAGGACGACTATCTGTCGCTCAAGGCTGTCGACCTGACCGATCCATCTTCCCCGGTAATATCGGATATCGAGGATTTCAACTACATCATCACCGATATCGTTGTTAAGTCAAATACCGTTTATATTCTGAACGATGGTAATTTTATGATAACCGCGTACTCAGTTACTCCTCCCGGATATTTGGGCTTCCTGTTCACGGAAGGACTTATGGACACCCCGACATCAGCTGTAATCAGGGGAGATTACATGTACGTCTCATTCGACGCCGGCGCTGAAATGAAAGTGTATGACGTTTCAGATCCCGGCTCTTTCGCGGAAGTTGGCTCCTCGGTTGTAACAACACCTCTGTACGGTCTGGTCGCTCAGGGAAGTACTCTATACGGTTTCAGGGACCAGGCGGTTGTTCCGTACAACATCGCGAATCCTACCGTACCTGTCGAGCAGCCGTTCTTCGATGCAGCCGGATACCAGATCAACGAGCTTGCAGTTCGCGACGATTACCTCTATGTCAGCACTGAAACCGACCTTCTGACACTCGATATTTCGGACCCATTGAATCCTGTGCTCAACAACACGCTGGATCTGCCAAATCCGCCTGTCTACCAGTCTATGGCTATCGATGGTATATGGATGTTCTCAGCCGGTAGTGATCTGCACCCGTACGCGACCGATATTTCCAGTCCCGGTCTGCCGGGTGGTTATTCGACACCATTTTCTCCCGATCCGGTCACGCAGATTGTAGACATGATCGGTTACGATCAGCATTTATACGAAATGCTGGAAGGCGCAGGTATACTGGTCTGGGATTTATATCCGTAGCGGTGACGCGGACTCCTACTGGCCCCTGATAATGTCAATTTCTTCCATCAGATGCTCCGGGATGGTAATCCCCAGCATGTTTGCCGTGTCAAGGTTGAGCATCGACTGACCGTCCAGTGCAGTGACCATTGGTATTTCGCTTGTCGGTGTGCCGCTGAGAATCTGCATCGAGATTTCTGCAGCTTTATAACCATGTTCCACGGCTGACTCGACATATCCACAGAGTGCTCCATCATCGACTGCAAAAACATGAAAACCTATAATAGGAATCCGGCTGTTCTCAACCGACCACGTCATAACTTCCTTCGGGTCCATGCTTTCAGCTTCACCTGCGATTCTTACTGTGTGGTAATTATAGAAAGCGATAGCGTCAGCAATCTCCTGGGCATCGAGGATCGCGGTCTGCCACTCGGTGAACGTGGACGGGAACTCCACTGACACAATTTCCACGCTGTTTTCCCTGGTCTGCATGTAGCCGACAGCCGCCGCCGACGTTGGTGAATCGTCAGCGATGATCGCTATCCGTTCTATGTCCGGTTTCAATTTCTTCAGGAGTTCGATGCATGCATTGTAATGGGGCCTTTCCAGCACGCCGGTGATATTCGATGCGGGATAACCATACACCTCCGGTTCAGCATTCACGCCACAGAATACGAACTGGGGACTCCCCATCCCGCCGTAATCCATCGCGAAATATTGCTGCGCATTGTCGTCCGCTGTGATAATCACGTCAGGTTGCCAGTCCTCGACAACTAGTTTCACATTTTCGCCGGACTCTATCTTCCAGGCTTCCTCGGTCCTGCGCTTGGTATCCATGTAGTAAATCTCAAGCTGGACATCGGACCCGGACAGGACCATGTTGACACCCCGCGTGATTGAGTCTACCCAGGGATAACCCGTATGGTAACTGTGAACGAGCAGGACCTTTCCTGAGGTCGCTTCAGTTTCAGTTACGTTCGCTGGTTCGCCAATTCCGCCATCAGGCGCATCAGGAGTATGTGTTTCTACAGTATCACCCTGGCAGGACGTGCAGAATGCCATTGCCATGATGAGACAAAATACCGATAGAGATGAAACTTTCATTTCTGGTATCCTCCTCTTGAATTCCCGAAACTTGTAAATCGGCACC
>JAUWTM010000031.1 GCA_030614715.1 Planctomycetota bacterium
AAGCGCGACATTGATGTCTATTCTTCCCTGGCTGAACAGGTTGCTTTCGTTCAGAACGTTTACGTACATGTTGGCAATGCTTCCGTACGGAGCCTGCAGGTACTGGACCACGTTGACCGTGTACAGGACGCTCCTCATTGGCACAACTTCAAACGTTCCGGCATCGGTCATCGCGACGTCCCAGTAACCCCAGCACATGCGGTACGGGTCGGATTGCTCGGTCCCACGGGTCAGGGACTGATCGGGCGACGGTTCAACCGGCGATCCTCCGTGTGAACAGCTTACCAATGCAATTGTCGCGAGTATTACAAGCGTGAAAAGTGGGTGTAAAGATTTGAACAGGGAACGATGGGCACTCATTATAATAGACCCCTCTGGCCGTCTGATGTGGTAAACGACCCTTCGCCGCACGTTCCTATTTAAATATGCCAACTTTGTGGCAGCGGTGCTGCCGGGTTTTACAACTACGAATTAAGGAGGTGATCTGTTATCCAGTTCGACACGAATTCCACGAGGGAATTCGTAATGCCCAATTAGGATAGCAGTATTCCCTGAATTTTGAAAGGGTAATTGGGTATCTACCGAAACTAAGTCGGTTTCCTTCCTGCGGAGAGTGGAGAGAAAAGCACCACGAGATTTAAAATAACGAATATAATGTCCCGGACGATAGCACCTGCGTCGGCCTGTGTCCCTGCAATCACCGCCATTATTCCAACATCCAGTCCGCACCCGCACTCGACATCAATCCCGCGAACCATCACGCTCGTAATGGCGATAATAAACATGATGTTCATCGCGAGGAGTACCAGTGCAGCGGGACGTACCCACCGGTTCAGAACGAGCAGCAGTCCGGTAACGAGCTCCAGCATGGGCATAATTATCGCCATTGGACTGATCAGGTACGCGAAAATGCCTGTCATCATCTCGTACGCGTAGATCGCGCGACCGAAATCCCACGGACGCTCAATCTTATCGAGGCTGGCGATAATGAAAATCGCCCCCAGAAGGAGCCTGCATACGTGGTAGAAAATCGCCGGTACCGGGGATTTTACCGATACGTCTTTTACTTGGTTCTCGCTCAATCTGATTCACTCGACTCCGTGCCGGTGGTCACGGGATAACCGTACAGCTCCCACTCCTCCATCCCGCCTTCAAATAGATATACCTGGTAAAATCCCTCTAAAACCAGCGACTGCGCCAGGTGATACGATTCATCGCATGACCCGCCACTGCAGTAAATGACAATGCAGTCCCCACGCGCCATTTCCTCAGTGAACGTGAGGTAGTTGATGTCGAAGTCATCCGACGGCCAGATTATTGCGCCTGTGATATGCCCTTCCTCGTAATACTCGGGATCCCTCGCATCATAAAAGGTACAGTCACCTTCATCGAAGAATTCCTTTATAGTATAAATATCAACCGGCCATATCTGCGGTTCAACGTCCGGTGGTAGCCCGTTTTCCTCATCCCCGTTACCTTCGCCGTTCTCGTCCTCTTCACCATTCTCCTCATCGACCTGCGCGACCTGCGGCCAGCCCTTGTGCTCCCAGTCATCGATCAGGGGCACTCCCGACAGCTTGTAAGCGGTCGCGTTTGTCATGTTTCCCTGTCTCGCTGAAGCTACCAGCAATGGCGTACGTACCCAGTTGATCAGTATCCCCGCTATTGCTACAACAACAACGAGCCAGATCGCACGCTTGATATCATTCTTCCATGAATCCCACATTAGTTTTCCTCTGGCATAAGTATAGCATGTAAATTTGACCGGTTATGAGCGCCCAATTACCTATGATTCCCCATCGACCCGGATTGTTCACTTCGCTAACATCATTACGAACGCAAGTCCTGTATAATGACCGCCGTATGGCTGAGATAACACCCAGGCAGGGACTCGAGGAGATAAAACGTAACGCGGAGGCGTTGTCTGAACGCATCGCCACGATCACACGCGACCTGGATCTGCCATCCCTGACCGAAGAAATAACTAAACTCGAGAAGGAGCTTGAAAGTCCCGACGTCTGGGGTGATCCTGAAAAAGCTGCTGATCTCAACCGTAAGCTCGCACGTCTCAGGGAAAAGCACCAGACGTGGTCGGATCTGACCAGTATGGCGCAGGGAGCAGCGGATTTCGCTGAGCTTGCCCTTGCCGAGGATGATCCATCATCTTATTTAAAGGACGCTCGTGAGGAATACGAAAAAGTCTCAATCGGTGTTGAGAAGGAGGAGACAAAGCTCCTGCTTTCCGAGCCCGAGGACCCCGGCGACGCGATCTGTTCCATCCAGTCCGGTGCTGGCGGTACCGACGCGCAGGATTGGGCAGCGATGCTGCTCCGCATGTACCTGCGTTACTGCGAACGCGTCGGTTTCAAGGCGACGGTGATCGACGAGCATCCCGGTGAGCAGGCAGGACTGAAATCAGCCACCTTCGAGGTGCAGGGGGAGTACGCGTACGGTTACCTTAAATGCGAGGAGGGCATCCACCGTCTGGTCAGGATCAGTCCATTCGGTCAAAACCGGCGTGAGACCAGCTTTGCCAGCCTCGATGTCACACCTGTAGCAGAGGAAGCCGAGATAGAGATCGATGAAAATGACCTGAAAATCGACACTTATCGTTCGTCAGGCGCTGGTGGACAGCACGTCAACAAGACCGACAGCGCCGTACGCATCACACACATTCCATCGGGGATTGTCGTGAGCTGCCAGAACGAGCGCAGTCAGCATAAGAACAAGGCCACAGCGCTGAAGATCCTGAAAAGCCGGCTTATTGAGCAGGAACAGGAGAAACTGGCTGCCGCTTCGGAAGCAGAACGGGGAAAGAAGCACAAGATCCAGTTCGGGGGCGGTCACATACGGAATTACTTCCTGCACCCGCGCAAGCAGGTCAAGGACGCCCGTACGGGCTTTGAAACCGGCAACGCCGACCGTGTCCTCGACGGCGACATCCAGGATTTCATCGATACCTACCTTCGATCTGTTGTCTCCGGGAACGTCAAATCAGGTAACAACGAAAAGAAAATAATTTAATCGAAAATTACACCAGTGCTTTCCTCAATGTACACTCTTTCTCCCATTTAAAACAAAACACCCAATGCCTCCCTCAAGCACACGATATGGGTCACTTTCCCTTCGTGCATTTGGTGCTTGAGGGTGTTTCACCTAATGTACACTCCTTCTCCTATATAAAAAATCCACCAATGCCTCCCTCAAGCACACAGTGATGGGCACTTTCTCTTTGAGCATTTGGTGCTTGAGGGTGTTTCAACTAATGTACACTCTTCCTTCCACTTGAATATACATCTCAAAAAGTGAGTCTGCATTAGATGAGACACCCTCAAGCATCAGTTACGCAATAGGGAAGTGAACCGCGTTGTATGCTTGAGGGAGGCATTGGTATTTTTGTTAATTTAGGGATGGGTTTGGATATTTTATTGTACTTATCAAAAAAAAATCTGGATTCCCTTGTGATTCAATACCCCGACCCGTAAACCGGGACGTGGTAATTGTCCCTGATGTAAGCGTTTGTGTCGTTGTACGCCCTGGGTGACGGTGCAGGATTTTCAATCGTCAATATTCTATCCTCTGCATCAGAATCACGGAACAGACGTCTCGTCATTGGGAAATCAACGCAGAACCAGTCGGTGTCGATCTCTTCGTCCTCATCCGCTTCACCGATACAATAGACCCAGCCGTTCTGTGACCCGATAACTATCATGCCATTCGCCACGCACGGAGTGGCATCGATGTCAAACAGGTCATCGAACACCCATATCGGTTCCCCGGTGTCCTCATCCAGGTTCCAGAAACGTCCGTCGCGAACCCCGACAAGGACGCATCCATCGACAACCACCGGCGACGACCAGATCCTTGAATAAAGGTCGCGTTTCCAGACAAGAGACCCGTCCTCCATCGAAAGAGCATAGATGTAACCGTTTGCGCAGCCAATGTACACAACTCCCTTATCGGGATTAATCGCAGGAGTCCCCCAGATCCCGCGTGACATATCGAGATGCCAGATGCTTTCCCCGGTAGCCTCGTCGATACACCAGAAATGCCCGGTCTCGCCCGTGTTGCCTGTCGCACACCCGACATAGATCCTCCCATCCCAGTGTACCGGGGTGGAATCGGTGTCACCAAGCGTTCGGAACTGCCAGATAATCTCACCCGTCTCGGCATCGCAGCAGTACAGCCATCCCTGGCTCGATCCGGCGATCACATGGCCGTTTACCACGCACGGCGACGATTCAACACTCCCGGCAGTCGGTGTCTGCCAGAGAATTTCCCCTGTTTCCGGATCAAAAGAATATATGCTCCGGTCCTCAGCCCCGATGTATCCCCTGCCGTCGACTATCACCGGGTTTGAGTCCATGTCATTGCCGGTTCTCGTCTCCCAGACCATATTGCCGTTCAAATCGTAACAGTGGATTTTATTATCGCGACCCCCGTGATAAATGCGTCGATCGAAAATGGAGATTGAGCCCTTGATACAGTGGTGATTGGGGTAATACCAGACAAACTCACGGAAAAATGTATCTATGCAGTAGACATAGGAATCGCTGGACCCGAAATACACGCTGTCGCCGACCATCACCGGCTGACCCGTCCACCCGAGGCCCTTCCACTCTGAACGGTCGGTGAGTGACGGATCACCGCGCTGTTCATATGGCCCTTCATACTTGATTTTCGTCCTGAACCTCCAGAGAAGGGCGGGACGTCGCGGCACAGAGCCCACTCCTGATAAATTCCGCTCAGGATTTCCACGGAACATGGTCAGATCATAGAGTCCCGCCTGGATTTCGGAGTAAGTGGGTGGTGGTGGTTCAGCGTCTTCGACCACAGGTTCGTCCTGCACTGTCGATCCATCGGCATGTTCGTCGGATTGCGGTCCTCCGGTACACCCGATTATCACGCAGGCTAAAATCAATAATATGATGATCCTGTTCGAAGCCATGAGACCCATGAGCGATCAATCAGACTGCAAGTCCGATACCGATCCAAAGTATTAGGTTAAAAATAGTACGAAGTAAGGACAAATTTTCTGGCTAGTACATAAACATGAATCCCGAGCCGCCGCCACCGCGCGACATTGGTGCATCAAGTACCAGGTTGATCCTGTTCAGACACTCGTCAAGGTGCACCGCTGTCATGGTATCGAATCCATCAGCAACGTCACTGTTCAAGAGGGTCTGAACTGTATCCTGAAGGATCAGGAGATCGCGACGGGCAAGCATCACGGCATCTTCTGGCGTTCCATTGGCTGGATCCAGGAATATCCCGGTGATCATTTCGAGATGGGCACGCTGGAGGTTCCGCCTGTAACTGTCGATCGGATCACCAGCAACCAACTCTTTCCAGATCGAATCCCTTACTGTGTCAAACAGCTCAACCAGTGTGAAAACTTCCTCACCTTCCGGTGTCCGGACTCCGTTGTTCACGATCCTCTGAAGCACCATGGAATCATAAAGCCAGTACAGCGGCTCCGTCTGGATCATCCCGATCCAGTCGTGGATGTCGAAGTCACGCGTGCCTGAGACAAGGTTCGACCAGTTGAACGACGATCTCCTGTCCTGGCCAAGCATGTTGATGAGTTCAGGCTCGAACTGGTACAGGTCTGTCTGCCAGATGGTCTGATCGAGGAAATCGAGTGCCCGACGATGCTCCTCGGTACTGACCGGAATCATCGCGGGACGCGCATCGGGGTCGCCAACATGATCGCGATATGCCCTGACTCCACCGATCAGCCTTGGAACGGCACGTGCAGCAAGCAGGTGATCCCAAAGTGCATAGATGAACGCAAGCCTGATCCTGTCGGGGCGTGTGCCCGGCTCCGACCAGTACTCGAGCATTGTTTCAGTAAGCTGGGTCGATGCAAGCACCCTGTCGCCATAGTAACGGACCGGATCATCGCTCAGGTCCCACAGATACGTGTCCGGATCCATGTTTCTCGACCAACCGTAGTTATCCTCATCAGTTGCATAGCGGTAGTTCGGGGCTCGCGATGCTATCCCGTTAATCTGCTCCGCTTCATCCTGAGGGACCTCAGCGGTAAATTCAGTGTAACCATATTCGATCGCCCAGACGTCGTAATCGCCGGGATACATCTGCCAGTACTCACCCTGTGGTGCGCCTGCCGGCGATACATTGCCTGACGTGTAGTCCATTATCGACTGTGATAATCCGTGCTCTCTTGTGTAGTACTCCTGGTTGATGTGCCAGTACGACGTTCCGGAGCTTCCGGCGAAGTTGTGCCTTAGTCCGAGGCAGTGACCAACCTCGTGAGCGATCAGGCTCGTCATGTACTCCATAACATATTCTTCTTCCTCTGGACTTCCCGGCTCCATCCGGTTTGTACCCCTGAGAATTGCGGCCCCGCGAGCACCCTCGAAGGCGTGAATCGCTGCAAAATAATCAACGCGATTGTCCGGCGACCACAATTCCTCGAGAACCGAGTAAGTCTGTTCATCCCACCTTACCTGCCGGCCGTTCAGATTCCCCCAGCCCGGAGGAGCGGTAAGGTCCATCACATCTACCAGCGGTCCGACCGTAAGGTCGTATTCCCTGTACGGTCCCCTGACCATGTCGGCGTTTACACCGATATCCGCGTCGTATATTTCACCGGTCCTTGGATCGGTTCGTACAGGACCAATCGCATACATGGCGGTAGGCGACACAAACCACCGGATTGTGTTATATCGAATGTCCGCCGGATCCCAGTCAGCATCGTCGGGCATCTGTCGCGCGACAATCGCGTTAGAGAATCCCGCCGCTTCAAACGCATCACGCCAGAAGGTTATACCCGCTGACACCGCTTCCCTGTACTCGTGAGGTATTGTGTTTTCGAGCCAGAAAACTATCGGCTCAACTGGATCGCTGATTTCTGCGTCCGGATCCTGCTTCTCCAGGCGCCAGCGGTTGATGTACCTTACATACCTGGTCTCTGCATTATCCGTTTCAGCCGAGTAAAGAAGTGAAATGTCCTCGAAATAACCTACCCTGTCATCCGACAGCCTTGGTACGTATCCCGGTGCCGGCGGTTCGGCGATCGAGAAGTGAACGTTGATCTCCTGGGCGGATGTGTAATCCCCACCGTACGCTGCATCTGCTCCATAGACGAGTATCCGTGTGTCGATCTCATCGTTCAGCGGGAACCCCTGCACGTTGGTAACGTACGTCCCCTCGTAATCGAGCCAAAGCTGAATTCCGTAATTCATCGGCCACGACTCAAGGTCGTCCGCGCTCAGTAAAAATGTTGAGAGGTCTATAGCAATCCGACCGTAATCGTAATCCTCCGCTTCGATGGCAGTGCGTCCAAAGATGAAATCGCTGATGCCCATCTCGACAGCCCTCGCCATCGGTTCATCCTCACCAGCTGTAATGTATGTGTTGGGACGCACGAACTCTATGTAATCACCGTCGCGACGGAACTCGAATACCATCTCACCGAACATCATCGGCGCGACAAACAGACCTGAGCCGGTTCCCTGGTTGAGCGTTTCAGCGAGGAGAAACGGATGGTCTATCTGGTCGGTATCGATCTCAAGAACCACGCGATGTGTGGTTTCATCAATGTAATAATTGAACAAACCATCAACTGCTGTCAGTCCCGCGGTGTATACCTCAATCGGACCGTAATAGTCCTCGGGCGGTTCCAGGAATTCTTCTACAACATCAAGTAATTCCTCGACTGGTATCAGGTCCTCCTGTGCTAAGGACACACCGGTCATGGCAACCGACATCGTGATTATGGCAATTGTCACTGTAATAAAACGGATCATTAATTGACCTCCCGATCAATTTGAGTCATCGGACTGGTAACGGCCTGCAAGCCTTGTTCCATTGGGAAGATTGTAACCGATAATCGAACCGCATTAAATTCTTTCTGATAATTTAATGAAAATTAATCTACTTTTATGGATTTTAATTTATTAACATCCATTCATTTGATTAACCCCGGTTAAAAGTTAAAATAATGAAAATATGAAACCGGGCCCTGTTGGACCCGGCTTTGCTGCTTTTATATTGCGATGGACAGTGTGGTTCTCAGGAACTGGCGCTTAGGTTTCGCTTGTTGGCGGCTGCCTCAAGCTAAGTCCCTCAGGTAATACACATCCAGAAAGGAACGCTTATCTGTCCCCTTCCGTATCTTTACCTGTATTCATTTTATTTGATTAAAACGCATTACACAAGTCCATATATCGGTTATTTTCGATAAAAATGCAATTAAATATTCAGTGTTTTACCACCTGAATGGTGAAATTTCAGCCGGGAGAAGTTAAATGGGGGATTAATTAACCCTTTTCAACAATACTGCGTTTGCTTTCCTCGGGAATTTTTACATCCTTAGACGCTTTCTCTGCAGCTTCACCGTTGCCGGCAGCAGCAGCGATCTTCTTCGCAGCGGTCTTGCGACGCTCTTCCTGCTTGGCCCTTTCTTCCTCTGACAACGGCTTCAGGACCGTGTACATGGCGTCCTTGCCATACTTGAAGCTGACCTTGCTGCGTTGATTGATCTCATCGAGGCCCGGGAACGTCATCCCGCCGTTCTCGTCAGTGTTCTTGTCAAGAACATGACAGAATATCTCGACCAGGTCGGGATCGAACTGTGTCCCGGCATTTTTCTTGAGTTCCTGCTTGGCAATCTCGGCTGGAAGGCCCTTTCTGTACGGACGGTCAGACGTCATCGCGTCAAAAGCATCGGCGATTGCAAGGATTCGTCCAAGCAAAGGTATCTTCTCTCCCGGAATTCCCATGTAACCGCGACCGTCCATGCGCTCGTGATGCATTCGAAGTCCCTCGTACGCGGGTCCGAGGAACTTAATGGGACGCAGAATCTCGGCCGATTTCCTGAGATGGTCCTTCATCTCCTGGAATTCGTGCTCGTCCAGACGTCCGGGTTTACCGAGTATCAGTTCACTGACACCGATCTTGCCGATATCATGAAGGATACCTGCACGCTCAACGAAGTTGAGCGTTGTGTCATCGAAATCAAGTGCCGCACTGAGAGCAACAGCGAACAATGCGACTCTCTCGGAGTGACCGATCGTGTACTTGTCCTTGGCATCGATAGCGCTCGAAAGCGCGCGGATCGTCTCCGTGTAACCCTCACCCATCTCCTCGTACAGCTTCCTGTTTTCGAGGTTGGCAGCAGCCTGGTGCACTACGATCTCGAGGACGCGTACACGGTTGATGTCCATCTGGTCTTCATCGTTCAGGTAGATATCAACGTAACCAAGCACGCCGCGCGGGCTTTTAATTGGTATGGAGAACAGGACACCGTGGTCCAGGTATTCATCATCGTATATTCTGACTGTCAGTGGATCGGGAAAGTCTGAAAGAAGCGGACGCTGGTAGATCTGGTCGAGGTCAAGTATCCGCTCAGTTGTAATATTTTTTTGAGGACCGCGCTCAAAGAAACTCCTGATAAACGGTCCGCCCTGATGGAACTCCACGAACAGGTGGTCGGGATCGACGAAAATAACACCCCATTCGCACTCGGGATAGATTTCCTTGATCTGCCTTGCCATTGCGGCAAGGACCATTTCCGAGGTCTCAGCCTCGAGAATTTCCTCTCCGGCATCATGGATGGTCTCGAGTTCCTGGATTCGGGTCTGTGCCGTTGCGTACAAATGTGCGTTTTCAAGCGCGATACCAGCCTGTCCCGCCACAACCTCCAGCAGGTCAAGGTCGTCGCTTGTGAACTCTTCATGGCTCGATTTATTGTTAACGTTCAGTACGCCAAGGACAATACCGTCCCGGCCCTTGACCGGGACACATATCAGCGAGTTAGTGTCGTAACGCTGCTGACGTTTACCGTTGCTGGCCTTGCTGCCGAACCTCGGGTCGTTTTCGATGTCCCGGATAAAAATACTCTCGCCCTTCTGAGCAACTGCACCGGAGATCCCCTGCCCGACCTTCACCAGAACCTTATCAATTACGTCATCCGGTAAACCCAGGGCACTGCGTATCCGCATGACATCCGTGCCGGGCTCGATCACCATAAGGCTTGCCTTAACCGCTCCAAAAATATCAGCAGCCTCTTCAACAATAATGCTGAAAAGCTGGTCGAGATTAAGAACGGAACTGATGCTCTGAGTGACCTTGAGAAGCGTACGCAGGTTCTTGACCTTCCTCGTGACCTCGGAAGTCAGAGCGCTCAGAAGTTCGTTGTCCAGTAAATCGCCAGTAGATCCCATAAAGTTTCATCCTTAACGGTCGCACAGCAACGGTCGCACAGCGAACCGCCCCCCTGCTATTTAGAGTCCAACATGCAACCAATTCTTATACACACAGAACCATAACACGGTCCAGTGAACCGGTCGCTGCAGGAAAACGCCATACGAACACCGTGCCGGTATCCACTTAGATCCGGCTTGACCCTAATATGGTAACACCTTGCACGAGTTTGAGTCAATTGCGGACATCCGTTCATTGGATTTGCACGTCCTGAATTCCGGGTCGTCAGGGTCCTGGGAATAGTACGGGCTTTCCCTCAGTCCGTTGATTTTACTACCACCTGTTAAATATTTACCACCGTTACAGCAGATTCGCAAGTCCTGTTTGTTACGACCTGCACCACAATGCTATTAAATAGATGCCTGAACAGGCAGGGCACTTGCACTATTGAGCCAAATGTTATGCTATAATCGGCTCCCGGGAGGACATTTTTTTTTACGTGCGTCACGGCGGTGATTGTATATGGTTCAGGCTGCATCGACGGAGAGTACAGGTAACTACAAGACATTCGACCTTGACGAGGTGCTGATCAAGGGATTTCAGAATGACTGCACCGACCTTCACATCAGGGCTGATGATTATCCCATCTTCCGTCTGCACGGTAAGCTGATCAGGGACAAGAGCTACGCCATTTTCCCCCCGGAAGAGACGAAGAAACTCGCCCTTTCAATGATCAACGATTACCAGAAGAACAACCTCGAGGAAAATGGCGACTGCGACCTTGCCTATGAGATCCCCGGCGTGTCCCGTTTCCGTGTAAACATCTTTTATGAGCGTGACAACATAGCTATTGCACTCAGGACAATTCCGCAGAGAATTCCCAAAATCAGTGAGCTGGGCATTCCGGAGGAAGTCTGCAAGGAACTTTCCCTTAAACCTCGTGGACTGGTGCTCGTAACTGGACCTACCGGCTCCGGTAAATCCACGTCACTTGCTGCGATGATTAATTTCATCAACGAAAACCGCCCGTGTAACATAATCACGATTGAGGATCCGATCGAGTATAAGCACGTAAGCAAGACAGCCATGATCTCCCAGCGTGAGCTGGGTTCAGATACGGTCAGTTTTACAAGGGCATTGAGATCTGCTCTGCGCCAGGACCCGGATGTCATCCTGCTCGGCGAGATGCGTGACCTCGAAACGATATCCACCGCCCTTACCGCAGCGGAAACCGGCCACCTTGTCTTCGCCACCCTGCATACTAACTCAGCCGTATCGAGTGTCGACCGAATCATCGATGTTTTTCCCTCCAGCCAGCAGGCACAGATCCGCCTCCAGCTGTCGATGGCACTCCAGGGCATCCTGTCACAGACACTCCTGCCGCGGACGAAGGAAGCCGGCGGTGGACGTGTTGTCGCCGTTGAGACACTGGTCGCCACTCACGGTATCCGTAACATGATCCGTGAGGCAAAATCTCACCAACTCCCGACCGCGCTTGAGTCAGGCTCAAAATACGGGATGAGAACACTCGACATGGACCTGAAACGCCTTGTCCAGGAGGGCAAGATTACAATGGAAACGGCACTGAGTGTCTGCTTCCATCCCGAGGAATTCCGTGCCAGCCTGGCCGGGAAAAGATAACTGAGATCGAATATGCTGAACGTCCTGTAGCGAGTACAAACACTCGCTTTTTTTTCACCCATACTTCCGTCGCATAAACTTCACATATCAGGCTCATATTGTTATACTCCCGCCGGCTGGTCTCTGATAATTCCTTCAGGCACACGATGTGCCGGCTCAAAGGATGGCATCATCATGGTGAGGAACATTTTTAAAATCTTCGCGCGTTCACCATTTGAACCCCTTACGAAACACCTTCAGAAATGCGGTGAAACTGCAGCTAAAGTCCCTGAAATAATTGAAAGCCTGAAGGCAGGCGACTCCATCAGGACAAAAGAACTTGCGAAGGAAGTCATGCTTCTCGAGCATGAGGCTGATGAAATTAAACACGATGTCAGGGACCATATGCCAAAGACGCTGTTCCTTCCAGTCGACCGCAGGGATTTACTTCGTTTGTTATCAGCCCAGGATGAAATCGCAGACCAGGTTGAGGATCTTGCAGTCGTCGCGACGATCAAGCCCGGAATCGCCGTTCCTGATGAAATAGTCGAGGAACTCGACCGCGTTGTCGGCCTTGTCATGGATTGCGTTAAGCGTGCCATGGAACTTGGCGATGCCATGGAGGAACTTCTCGAAGCGGGTTTCAGCGGACCCGAGGCTGACCTCGTCGGAATGATCATCCGCAGCCTCGGCGAACAGGAACACGTCGCGGACAAGCGACAGTACAAGCTCAGCCAGAAACTGTTCGCGGTCGCCGACCAGCTTAAGAAGGAAGACCTCGTGCTCTGGGTAGAGATAATTAAGACCCTTGGACGGATCGCGAACAGTACAGAACGATACTCAAAGGAACTGCGTAACATCCTCGCCAGGTAACCGGCAGAATTGAATGCGTATCAACAGGATTTGCCGTGGAGCTTAGCTTAATAATTATTCTTACTGGCATCTTCGGTTTCTACATGGCGTGGAACATTGGAGCCAACGATGTCGCCAACGCAATGGGCACCAGTGTCGGTTCACGGGCACTGACATACAGAAACGCGATCATCGTTGCCGCTGTCTTCGAATTCCTGGGCGCTTTCCTGGTCGGCAGCCACGTCACAAGCACAATCCAGAGTAAAATTCTCGAGGTTAGTTTCTTCGAAGGCCGTGAGATCGACCTTGCACTGGGTATGATGGCAGCGCTTGTGTCGGCGGGATTATGGCTGCAAATAGCAACATGGCGTGGATGGCCGGCTTCAACGACACACTCGATCCTTGGAAGCCTCTTCGGACTTGGTCTCGCAACCGGTGGGTTCGGTGTCATCAAGTGGGGCATAGTATGGCACATCGTCCTGAGCTGGATTATAAGTCCACTTTTCGGCGGTCTCATCGCTTACCTGATGTTCCTTGTAATCCTGAGGGGGATCATCCGTCGAAAGGATCCCCGCAAGGCTCTGATTCAGGTCGTCCCACCGATCCTTTTCGTGTTCTTCTTCGTCCTGACTTTGAACCTGTTCTACAAAGGCTTGAAACACTTAAGTCTTGATTTGAACGTCTGGCAGATCTTCGGATGCGCAATCCTGGCAGGACTCATAGCACTGACTGCAGGCTATATCCTCGTGCCCATGGCTGTCAGGAAGAAGCGCCACGGTCACTCAAGACGGCAGGTGGAAGGCGTCTTTGTAGTTCTCCAGATAATGACCGCCTGTTACATGGCGTTTGCTCACGGCGCAAACGACGTCGCGAACGCTATCGGTCCTCTGTCCGCGGTAGTCACAATAGTTAATAAGGGCATACAGGATCTCGGTGAAAGCGTTCCGTTGTGGGTCCTCTTACTGGGTGGTACCGGAATCGTTGCAGGCCTTGCCACATGGGGATACAAGGTCATGCAGACGATTGGACACAACATCACGGGTATAGCGCCGACCAGGGGCTTTGCTGCTGAGTTCGGAGCCGCAACGACCGTCCTCGTCTGCAGCAAGATGGGCCTTCCCGTCTCGACAACACACACACTGGTCGGTGCGGTAGTGGGTATTGGCCTTCTGAGAGGAATGGCGTCGATAAATATGAAGGTTATCAAGCAGATATTCCTCAGCTGGTTGATCAGTATTCCATTTTCTGCAATCCTGTGCGCAATCCTTTATTTCCTGTTCAAATGGATCTGGACGCTGAGCCAATAAACCTCGGGTAAGCCATCTCTTTTTAATAATACGGTATTTATGAAGACGGATATTAGACCAGACCTTGACATGTAACCGATGATAATTTAGATTTAGGCAGTTGAATCAATGGGGAGTCGTCTAAAGGTAAGACACCAGGTTCTGGCCCTGGCGATCTGGGTTCAATTCCTAGCTCCCCAGCCAGTTAGGACAATCAGACCCTTCGACCAGCATATCGAAGGGTTTTTTGTAGGTAAAATGCAGGCTACAGTCAGCAAAATTCATGCCCTGTAGCCCACTATCCATGCACCCTTTCAGCGATCACTTTTTGCCATACGTCTAAGGGGCGCTAGGAGGGTCGAGGATTGGGCAGGTAGAGGTCTAGTACCCGGAAATGAGGAAACGGCGAGTAGATGCTGGGGCACCTGTGGATACGTAGCGTCGTGCCGGATGGTTATACAGGTTCTCCAAGTCACTGTTGTGCAGGTTGCCCTATCCCAATCTTATTCGAGGGATGTTGCCTGAAAATACTAAGTTAAGAAGTGGACTATACTACATGGGCAGGTCATGTTTTTCCATTGTTGGCAAGATGTCAAGAGAGTATAATCAGTTTCTGCTGAGATCCGCAGCTGGTATGATATGTTGCAGCCGATTGCGGTCTGGGAAGGTGTATGAAGAAGAACGTTTTTGTCAGCTATGCAGAGGAAGACTCAAGCATCGCTTTGGAATTCGCGAAAAGGCTCGAGGACGCCGGGTATTCAACCTGGTTCTATGAACGCGATGCCGTCCCCGGTGTTCCTTACCTTCTTCTAACTGGAAAGGTAATTGAGGATTGTAATGCAATCCTGCTCATAATTTCGAAGGCCTCGGTTCCATCTCACCAGATAACCAGGGAAGTCGAACGAGCACATGAAGCAGGCAAGATATTCATTCCCGTTCTGCTGGATATCTCACACGAAGAACTGAAATCACTTCAACCGATCTGGCGCCAGGCTATCGGTACTCACGCTTCAATCACATTACCACTCGAAGGACCTGGCGCGGTAATACCCCACATCTGCCAGGGACTGCAAATTATGGGAGTAATACCGGATGGTGGAACTCCCTCTATCGAGTTGTCAGTCGTGCAAACCGATAGTGGAATTTTCAGGCATTCCGGCGTGCACCAGTTACCTGACGGACTGGTAGTTGCTGAACGTGACCGATCGTTTGTATACGGCTACAAACCTCCAACCAGGGGTGTTTATGGGCGCAGTGATATTGTGGAAGAGTGCATGCAGCCGATCGTTGATCGCAGGCTTGAATTCCTGTGTCTCTACGGACCGGGAGGAATCGGGAAGAGCACTATCGCCGCGTTAACTTTTTCCCGGTTCCTGGAAGAAAAACATGGCGATTTTACCAGCCATATCTGGTACGACCTTCGAAGCGGACCTGATCCCGAGACGGCACTGCTGCTTCTGGCCAACATAGCAACTGACGGTAATGTGCCATCCGGTGGGAAAGACACATCACCGTTCGATATGTGGCTGGATATTCTGAGGGTAAGGCTTGCAGAGAATCCGATCCTGATTGTGTTTGACAACCTGGATAGTGCTTTTGATCTCGATGCGGAGGCGGGAACATTCACTGATGATCGCTGGCCGCGGTTGTTCCGAACATGTCTGGATTCAGGCTCAACGATAATTGTTACGTCGTACCAGCTTCCAAAATTTCACTACCCGAGGATAGAATTCAGGCAGGTTGACGGAATCGAATCCTCTGAAGCGGTTAATCTCATGCGTGATGCAGGCCTGAAGGATGAGAACGAGGTCCTTGAGGAGGCGCACAGATTACTCGGTGGTCATCCAATGGCACTCAGAGCTCTCGCAGCAGCTGTACTGAGACGACCAACCTACAGGGCCAGACTTTCCCGGGCAGGCGATATCATGGATGCAGTACGCCGGTGCCCTGATAAAACCCTGAATCCGGTGGCTTTCTTTGAAGAGGTCATCAGTCCTGAGCGTCTTCCCTCAAACGAGTACAGGCTTATCACAGCCATGACTGTACTGCATCGAATGGAGACTGCAGACGCAATCGGTGCCCTGGCGCCTGAAATCAACCAGTCTGACGTGCCGTTTGCACTCGATGAACTTTACCTGCGTTCCCTGGTGCACGCGGATATAGAGGCCGACCCGCCGCGCTATTCTTTGAGCCCGTTGGTAAAGGGGGTTGCCGAGACCGGGCTGGATGATCCGATCCCGATTCACGAGAATGCGTATAACTATTACACTGCACTCGAGTGGGATTCAGGGACTCATGACCCTCTGGATGTCGAACACTTCAGGCTCGCAGTCCTTCACGCACTGGCACTCAAGGATCTGGATCGGGCTAATAAGATACTTTACGGTGATTATGCCCTGTCGAATAGGCTTCTGGGCTGGGGACGGTACGATCTTGCACTGCCCCTCCATAAGAAAGAGCTTGAATGTGCCAGGGAAGTCGGAAGCGAAAAGGATCAAATGCTCGCTGCCGGCCTGCTTTCCAGGTGTCATACGAGAGTTGGACGCCTTGCTGACGCACTCGAACTCGCTGAGGAGGCCCTGTTTTTTTCGGGCAAGCTGGGTGACAGAAAAAATGAATGTACTTACAGGCGCCAGGTGGGCAGAATCCATTTACACGCGGGAGACTTCGACAAGTCGTTCGAATTACTGCAGGAAGCACTCGGATTAGCCGATGAGACAGGTGACAGGAGAGAAGACGGTGCTATACGTAACCTTATCGGACAGATCTGTGTCAGAAGGGGAGATTATGACGATGCCCTCGAACTGCTTGAAAAGGCTCTTGAAATTGCGACTGAGTACGGCGATCGCACAAACGAAATCGACTGCAGGGGAACGATAGGCCAGATTTACTTCCAAAGAGGCGATTACAACAAGGCTCTGACACTTTTAATGCCCGCCCATGATCTGGCAAAAGCATATGGTGACAGGGTTAACGAAAGCAAGCTTGGCATTCTTATCGGACAGGTTCAGATGTGGAAGGGTAGTTTTGGACCTGCCCGGCAGCAGTTTGAACGGACCCTCGCGGTTTCCCTCAAGATCGGTAATCGCAGACATGAAGGAGCATTGCTTGCCCAGATTGCTAAAATTCATATGTTCTCAGGAAATCACACCAGTGCACTCGAGCTTCTCGAACAGTCATTAAATATTGCCGTAGAGCTCGCGTCCAAAGCCGCTGAGGCTTTCCGCCGTGGACAGATCGGAGAGGTATACCTGGCAACGGGTGAGTATGACAAGGCACTTGAGTGTTTTAATCATGCTCTTGATTTCGCTGTCGGGTCGAAGAACAGGACAAACGAATGCGTCTGGCAGGGGAAAATCGGAGAGGTTCATCTAAACCGCGGGGAGCTTGATGCAGCCGATGAATGGCTGCGAAACGCGCTTGATATCGCACTGGAATTGAAAGACAAAGAAAACGAGAGCGAATGGACAGGAAAATTAGGCTGTCTTTACCTGGCCCGTGACGATTATGATAAGGCTCGGGAATATCTTGAAAAAGCGTTGGGGATATCGAGTGAAATAGTTGATCCGGTTAACGAAAGAAGCCATCGCATCGGACTGGGCAGGTTGTTCCTCGCTTCTGGTAAACCATGCGATGCCGTTCCGCACTTCAAGGAAGCTCTTGAGATCACCAGGAAGCTGGGAATGGTAAAGGAATATGTGGAAAAAGCAGAAGGTGATCTGGCAGCAGCAATAAAAGAGTGCGAGACGCAGTAGATACCGGCAGGTTCCATGTTTAGGTTCTGACACCCGCAATAACATGTAATTGATATTTTAACTCACCAGCAGCCGTCAGCCAGGTGCTTTGTCAGGAAAATGTCCATATCGTCGCCTGTCTGCTCATCCGGGTCCTCATCGCAGGGCCAGTCATGAGGAGCGAAATCCACCATGTGACAGAAGTAGCCGGTTACATATACGCAATCCGACTCGAATGTACCTACACCAAGACCGCTATCACCATTGATCCAATTACTACCCCATGTACGGACCCATTGAAAATCACATGATGAATCGAATTTGCTGAGAAAAGCATCGTAGGTCCCATAACCACTACGGATTTCTTCATCGATTTCATCAGGATCGAAATCAGCGAGGTATTCGAACGCTCCTGTGACGTATATGTTGCTTGAGGTATCACTTGAGACCCCGTACGCAAAATCATTGTCAGTGCCGCCCCACGTTCCTGTCCAAAGGAAATCACCGGTAGAATCAAACTTGCTGAGGAAAGCATCGTATCCACCGATTGAATCATGATAATCCGTCTGGAAATCATCTGGATCGAAGTCGACATTTGTGCCCGTAAAATAACCACACACGTAGATCTTGCTTAGTCCATCGATTGTAATTCCATAACCAGCAGTGTAATGACCGGGATTCTGAGAACCCCAATTTCTCGCCCATTGGTAGATTCCTGAAGAATTGAACTTGCATAAGAAAGCGTTCTGCCCGTCCCCGGAATCGAGAAATTCCTCCCCCAGTCCGGGATCAAAATCAGCATTCCCCATGAATTTACCAGTAACGTAAACGTACTCCAAAGAACCCAATGCAACGTCATAGCCCTGTGAGTTCACATCCTCGCAAAACACGTCCACCCACTGATGACTGCAGTCTGTATCAAACTTGCTGAGATACACTATGTTGGTACTTACTGATGTACCCCAGGCACTGCCGGGACCGCTAGGATCGAAGTCAACAGCGCCCCGAAATGATCCTGTCACATAAACATCGCCTGAATCGGCAATGCCTATTCCACTTGCATAATCACCGTCCCAGTCCCCCCACGTCCCAGCCCACAGGAAATTCCCATCGGCATCGAACTTTGTCAAGAAGCAATCCCAGGAACCGTTGGAGTCATGTTCGTCGGTTCCTGGTCCCGGATCGAAATCAACATTGAATCCCCAGAATTCACCAACCACCCATACATTCCCTGACCCATCCACCTCTACGGCATTCCCGACATCATGCTTGCCGACAACATCCCCACCCCAGGAAACTCCCCAAGCCACCACTCCACTCGCACTGTATTTCATAAGGAACGCCTGTTCATTCAACGAACCGGTGACATATATATTCCCCGATTCATCAGTCGTTACACCCCGGCCTTCATCATTCTCGTCGTATTCGCCCCACGTCACTGCCCAGCCGGTGTCCTCCGGGGCTACAATGCTGAAATCCTCGTCTGAAATATTATAGATTCCCGGATCGCTTGTCGAACTCAATCTTACGCGAACGGTGTCGGATGGATCATCCGGTATGTCCGTCCACGTGTAACTGCCATCGTTGGCTTCACCTGAATCGATAATGTTGATGTCAGACACGAAATTGTCCTTCGAGTACTCAAGCACCACAGACCCGCTGACGTTACCCGAATTCCAGGTAATCCCGTAGTCCCCGCCGACAAGCCACTCTTCTCCGCCATTGGGCACTGTCAACTCAAACCATGGTTCAACGATAGTAAAATCAGCGTCAGATACATCATAAATGCCGGGATCGTCTGTATAGGTAACCCGGACACGTACGGAATCGGACGGATCGTCTGGGATGTCTGTCCAGATATAGAAACCGTCGTTTTCCTCCTCTGCGGCGATCAGGTGGAAGTCCGAGACAAAATTGTCCTTTGAATATTCTATGAAAATGGTACCGGGAAGGTCTTCTGCGATCCAGAAAATTTCATGGTCGCTACCAACTGCCCATTGCTCTCCACCGTTTGGATCAATGACTTCCATACTCGGTCCGATGAACGGCTCCCCCCACAATTCGATAATTAACACCTGCCCCTCATCGACTACGTATGCCAGGTTGTGATCGACACTCAGTTCATTTGGATCGGTGAGTTCGTCCTCTTCGCCGATCATGTGTGAGTTGCCTGAATTGGAATTGAAGAAAACGACCTGCAGACTCCCGCCTGTTACCGTGAGGCTGATCAGGTCATCACTGTAATCTATATCGTTGACTGTGCTGGTCAGGCTGAGAGTGTCGACAACCGATGCTGATACGGGCGGGTATACATCGATCGCGAGAAACTCGTCGGATGAGTTCCCGACGAACGCGTAACCCGAGCCTGAAACATCGACTGCCCTGGCAGTTGTTGTAGTTGATACGGTTTTGATAATCGATGCCATTGCAGGGGGGACCACATCGAAAATGTCCAGGTTATCGGCTGCAACATATGCGTAGCCGTCATCAGCAGTGATGTCATTGATCCCTCCGGACCCGGATACAGGAACGGAGTTGATGACGGATGGAAACTCGGGTGTAGTAATGTTGAGAATAGTCAGATTTCCCGATGAACCGCCAACGTACGCGTAGGGTCCATCAACGTCAACCGAGGTCAGGGTTTCCGCCATTGGGAGTGTGTGCACGATCCCGGCTTCTCCAACTGGATCAACATCGATCACCAGGAAATTACCGGAAGTATCGATTACATAAGCGTAACCGTCTTCAACATCAAGAGCAGTTGCGTCCACAGGTAGTGTGACAGTCTTAAGCAGAATTGTCTGGTTGGGCTCGATAACAAGCATTATCACCAGACCGTCGGTTGTATCCAGTATATAGCTGAAGTACTCCTGGGTTTCCACATCGATGGCCTGACCGTTAGTGTTGATCTCGCCTTCCTTGCCCGGATCAATTTCCTTAATCGGTACATTTACCAGAGAATATGCTGACAGGTACGCGTCTTCCGGATATACAAAACCCGGAGCTGGCGGCTGGTATGAATCCGGGAAGCTCGACACCACAGTGACGAGAATTTCCTGTTCTGAATTCCCGGACGGGTGAACGTCGGGTATGGTGATGTGGAAGACTCCGCTGAGACTTGACGTTCCGGGATCCGAGTCGATGGGCACATTCACGACCTGATCGAACAGCGTATCTGATTCCACTTTAATCGCTGAGATCTCACCATCGACTCCAGCGGGATTACCCGGAGCACCCCAGTCGTAAACCTCGATATCAAGAATCAGGTCGCCACCGAAATTTGTCTCGCTGAAATAGTAGGCCGTGCTCTTGCTTGCGTCTACCTCGATATGAAAAGCTTCCGGGCTGTTTGCACCGGGAGGGAAGTAGTCTATCGAGGGAATGCTCCCGCCCCCTGTTGGTGGAGCCCAGTTTGCGTCAATGGCGTACTGGAATTTCACCGATGGAAATCCCCCGACCAACGGGAATTTCAACTCGTACCTGCGGGTTACCGGACCACCGTCGGTCGCGAATGTTCCGCGATTGCTCGAATTCACAGACGGGACCACAGGCTCGTTTGCGGTAAGTGAATTTGCAAAATATTTGTATGGATTCAATGTGGCCGAACATGTAAAGTCTCCACCCAGTGCTCCGGGACTGTAGCCGAACAGACTGGGAGTGGTGAACTCGGTCGGATTCCACCAGCGAGTCCAGCCGTCGGCGTTCCTCAGACGGAATCCGCCGGGTCCGAGCCACATGATGTCCGGATCATCTTTTGATCCTAATGTTTCCACGCCGTCACCGAAAACAATTCCCCGAACATCGAATCCTCTGAATATGGAATCAGGGAATGGGTGATTAAACGTGACATCGATGGTGATTTCACCAACACTCAGATTCGCATCGACAATGGAAATCTCTATGCTGCCGGGACTGTTGAACCATTTGACCGTGTTCAGATGGAAGTCAGTCTGTCGCATCGGGATTATATTGAAATCCCCCGTCTCGGTATCGTACTCACAGGCCCAAAAACCGAGAAGCGGACGTTCATGACCGATGTATGACACTTCTCGGTATTCAGTCAGACCCGGTATCTCACCTGCTGGCGGCTCGACAGGCGAACCTCCTCCGGCACATCCTGCAAGGAAAAGGACTGTTAAGATCAATATCGTAACAGACGTATATCGTGTAAGCATCAGGTATTGCCTCACCTTTTTTTTCTGCACGGCCATAAACAAAGGCCTTTTGCTCGCAACTGTATTATATTTCTGGTTCATTCAAGCCAATTCGGCAAATTCACTCTCACCAGCAACCGTTGGCAAGGTGCTTTGTGAGGAAAATATCTTCCTGACCACTCGACGGGTGATTGCTTGGATCTTCATCGCAGGGCCATTCGTGTGGGGCCAGGTCGACTGTGCCATCAATGAAGCAGCCTGTGGTGTAGATACACCCCGAACCATATGTAGCAACACCGTAACCAGACTCTGGTGATGAGGTAGTACCAAAGACGCGTACCCATTGGAAATCGCCGGATGAATCGAATGTACTCAGGAAAATGTCATGTTGACTCCCAACCCCGCGTATTTCTTCGTCAACAGGATCGGGATCAAAGTCTGTAGTACCAGAGCAATTGCCGGTGACATACACAAACTGCGAGCTATCGACGGCAATTCCGTTACCCACATCGTTATCTGCACCACCCCAGGTCCCGGCCCACAGGAAATTTCCGGATGAATCAAACATGCTCAGGAAAGAATCGCCCTCACCAACCGTATCATGGAAATCTGTTTCAAGGAGTCCGGGATCGGGATTTAAATCCACATTTAACCCAACGAATGTGCCGGTAACATAAAGTTGCCCAACACTATCGGTAACTACCCCATATGCAACGTCTTCCCTCTGATATCCTGAGCCATCCATACCACCCCAGGTGAGTGCCCACTGGTGATTGCCAGAGGAATCAAACTTGGTGAGGAAAGAATCCATGCTGTGGAACGAGTCGTGGTTATCGGTTCCGGTTCCGGGATCGAAATCAATACCAGAACCGATGAACCCGCCCACAACATACACATTCTCATTAAAATCTACAGCTATATCCTCACTGACGTTCTGATAGAAACCTTCACCATCACAAAAAATCCTCACCCATTGAAATTCGCAGGATGAATTGAACTTGCTCAGATAGACACTGTGTCCACTACTTGCTGAACCCCAGGTTTCTCCAATATCATCGGGATCGAAGTCTACATCACCAGTGAAGTAACCAGTGACATAGACATTCCCTGATTCTGCTACCGCGACACCGGTTGCAAAATCATCATTGGAATGGCCCCAGGTGCCCGCCCACAGGAAATTGCCATCAGTGTCAAACTTGCTCAGAAAACAATCGAAATCCCCATAAGCGCTATGCGAGGCGGTTCCTGATCCAGGATCGAAATCAACATCGGTACCGATGAATGCACCTGCCACCCAAACGTTACCCGAGTTGTCAATATCAACGCATTCGCCTCTATCAATATACAGATTACCTCCACCTCCCCAAAGATGCGACCACTCAAGCGAACCGGTCGAATCATACTTCCGAAGGAGAGCATCATAATGCAATGCGCCTGACATATAAAGACTCCCATCATCGTCAACTGCAATACTATAACCTGTATCTTCTCCTATCCCTCCCAAGGTCAATCCCCAGCCGCTGTCCGTAGGTGGAAGAATAGTGAAGTCCTGATTCGAAATATCATTTACACTGGGATCATCTGTAGAGCTGATCCTGACCCGCACGGTTTCAGATGGGTCATCGGGAATGTTGTACCAGGTGCAGGAACCGTCGTTCGTCTCATCAGTCGCGATTTCGTGAATGTCCGACACAAAATTGTCCTTTGAATACTCAATAAACACAGTGCCTGTCACGTAGTCCGAGACCCATGCTATCTCCTCATTTGTGTTGGCAGTCCAATCCTCGCTTCCGTTGGGTATCAGAACACTGAACCATGGCTGAACTATTGAGAAATATGCATCTGAAATATCAGACACTCCCGGGTCATCTGTCGAGCTGATCCTGACCCGCACCGTCTCAGACTGATCGTCGGGTATGTCTGTCCATAAGTAGGAACCGTCGTTGGTTTCGTCCAGTGTGATCGTGTTTACATCGGCGATGAAGTTGTCCTTTGAATACTGGATGAATATCGTGCCCGTGACGTGATCCGAGTTCCAGATGATCTCCCAATCGTTGCCGACTGTCCATTCTTCACCACCGTTTGGCTGGGTTACCTTGATCCATGCCGGTGCTGATAGAATGCTGAAATCGTCATCTGAAGTGTCGAAAATTCCCGGATCGTCGGTCGATGTCACTCTGACACGAACTGTTACCGACGGGTCATTCGGAATACCCATCCACATGAAACTACCGTCGTTGGGCTCATTCACCGCGATCGTGTGGAAGTCAGCAGCGAAACCGTCCTTAGAGTACTGGATGTACACTGTTCCGGTTACATCCTGTGATGTCCAGGTAATTTCCTCGTCCGTTTCGGCGGACCATATTTCTCCACCGTTCGGTGAATTAACGTGGATCCACTCGGACGGTGGGACAATGCTGAAATCCTCGTCCGATTCGTCGTAGACACTTGGAATATTTGTCGAGCTGACCCTGACGCGCACGGTGTCGGATGGATCGAAAGGAATGGGCGACCATGTGTAGCTGCCGTCATTGATTTCATCGGATGCAATAGTGTTTAAGTCGGATCCGAAATTGTCCTTCGAGTACTCGATAAAAACCGGACCGGGAACGTTTTCATAACTCCAGAGTATTTCCTCATCGGTGCCAGACGTCCATATTTCACCACCGTCGGGTGTTTCAACCTTGATCCATTCGGGAGGTGCAACTATGCTGAAATAATCATCGGATAGATCAAAGATGCCAGGATCTTCAGTCGAGCTGATCCTGACAAGAACAGTGTCGGATGGATCATCCGGTATGTCGGTCCAAATGAAACTGCCGTCATTGTTTTCATCGGATGTAATGATGTTTATGTCGGATCCGAAATTGTCCTTCGAGTACTCGATAAACACCGGACCGGGAATGTCTTCATAACTCCAGAGTATTTCCTCATCGGTTCCGACAGTCCAGATTTCACCGCCATCTGGAACTCCGACTTCAAGCCATGGTTTGACGATTGAAAAATCCGCGTCAGATTCATCGTATAGATCCTGCAGATCGGTTGAGCTGATTCTGATCCGTACTGTATCGGAGGGATCATCCGGAATATCGAACCAGGTGTAAATACCGTTGTTCTCAACGTCGGTTGCGATGACGTTGATGTCGGAAACAAAGTAGTCTTTCGAATATTCGATGTCCAACGTTCCGGGGAGGTCCATGGGTACCCAGATAATTTCGTGGTCGCTTCCGACCGCCCAGGCCTCACCGCCGTTGGGATCTAAAAGTTCCAGTGGCATCTCTCCATTCGGATCCGCCCAGAGTCCTATAATCGAGATCAACCCTTCATCGACTACATAAGCCAGGTTGTGCTCTACGCTCAACTCGCCGGGATTCGTGAGACTCCCCTCTTCACCTATCAAATGTGCTTCTTCGGAATATGGATCGAAATAAGCCACCTGAAGACTTCCTTCCGAAACTGTCACATTTATCAGACCGTTCTGGAAATCTATGTCGTTGATCGTACTCGTCAGGCTGAGTGTATCGACTATCATCGCTGAATCGGGAGGTGAGATATCTATAGTCAGGAGTTCATCGGATGAATTTCCGACGAATGCATAGCCGTTTCCAGAAACATCCACCGCCCCGGAACTGGTTGAAGTTGACACAACTTTAACTGAGGCTGCAGACAGAGGTGGTATCACATCGAAAATTTCCAGGCCATCCGTTGCCACATACGCGTAACCATTATCGGCCTTGATGTCATTGATCTGCCCAGTCCCGGACATGGGAACCGAATTAATGACCGATGCTGATTGTGGAGGGCTGATGTCGATTATGCTCAGGTTCCCGGATGATCCTCCAATGTATGCGTATGGTCCGTCAACATCAATCGAGGTCAACGTCTCAGACATCGTGAATGAGTGAACGATACTCGCATCACCGATCGGATTGACATCAATCACCAGGAAATTTCCGGATGTATCTATAACGTATGCAAAGTCGTTCTCTACATCAAGTGCGACCGGCGAAATCCCTAAGGTCACAGTTTTGAGTGGAATTGTAGTCAAAGGGTCGATAACCAGAACGATTTCTAGTCCGGATGTATCCAGGATATAGCTGAAATACTCCCGGGTCTCAACATCGACTGCTATCCCGTTCGTCTCAATCGTCCCTTTTTGCCCCAGATCGATTGTCCTCACAGGGATGGTAGCCATTGCATACGCGGCTAGTTCCGCCTCATCCGGATAATCAATTCCCGGAGCGGGTGGTTCATATGAATCAGGGTACTTTGACAGGACAGTCAGTAATACTTCCTGGTCTGCATACCCGCTTGGGTGAACGTCGGGGACCGTGACGTGATAGATTCCACTCAGTGCGCTGAATCCGGGTTCTGAATCGAGCGGGATTTCCACAACTTGGTCGAAAAGGGTGGGTGACTCTAATCTGATCACTTCGATCTCTCCGTCAATTCCAGCGGGATCGTTGGGAGCACCCCAGTCAAAAATCTGGATATCAAGTACCACATCACCACCCTTGCTGTCTTCACCGTAGTAAAAAACCGTGCTCTCGCTCGCATCAATCTCAATATGAAAAGCTTCCGGGCTGTTTGCACCTGGCGGGAAATAATCTATCGAGGGAATGCTCCCGCCACCAATTGGTGGTGCCCAGTTTGCGTCAATGGCGTACTGGAATTTCACCGATGGATTTCCTCCGACCAACGGGAATTGCAACTCGTACCTGCGCGTAACCGGACCACCATCGGTCGCAAATGTTCCGCGATTCTCGGAGCTAACCGATGGAACAACAGGATCGGTTGCTGATAGAGCTGTAGCAAAGTACTTGTAAGGATTTAGTGTAGTCTGGCCTTCAAAACCGGTTCCGAACAAGCCCGGGCTGTAGCCGAACAGACCGGGGGTTGTGAATTCAATCGGATTCCACCAGCGAGTCCATCCGTCAGCGTTAGTCAAACGGAATCCATCAGGCTTGAACCACATGATGTCAGGATCATCTTTCGAACCGTAGGTTTCCGGTCCGTTACCAAATACTATACCTTTGACGTCGAAACCTCTGTATATCGAATCCGGGAACGGGTGGTTGAGTGTGATATCGAGAGTGAATTCCCCGGCATCGATGTTCGCGTCAACGATGGCGATACCCATACTGTCGGGGTTGTTGAACCACTTGACGACATTCAGATGAAATTCAGCCTGCCGAAGGGGAATCGCTTCGAATTCACCGGACTCTGCTTTGAACTCGACATTCCAGAATCCCAGAAGCTGGCGTTCATGACCGATGTACGATGCTTCTCGGAGTTCAGTCAGACCCGGGATTTCTCCTGCAGAAGGTTCGATTGGCGAACCTCCTCCTGCACATCCTGCAAGGAAAAGGATCACCAATCCCACAGTTGACATAGAATGCCACATTGATTTCATATCTGTATACCTCCTACCCCACTGGTATGCCAAGCCTTACAAACCTATTAACCTCAGAGAAAGCATTCCATCATTATATAAACGATTATGGATTATATGAAGTATAGCAAATGGTTAGTCATGTGCCAAATGTTGAGGTTGTGGGATTCATGATGTATCGCATGGTCCACAGTCTCAGGCACAACCGGGCGTGTAGTGATCCGCCTGATGTGCCCTTAAGTTTCCGACCCCGGCCTGCAATGACTCGTCCCATCGTACAGCTCCCATCGCCGGATCAGGCGTGGTGTAGGCAGTTACTTCATGCGCGCTGAACCCAGGCACTGTTATGGTCGCTGGCTTGTGTTGGGGTGGCATAACTTGTGAAATTTACGCTGGTTCGTGAGGGCATCAGGAGTCCCATTGAGGTTTAATTTTTCGGAACCACATCCCCCCCCGGTCCCCATTCCTTATTATGAATTAACCGGACAGCTGCCACTACAGGATATCCGTTGAATTAACACGACAGGACTGCATTTAATTAATCCAGCCTGCAGTTATTACGTAGCGAGTTGGCAACTATTTAAATGTCCCCTATTGCGTATTAGGTAGCATGTAACCCCGGAAAGCCCCTTAAAAACAGCCAGTCCGGACAGTGTGTCCAATTTGGCAGGTACTACTTAGATTAATAGAATGGAACCGGCAGGCAATCGCTAATTCAATGCAGGAAAAATGCAGTTTAACGTAAGAAATTGGGGTTAAGCTATTGACTATTGGTGTTTAGTTTGGTACATACTAGTATCGACAAATAAAAAATGCCTGCCCGGTATTGTCGCTAAACTTCCCCGGACAGGCAAAGGTTGTTAAACCGTGGAGAATAATACCACACTTGCCGGTATTCCGGCATCCCCAACTACCACACAATCAATTAATAGTACCGGTCCGGACACTGTCCCGGATCCGACACAGGACCGTCTGCAGGAACTGCCGGACGTAATCGAATTCTGTAAAGTGCACGGCTTCCCTGCAGATGTTGTCGGACGCTGGGTCTGGATCCAGTTTGACAGCAAGCCGGACGCGGACACTCGCACGCTGTTAAAGGCTGCCGGTTTTCGGTGGGTGAAAGCCCGTATGCAGTGGGCACACAATTGCGGATACCACAGCCGCAAAGGTAAAGGCAATCCCCGATGGAAGTACGGCAGCGTACCGGTATCGGCAATAACGCGGGATGAAATCAAGTCCCTGAAAGGGGCTGCAGGATGACTCACACAATCACGCATCCCGTTAACACTGTCGATAACACACCGGCACACTGTCACGACTGTCACACCATGCCGACGTGCAATCAGGCACAGCATATGCACAGTCACACGGAACCGGTACCGGGCTTTGTCGAAACCGAAAGGTATGTTGACTATTTCTGTGCCGACTGCCTGCCGAATGACTGCCCGGACGAAACCACATCCCCGCTTGACTGGGAAGAAACCGACAGTCCCTGCCATTGCTCAGTTTGCGGCATCCCCTTAATTCACAGTCTGACATCCGACGGTGTCCGGTACGTCCGGGAAGCAATCGCGGAACGTGCCGGATGCTGCCGGGAACTTTGGCCTGCAGTCTGGGCTGATGTCCTGCCACCGGATCCGTACTTTGACCGCTTTGACATCTGTGAAGCTTACTACCTTTATGCACGTGTTTACGGTGAATACGAAACCACCGGACGGCTGCATAACATGCAGTTCACACCGGGCTTGTCACTCAGGACATCGGACGAACCGGAAACCGCGTTAACTGAGAACGGGCAGGCAATCTACTACGCGCTTGTATCAAAGCGGGAAGGGGCTGTCCGATGAAAAATCACTGGATTGTAAGCCAGCACCGGGACACGGTGATTTATGAGCAAGTCGACTATGTCCCGCTTCCCCAATCAAGCCGGACCCTTGCCGATGAAATCGACGGCATGAGTAGAAGTCGGGCAGTCCGGACACTGGAAACCATGTTTGATCAAGTGTCCACTGTCAACGGCAGCAACCGCATATTCTGCAAGCGTGGTGATGTCGGATGAAACTACTCACAAAGGCCGACTTAACCAAACTGCAGCGACAGGACCCATATCACGAAACCGGTCCGGGACGCGAACTACCGGCAGACAAAGCCCTTGCACTGGTCAAGTACTTCACATCGGATGCGCAATGGACATGGTTCGCGATTTCCGCGTCACAGGATCCGGACACCGGTGACGTCCAATTTTTCGGGCTTGTACATGGCCTTGAAAGGGAACTTGGCTATTTCTGGCTGTCTGAACTGGAAAGCGTACGCGGTCCGCTGGGTCTGCCGGTGGAACGTGATTTGTACTGGCAGCCTGTCCCACTTGCCGATTTGATGTGACAGGGAAGTAGCTGCAGGGAAAGGCCAAATAAACCACTGGAGATAATCACCATGAATACAGACATAAAGACAATCAGGACTGCTATCAAACGCTTAAAGCCGTTCGCGGAATCCCGACCGTATCTGCCAATTATGGGATGCGTCCGGCTTCACGCGGTTGACGGCAAACTCAGTCTGACAGTTCCAAAGGCCGACTATGGTGTTGAGACGTCATTCACAACCGCGACAGTCCCGACCGGACCGGACACATACACGGTCTGTGTCAAGTTCGCGGACTTCCGGA
>JAUWTM010000017.1 GCA_030614715.1 Planctomycetota bacterium
ACCTGACGGGTGTGGATCCCGGTGAGAAAGACATCATCTTTACCAATGGTTGCGGTGCACAGGAGCAGGCGATCGGTGACAGCATGCTGAGAGTATTGAACAAAATCGACGTTGTCGGTACGCCCAACCTTGATATCTCAGGCAGTGGAACGCCATTTGATATTGCATGCGATCCGACATCGGATCAGACCGCAATCCCATACGGTAACAACTGGCGTAAGTGGGATAGTAACTATACAAACAGCATACAAAACAGCTCCTGGTACAACCAGCTGATGGGCCGCATCGATGCCAATGGTTCGTACCTGTTCTACGGTCATGAGTATATAGGGTATTCCAACTATATCTGCTTTACCTGGACTAACTGGAATGGCGATATCTATGGCTCCTACTGGGCACCCAACAATAACGGTCAGAAGGACACGGCACAGATGCAGAACTCAAATGAGATCTGGGACATCAGTGACATCAATCTGTCAAATGCGGCTGTGTTCAAAAGGTCATACACTACCCAGAGTTGGAGTACATATTACGCATATGCCCCCTTCTACAACGGTACAGGCACTAACGGCGTAGTCCTGGCTAACGTGATGGGAATCGATCTGGCCGAGAATCCGGTGGGCATATCGGTGGTTGACATGTACATCCTGGAGGCCCTGCCGAGCAGCAATACAGGAGTTGTCGAGCTCTGGAAGGTTGGATCTTCGGCTCCGGTATACCAGGCCCTCTCATTCGGCGAAGATTTCTTCTATGACCCGCTCGATATAACGGTCGACTCGGATTACAACGTCTATGTTCTTGAGGTAAATTCCGATGGTGATCCGGTCATCTGGGCTTATGACGAGTTAGGTGATCTGATCGGTACAACGGGCCCGATAAGTTCGACAGATATGTCCGGCGATCCACTGAGAATGGATTGCCAGCTCTTCAAGTCACCTGATGAGGTCCATGTGCTTCACGAAGGCGGCCTTACCAGGTTCGCTATGTAAATTATCTCAGTCTTATCAATCTAACGAACTCAATCCCGGTCGGTCATTGGCCGGGATTTTTTTTACCACACACAAACAAGTTTGTGTGTGCCATGAGGGATTGTGTGCCATGAGGGATTGTGTGTCATGAGAGATTAATGTGTTTTGAATGGATTATATTTATATTATTTCTGGGAGCGGGGACCTCTTATGTTGGGGGCGGGGACCTCTGGTCCGCGGGAGCGGGTTCGTCCCGAACGCGCACTGTTAAAATCCGTCCCTCTTATGTGCACTAGTAATCGAAATCAGGATGATTTCGTTCCGGCCGACAGGATGTCGCCCCTCCCATCAAGACGAAAACCACACACAAGTTTAATTGGAGCGGGGACCTCTGGTCCGCGGGAGCGGGTTCGTCCCGAACGCGCACTATTAAAATCCGTCCCTCTTATGTACACTATTACCGATACAAAGCGATCATCCGGTGAAACCAATGCCCGATACCGACATCTCCACCAACCAGCGTGCTAAAAACATCATCCGGCACGAAGCTGATACCCTTCGAGCTCTCGCTGAATCCCTCGACGCGACATTCGACAAGGCAGTAGAGCTGATCCTGAACTGTCGCGGACGGGTAATCGTCTGCGGTGTGGGCAAATCGGGTATCATCGGACGGAAAATCGCAGCGACACTCATCTCCACTGGCACTCCCGCGCTCTTCATCCATCCGACCGAGGGCGTCCACGGTGACCTCGGCGCGATCCTTCCCGATGACATCGTCATCCTGATCTCTAATTCGGGTGAATCGAACGAAATTACCGGGCTCCTTCCCGCTATCAGGACCATAGGCACTAAAGTAATCGCGATCACCGGGAAATCCGGGAGCTCTCTCGCGACAAGTGCCGATCTGGTACTTCTCTGCAAAATCGAGAAGGAAGCCGACCCGTACAACCTGATCCCGACCGCATCGACAGCCGCCCAGCTTGCACTGGGCGACGCGCTTGCACTGGTGATCCTCGAACAACGTGGGCTTGGTAGGGACGACCTCGCGATGCGTCACCCGGCAGGCTCGATCGGTCGCAGGCTGACCCTGAAGGTATCGGACCTGATGACCCCGTCACCCGATGATCCACGCGTCCGCCAGGGTGATACCTTCCGCGAAGCGCTTTTTGAGCTGACTGCGAAGCATCTTGGAGCGGTGAGTGTAATTGACCAGGATGATACTCTCAAGGGGATCATCACCGACGGCGATATCAAGCGTCTGCTTGAAAAAGCCGAGGTGGAAAAGCGTTCGATCGATCAGTTAATGGAGACCGGTGTAGGGGACATAATGATTGTTGACCCGAGGCGGATAACGGAATCCACTCGCGCCATCGACGCCCTCAGGTTCATGGAGTCGCACCAGATAAGCCAGATACCTGTAGTGGACAGCGAAGGAAAGGTAGTCGGAATGCTGAGGTTGCTTGATCTCGTCAAGGCTGGGCTTTAAAAAGGACCTTCCTGAATCAGGATTCAACTCCTCGAATGCAACTCTGGAAGCGTTGATTGGGTCTGATATAACATGCTGACCCCCCGATTCCAGCAGGTGACAAGGTCGTTTGTTATATCTGCCCATATACGGTATTATTTTCTGCGATCGTTGCTGACAGGGTTCGGTAGGAAATACAGGGAGTAACCCATGGGAAAAAGCCAGGCTTGGTCCAGATTGTTGTTATGGGTAGGTTTTACCTTCTTTCTCCTTTCATTATTAGTGGGATGTAACACCTCTGATGATCCTGTCCTTGTTGATACTGACCGTCAGGACTCACTTTCCACTGGTGAGATATCAGTTAACGCGGATTACCCTCTCACATCCGGTACCGAAACCCATGAAATCACAACTCCTGAAGATCGACCGAAATATCTTCCCGATGAGGTCCTTGTCGTATTTCACGACCCGGAAATCGTCCCAAGTGTGATAAGCCTCGACACCCATGGTCTTGAAATAAAGAAGGAAATACCCCTCAGCTGGTGCACTCTCTTTGAAATGACAATCACAGACGGCACGCCGGTGGAGGAAATGGTCGAATCACTCAGGAGCATACCGGAAATCAGGTTTGTCGAGCCGAACCATATCTATTATCTTGCCGAAACGCCGTATTTTCCGAATGATCCCAAGTGGGAAAGCGGCGACGCCGGCGAGGACCCGCGTGACAATATTTACGACCAGTGGGGACCCGCAAAAATCGGTGCAGATATCGTCTGGAACGATGGTTTTGGTTCGGAAGACGTTGTCATTGCGGTACTCGACACCGGTATACGTCTGGACCATGAGGACCTCGCAGATAACCTCTGGATCAACGAGGATGAGATCCCCGACAACGGTATCGATGACGACGCAAACAGCTATATCGACGACGTGTGGGGATGGGACATGGCCGATGGTGACAACAACCCGTGGGATGAGGGTTATTCGGGTACTTACCACGGGACCGCGTGTGCGGGTGTAGCGGCAGCGATCTGTGACAACGGTGTCGGATTGTCGGGCGTCGCTCCCGGTGTAAGAATCATGGCATTGAGAATCGCCTTCGATACCACGTGGGAGTCGAAAGCTGTAGAAGCGGTCGATTACGCGGCGAGCAACCGCGCGGACATTCTCAGCATGTCGTTTGGAGGCACCGAGGACAGCGAGATCTTCCACACGGCTCTCGATCATGCCTGGGACAACGGTCACGGAGCCAATCTTCTCGCCTGCGCGCAGAACTACGATTCGACCGTACCACATTACCCGGCGGCTTACGATTCTGTCATGAGCATCGGTGCGACCATTCCATTTTCCGACAGTGGCGTGCCAATCGATGAGAAGAAAATTACCTCTTATGAGGATGGTTACTACTGGGGTTCAAATTACGGTGACTGGCTTACCGTTATGGGGTTCGGTGACAAGTACATCACGACCAGCGGTTCATCCAGCTACGGGTACTATGATGGAATCAGTGAAGGCTTTTTCGGAGGCACTTCGTGCGCGACCCCGATGTCTGCCGGTGTCATGGCGCTAATCCGAAGCTTTCATCCGAACAAGGGAGCTTCCTGGTACTGGGATCGACTCCAGGACTCCGCCGACGACCTCGGAGCCGTGGGATTTGATATCTACACGGGCTACGGCCGATGCAACGCCGTCCGCGCCGTTTATGGTTCCGACAGGTACGCCGAATACGAAGATCCCCTTGGATTTGTAACATTAACTGACCCTGACCAGGTCTTTGACACTATTCACGACCTTCCGGGCAACCAATTTTATGACGTACAGGATCTGTACAGATTCACTGTCTATTCACAAAGGTACGCTGCAATCGATCTCGACATCTACACCTGGGGTGAAGACCTCGATATGGGTCTCTATACAAACGAGGAGATGTCGGATCAGATCGGGGACGCAACGGGTCCCAATCACCACGATTCCTCGATCGAGTCGATTGGGATGTCGCTCGGTCCCGGTGAATATTTTCTGAAGGTCTACTCACCAGCCGTGGGCAGTTCGACCACGTACGGCCTGTCGCTTGAAACCTTCCTCGACGGCCTTTTCATCACCGGGGAAAGCATCGCTCCTGAGATCGGCTGCATGGGCGAGCATACGACCCCGTTCCTCAAGCTGGAACTCGAGGTCGGGCATGCGGCGACCCTTGACGAAGTGATAATTTCGAAGTCCGGCACAGCACCATCCGGCGCAGTTATACAAACACGCCTTTTCATTGATTCAAATGGCAATGGCGAGTACGACAACGATGATGAAATTTTATCAGTCGGATACTCGGACGGCACTAACAGGTTCAAGTTTCAGGACATTGACACGTACTGGACGTATGAAGAGAACCTCGTGTTGTTTATCGGGGCTGTGATAAATGGCGCACCGGTTGGGTCTAACATACGTTTCTCACTTGAGAGTTATAAGGATGTCATCACACTTGACGGTCTGGAGGCTCATTACACTGACTTCCCGATCATCAGCGACCTCGTCGAACTCGATGATGATAACGAAGCTCCATACTGGCCTGTGTCGGTGGGAATTCAGTACGCCACACCTGGATACGAAATTGTTGTGCTCGGATTCAATGAAGCTGTCGACGACTGCACGCCACCGGTAAAATATAATGTCTATTACACCGACACGATTCCTTTTAACATCGAGACGGCAGAAAAAATCCCGGACATTGCGGTCGAAACCGGCCCGTCTACCGACTTCAGGGCGGTTGTGACAGACCTCCCACTGATGGTCGATTTGTTCTTCGTTGTGCGTGCAGAAGACCAGGTCGGGAATGAGGATGAGAACCTCGAAGTTTTCAGTTGTATGCCCCAGATTATTTCGAATCCTGAGCACCCCTTATTAATCGGGGAATACGATATTAACGGAGCTCACGATATCACCATTGATGAGGGTTTGATAGTCGTGCCCAGCGGAACACCGGAAGGGTACCAGATTTTCGACTGTTCGGATCCATTCAGCCTGGAGCTGATATACACAACTCCCTGGTCTACTGGTCCCTTCTCCCAGGCGAAGCTGGACTATCCTTATCTTTATCTTGGTGGTCACGGTTTCAAGATATGGGATATCACGATCCCCACTGAAATTAATCAGCTTTATACATATCCTATGAGTGGTGTCAGCCAAATGATACTGTACGATAATTGGATTTACGTTGAAGGTTATTATGACGGCACAACCTTTTTCAGTTTCGATGTCACAGATCCATCAGACCCGGTTCCCTATGATCCAGGACCGGTCGGGGGTGATCCTTTCTATGACTTCGAATGCACTCCAGACTACATGTATATTACAGGTCAGTTCGTTTTCGGGATAGTACTGGACCGGTCTGATCCCTCAATGCCCTTTGTGCTGGGTAACTTCAGCAGTGAGGATTTACTCGACTTGGAGATCGTTGGCGATTACATGTTCTCCACTAATCATTACACGGATGAATTCAATTGCTACAATATCGGCATCGATCCCGTGAATCCTCCATTGATCGACAGTATCAGCGTTGGTGAAGCCCCTTCGGGGTGTGACGATGTCCTGATGATGGGGAATACCGCGTATGTTGCCGTAGGTCTATACGGATTTGTTACATTTGACGTGTCCGATCCGTATAATATGGAACTCTTAACGAGCTTTGAGCTGAGTCATATAGTGCAATTTGCCACCGACGGCACTTTCATTTATGCGGTCGGAGCATTGGGAGGGGGACCAGACTACAAACTCTGGGTCCTGCTTTAGATTAAACGAAATAAACGGGAAATTAGATTTTCTTGTTCTGGAGATACAGATGGCTGCGACACCAAAACTTTCCGCGATACGTTTACTGATAATAATTGTAGTACTGGCGATCGTCAGTCTAGGTTGTGGAGGAAAATCCGGGCCGATCGTCCCGGATGATCCCGGCACAGATGGGCATACAGCCGGTCAATTGACCTACGGCACATCATAGACCGGTGACCTTGCGTCCGCATACGGGGACTACCTCGATGACGAGGTCCTCGTGGTCCTGCACGATAACGTTGTCATGACCGGGTCCTCGATGGTCGGAAGCCGTCCACTCGAGCACATCAGGACCATTGAATGCAGGTGGGGAACGTTGTACCGGATGAAAATCACCGACGGTACGCCGGTGGAAACGATGGTCGGGCAGCTTCAGGCCGATTCGCGCGTGCGTTTCGCCGAACCGAATTACATCTACGGATTCCTCGAAGAGCCGTACTACCCAAACGACCCGATGTGGGCAGCGTATGATGATCCGGTCGATCCGAAGGACAGCCCGTACGACCAGTGGGGTCCCGCGATGATCGGCGCGAATATCGTCTGGAACGAGACAAACGGCTCCGAGGACATTGTGGTCGCGGTAATGGACACAGGTATCCGCTTCGATCACGAGGACCTTAACGATATTCTCTGGATCAACGAGGACGAGGATCCGGACAATGGAATCGACGACGATGCCAACGGTTACATAGATGACTGGTGGGGATGGGACGTTTTCGATAACGACAATGATCCATGGGACGACGGCGCCTATGCAAGCTATCACGGAACAGCGTGCTCGGGAGTCGTAGCAGCGACACAGGACAACGAACGAGGTGTCTCGGGTGTCGCGCCAGGAATTAGAGTGATGGCGATCAAGGTCGACCTCACGAATCAGCAGACTCTCGGCTCCAGCATTGTCGCGGGTCTGAATTATGCAATCGCTACCGATGTTGACATCATCAGCATGTCGTTCCGGACCTATTACGAGTCCGAAATCATGAGGACAGCGTGTGAGGACGCGTGGGACGATGGAAACGGCATAATCATGATGGGTGGGATCGGGAACGAAGACTCAATGGATCTCTGTTATCCGAACGCATATGCCTCAGTGATGGCGATCGGCGGTACCTGTCCGTGGACCGAGGATCTTCAGGCCCGGGATGAGAAGAGAATCACTTCTTACGAGGGGGGTTATTACTGGGGATCGAACTACGGCGACCATCTGACTGTTATGGGTTACGGCGCACAGTACACAACCACGTATGGCGGTCACTACGACAGTTACTGGGACGGCGGTTACAACGGTTTCTTCGGCGGCACTTCCTGCGCGACCCCGTTCGCGGCCGGAGTAATGGCCCTGATCAGGTCCTACTTCCCGTCGGAGTCACCGACATGGTCGTGGGAGCGAATTGAACAGACTGCTGACGATCTTAACGTTCCGGGATTCGATATCCAAACCGGTTACGGACGCGTTAACGCACTGCGAGCCATTTACGGCTCGGAAAGGTACCAGGATGAGGAGGACCAGCTCGGTTTCGTCCCGATGGTCATGCCGACAGCTCATGTTTTCGACACGATTCATGACGTACCGGGTAATCCGTACCATGACACAGAGGACCTTTACCGTATGACTGTCCCCAAGGACGGCGGGCTTATTGTAAACCTTGATATTTTCACATGGGGCGAAAACCTGGACCTTGAATTGTACTCCGATGAGGCAATGACCCAGCTTGTGGCTTCATCAACCGGTCCGAACCACCATGATTCGAGCGAAGAATCGATAATCCACGATGTATTTGAAGGAGAGGAATACTTCATCAGGGTGGTCTCACCCGAAGCCGGGAATTCCACAACATACGGCCTATTTGTGCATGTCACAACGAACGAGCTGTTCGTAACCGGTGAGGACATAACCCCCGATTTTCTCCATCACGGCGGTACCCTGGTGCCGATCCTGAAACTGACCTGCGAAGTTGGTAACCAGGCAACACTCGACGAAATAATAGTCACGAAATCCGGGACTCTTGCCAATCCTAACTGGGTCAAAGTAAGGCTGTATCTCGATTCAAACTATAACGGTGAATTCGATGGTGGAGACGAGCTGGTTTCCGAGGAATTCCCACCGTCGCTTAACCGTGCGCGACTTGATGACATTGGAATCTGGTGGACGTACGAGCTTCCGCTGGTGCTGTTTGTTGTCGCTGATATATCTGACACGCTTGAGGAGTGCAATGTACGTCTGTCACTGGAAAGTTACAAGGACGTAATTACCGAGGAGGGAATCGAGGCGCATTACACCGATTTCCCGATACTCAGCGACTGGATAACCATCGGTACCGACACGGAGCCGCCAACGTGGGTGACCACAGAGGGTGCCCAGACGGCTGAGGCGTCTTACCTGTCCGTAATCGTAGGCTGGAACGAGGCTACCGACACCCAGACACCACCGTGTAAATACAATATTTACTACACCGACACACTTCCCTTCGATATTGGAACAGCGACACCTGTTTACGATGTCGCGGCCAACCCGGGTGACACGACCGATTTTGAGTCTAAAGTACCGGGGTTACCCGAGGGTGTGGAGCATTACTTCGTTGTCCGTGCCGAGGATCAGGCCGGGAATGAAGAGGAGAATCTCGTTGTTGTAAGCGCGATTCCCCAGGGTGGAGGCGATCCCGAAAATCCGGTCCTTGTAGGGACGTACGGCGGGGTAGAGTATCCAATGGACCTTGCAATCAACGACAACGCCCTGTTTATTACCGATGCCTACGAGGGTCTGCAGATATACGACCGATCCGACCCGTCCGTACTCGATCATGTAGCGTCGTGGAGCGACGGTCCGGCGTTCGGCGTCGTCTGTGACAATCAATACGCCTATATCGCGGGTCTTTTCAATTTCTACGTGTTAGACATCTCGGACCTTGCCAACCCGACAGTCGCGCAGACAGGCTTGTTCGATGTATTTACGCCGGTTGTTAAGGATGGCGACTGGATCTACTCGATCGATTACTATACGGACATTATTGCGATAGATGTTACTGATCCGCTGTCACCGCAGAATTATCTGACTGCAACAGTTTTCGATCAATACTGTAATGACGTGGAAGTATATGGCGATGGATTATATATCCTGCTCGATCAATCGGGTATCGTTGCGTACGATCGATCGACGCCTTCTACACCGACACTGGAAGGTGCGTTCGGAAGTCCCTTGATGCAGGGGATGACACCGCATAATGGTCTCCTGCTTGCAGTGAATTCCTGGACGGGTGAACTCACACTCTACGATATCGACGCTGATCCCGCTGACCCGCCAATACTTGGAAGCTCTTCCGGTGGACCGGGTACGGCCAGTTATGATGTAGCCGTACGCGATGATTTCGCGTTCGTGACAAGGAGCGATTACGGCATTGTTGTCTTCGACATATCGGACACATCCGATCCTGACTACGTTGGTTACCTCGCATTACCGGGTGTATCCAGCATAGTCACGGATGGAATTTTCTTCTACGTAATCACGAACGCTGGTCAGGTGCATGTCGTCATCTGATAGAAACCGAACTTTCGATATTTTATTACCATAACTTGATTGAAGCATACCTACTTTTGTAGTAAAATTAGTGGTACGTTTACTGTGCATGGTGCGTGAAAATTTGCGTTGGGAGAATCGCATGTCAAATCTATATTCAAGGTTTTACAGCATTATTCTGGCAATGCTTGCTTTTGCAGTGCTTGCATTCATGGTTGTCGGATGCAGTGGAAAGAGCGATCCAACAGTTCCGGGCTCCGATCATCCATATGCATCGGCTAACGGCCAGGCTCCTCCCGGGCTTACTGAAAGTCTCGATACAGGGACTGCTTCAGGCCAGCTTGTTTCTCCCGACCAGTCCATGCTTTATTACCCCGACGAAGTTCTCGTGGTCCTGCATGATGGAATCTCCACCGGGACGGCTTCACTCGATGACCGCCCGCTTAAGCTCGTTGAGAAAATCGAATGCCGATGGGGAACGGTCTACCAGCTGGCAATAACCGACGGTACCTCTGTCGAGGAGATGGTCAACCTCCTTAAAGCGGAACCGGATGTCCGTTTCGCCGAACCGAATTATATCTATTACCATGATGAGCCACCGTACTATCCAAATGACCCCATGTACGCAGCGTATGAGGATCCCGCGGTTCCCAACGACAGCGCTTACGACCAGTGGGGACCGTACACTATCGGCGCCCCTGCAGTCTGGAACGAACTCAAGGGTTCGGAGGATGTGGTGGTCTGCGTAATGGACACGGGCGTCCGCAGGGACCATGAAGACCTCGCGGACAACGTCTGGATCAACGAGGATGAAGATCCGGATAACGGTGTTGATGACGACCTGAACGGCTACATTGATGACTGGGTTGGCTGGAACGCATGGGACAATAACAACGATCCCTGGGACGACGGCGCATACGCAAGTTATCACGGTACTGCATGCAGCGGTGTTGTTGCAGCAACCCAGGACAACGAGCGCGGTGTCTCCGGAGTCGCTCCGGGTGTACGCATCATGGGCGTTAAGGTCGACCTGACCGGCTATGGAAATCTTGCAGCTACAGTGGTCGAGGGCCTGAATTATGCCGCTGTTAACCGTGCAGATATTGTCAGCATGTCGTTCGGTACCACTGAGTACTCCGACATCATGAAAACCGCTTGCGAGGACGCGTGGGACAGCGGTAACGGTGTAATCCTGATGGCATCGGCGGGGAACAGTGATTCCACCGGGTTGAAATACCCGACCGGTTACGACGTAGTTATGACGATCGGTGCAACCTGTCCGTACACGGATGGCCTGGCTCCACGCGACGAGAAGCGAATCGTTGCGTACGAGGACGGTTATTACTGGGGTTCGAATTACGGCGATCATCTTACCGTGATGGGATTCGGTGCGCAGTACACCACGACGTACGGCGGTCATTACGACAGCTACTGGGACGGTGGATACAACGGCTTCTTCGGCGGTACGTCCTGCGCGTGCCCGATGTCAGCTGGTGTAATGGCCCTGATCCGAAGCTACTTCCCAACGGAAACACCTGAATGGTCGTGGCAGCGTCTCGAGGAAACCGCTGACGACCTCGAAACGGTTGGTTTCGATATCCAGACCGGGCATGGTCGTGTGAACGCCTTGCGTGCTGTCTACGGATCAGACAGGTTCTCTGAGCTTGAGGACGTAATGGGATTTGTCCCGCTCGCAATGCCCGATGACTGGGTGTTCGATACAATTCACGACGTCCCTGGTAATCCATACTATGATACAGAAGATAAATACAAGCTGACTACGGGTGACGATGGATTCCTGATCATCGAGCTTGAGATTCTCACGTGGGGTGAGGACCTTGATATGGCTCTGTACGCAGACCCTAACCTGACTGAATTGGTAGATTCGTCGACTGGTGCCAATCACTACAACTCCAGCTTTGAGTCCATCAATATGACCGTCGAACCCAACGAGGACTATTACATCTGGATCTATTCTCCACAGGTTGGCGGATCGACAGGCTACGGGCTGAGGGTCCATAACACGACAAACAGCCTTGTCGTTACCGGGGAATCCATAACTCCTGACTTCATCTACGGCGGTGGTGACGATGTCCCGTTCCTTAAGCTGAACCTTGAGGTCGGTTACCTCGCTACACTCGATGAAATCATCATCAACAAGTCCGGTACACTGCCAAATGCCAATATGGCCGAGATCAGGTTGTACCAGGATACGAATTTCTCCGGCGGCTGGGATGGAAACGACACATTAATCGCCCAGGAAAACCCGCCGCTGACAAACCGTGCACGTTTCACCGGATTAGGAATAGAATGGGGTTGGGAATATCCCCTCGTGCTGTTTGCAGTTGCTGACATCAGCGAAATCCCCGGCGAAGCCGATGTCCGACTGTCGCTGGAAACCTACAAGGACGTGAAAACTGAAGAGGGATTGGAAGCAGATTATCACGGGTTCCCGATATCCAGCGACATTGTTTCAATCGGTCCCGATACTTTCCCGCCGGAATGGGTCGACACGATCGGTGCGGTCAGTGTAACTCCAGCCTATCATTCGCTCTGGCTGGGCTGGAACGAGGCGATTGACGAGTACAGTGAGCCTGTCATTTACAACATTTACCACACCGACACACTACCGTTCGACATCGGAACTGCAACCAAGATCGCCGATGTTAACACGGACAGCGGTACGTCGACCGTCTTCCGATATCAGTTCTCCGACCTTCCGCTGGGTGTCGAGCAGTATTATGTAGTTCGTGCGGAGGACCAGCTCGGTAACGAAGATGAAAATCTGGTTATAGTCAGCGGTTTTCCAGGTGAGTCCGGGAATCCGCTGCAACCGGAGGAACTGACTTCATACGAGACTAATTTCTCGTTCGATATCGCGATCACGGATGATCTGCTCCTTATTGCGGATGCCGGCTACGGCCTGCAGATCTACGACAGGTCCGATCCGATCAACCTGTCGCACCTGACCTCATGGGAGGGTGATACGGTCTACTGCGTGACCGCCGATGGTGATTTTGCGTACCTTGGTGGCTACGATTACTTCACAGCACTCGATCTTTCATCACCGGAAACTCCGGTGGCAACCGGAAGCATCGCAATGTACAGCGGATACGCGGTGGACAAGGTTGATAACTGGGTCTACTGTGCCGAGTACTACGGAGACACATTGCCTGTTGATGTGCTCGATCCGTATTTCATTCACGGGTACGAGAAATTAAATATCCCTGGTATCGCGTTTGCATATGATATGGACATTCGCGGTAACGAAATCTACATCGCGTTCTACGGTGCCGGAATAGTCGTTCTCGACCGCACCGACCATAATGAACCTGAGTATGTAAACACATTCGGGTCCACTGCACTCCTTGGTTTAACAATCGAAGAGCCGTACCTCTTCGCGGTCGACCAGGCAATCGGGACCATCGGTGTCTACAATATCGTTAACAATCCCACAAACCCGATAATGGAGGGTGAATCCGATGTGGGTCCGAGCGACGATCCGTACGACCTCGTTCTGGTTGACGATTACGCTTACGTCGCCTGCTACAACTACGGACTCGTCGTGTTCGACATCTCCGATCCTGAAAATCCGTTCTGGGTGAGTGCTCTCCAAACCGGTGACGGTCGAGCGATCGCCACAGACGGAACATTTATCTATCTAATGGGCTCATCGGAGCTCGTCGTTATTATTTAAACCAATAATAATTGACAAGCGTCATTATTCTAACCCTTCCCGTAGCACAGCACGGCAGTGCGTCAATGGCAACAATCAAGGATATCCCATAGCGGCGCACGGCAGTGCGTCGTTTTTACAGTATACCGGGAATGCTGAACGCACTGCCGTGCTGTGCTACCAGATTGGTTTAAATTATGTGTGTTTGCAAACCGGAGCGCGGACAGCTCTGTCCGCCTTCATAAATAATTTGTTGAATTTATTTACCATGCGGTCAGGGATGGCCACGCTCCTATTTCAATACAGCCAGTGTTGTGTTACGGGGATCGTTTGGGCATAAAAAAAGGGGAGCGGTTTGACCCATCTCCCCCACGTTCGGCAAGTTGTGCACTCGCCTTCCTCTTCCTTCAGCAGAAGGAGTTGGTGGAATTATATATAAACAATTACCGAATTAGCAAATGCGAATCGTAGATTCACTCAAACGAGACTTCATTCTCCACATGTTCTATACTTACTCCCCCTTGTCATGCATGAATTTTCACTGGCAACCGACCTTCTGAACGTGGCTCGCGATGAGGCACGCAGGCATAACCTGGTCAGTATCGACAGGATTATCGTCCGCGTGGGCACCCTGAGCGGCGTCTGCATCGAACCACTAGAATTCGCGTTCGGATTCCTCAGAGAAGAGGACCCGATGACCGAAAATGCTGAGATGGTAATCGAGACCATTCAGGGCAGGGGGAAATGTACGTCGTGCGGCGGAGATATCGAACTCGAACACCTGTTCCTGTACTGTCCCGACTGTAAAACCCCTACCGTTGAGATAACAGCCGGGAAGGAATTTCTGATTGTGAGTATAGAAGGTGAGGAAGCGAAGGCTGAATCCAGTGCGGAGACATAATGGAGTTAAATCATGGCTGATATAGTTGTAATGAGAGCGGTAAGCTCGGACAACCAGGCACACGCGGACGTGGTTCGCAAAATACTCGATGACAACGGTGTTTTCGGGATGAACCTGCTGTCGAGTCCCGGATCGGGGAAGACAACGCTCCTCGAAAAGACGATCAGGGACAATCCCGACCTGAAGTTCGGGGTGATCGAGGGCGACGTGTTCACCGCCCGTGACGCATCGCGTATCGAGGCAGCCGGAGCCCCGTCGATCCAGCTCAATACCGAGGGTGCATGCCATCTCACGGCAAACATGATCGAGATGGTGCTTCCGAAATTCGAATTGAAGACACTCGATTTCCTCGTTGTGGAAAATATCGGCAACCTGATCTGTCCTGCCGCATACTCGCTCGGAGTTCACAAGAGGGTGGTCCTGCTGAGCACTCCCGAAGGTCACGATAAGATCCTGAAGTACCCGCAGGCCTTCAACACGGCGGACATGATCCTGATTACTAAAACAGATGTCGCCGATGCGGTTGGATTTGATATGAAAGTAGTGGTTGAAGACCTGAAAGCGGTTAACCCGAAGGTCGAACCGTGGCTGATGAGCTCAGTCACCGGCGAGGGGTATGACCGCTGGTACGACTGGCTCCGCTCCAATAAAAAATAAAAAAACAGAATAGCCCCACCTATATGTGGAGTAATCAGGAATAAAGGGGACTGTCACCTTTATTCCACCCTTTACTCCTGACATCTATTCAATTGGTTCAAAATGCAATTAACTTTTTTTTCTAATTCTCTGACTCACGAATGTTTTCAGGAAAAGGGGACAAATGAAATATGATGAAAGGGAAAGCGGACAGGAAAAGGGGACTGTCACCTTTTTACGTCAACCAAGTTTCCTTGGTACTTCACTTTACCTGAAGTAAAAAGGATGCCTGTCCCCTTTTCATGTCAACCTATCTTCCAGTGCGCCCACTTTATCTGAAGCAAAAACAATGCCTGTTCCCTTTTTTTGATTGCCATCACTGGCTCCTGAAGTTAGAATACTCGCAGAGATTATGTCAGGCCTGAGACACGGCCATCCCGATCTCGATTGGGATGGCCGTGTCTCTTTTTTACGGAGGATTACAGTTGAGTACCGCCGACATCACACGTGCTGCAGTACTGGTTACGTACTTCGTAATCGTAATCGTCATGGGTTTCATCGCCCGGGGACGGTTGAAGGAATCTCCCGATGGATATTTCCTCGCGGGACGGGGTCTGGGCACGTTTGTCCTGATCGGTACGATGGCGGCGACTAATTTCAGTGCGTTTACGGTCTTCGGTGCGTCGGGAGCCGGTTATCGCGACGGGCTTGCGTTTTTCCCGATCATGGCGTTCGGCACGGGATTCATGGCCCTGACATTCTGGATTATCGGTCGAAAGGTCTGGGCGCTTGGGAAAGAACACGGCCTGATCACACCATCGGAATTAATCGGAAAGTTATATAACAACCGCTGGTTAAGCGGCCTGTTCGCACTTGTGCTCGTAATTTTCACGATTCCTTATCTTGCACTCCAGCCGATGGCCGGAGGCTACGTGCTCGACGGGCTTTTCGGATTCGGCCAGACATGGGGAGCGGCAATCGTAACAGCGGTTATCCTGGTATACACGCTTCGTGGCGGGATGAAGGCTGTCGCGTGGACCGACGTGTTCCAGGGAATACTGATGGTCGTCCTGATGATTGTCGCGCTGGTAATGGTCGTTAATTACAACGGCGGACTTGCATCGGCCTCGTCACAGGTGATAGCTGAATGGCCGGAGCTGTTCTCACGTCCGGGTGGAACGGCCAAATACACGCCTGCTATCTGGTTCAGCTTCATGTTCCTCTGGTTTCTCTGCGATCCCATGTTCCCCCAGTTGTTCCAGAGATTCTATTCGGCGGGTAACGAGCATGCGCTTGCACGCACAATGCTCTGGTACCCGGCTATATGCACGGTGGTTTTCATCCTGCCGGTCGCGCTTGGAGTGCTTGGACACCTGTCGTTCCCGGGACTCGAGGGCAAGGAAGCGGATTCCATTGTCCCGATGCTCGTTACCTCGATTGGTGGGGATTTCATGGGGACATTGATACTCGCGGCGGGACTTGCGGCGCTGATGTCGACAATGGACTCCCAGCTTTTAACACTGTCGTCTATCTTCACACGTGACATTTTGCCCTTTTTCAGGAGGAGCGATACATCAAACGGATCATTGTCAATCGGACGAATCTTTGTAGCAGGACTAGCTATCTGCGGGTTCCTGATCGCGATGAATCCCCCGGACACCATTCTTGATTTTGCAGTTAAACAGGCTTTTACAGGGCTGGCGGTTCTCTTTCCGACAGTCCTGTTCGGGTTATACCTGAAAAATCCGAAACCCGCTGCTGCCATCTGCTCGATTCTCGTCGGGGAAGCTCTTGTTGTAGCTTACGAACTGCCAGATCTTGCACAATATCTCCATACATTCGGTTTCCTCCCGGTTTTGACGGTAATTGCCGCGTCCGTTATAACGTACGCTGCACTCCAGTTGGCGGTCGGCCAGGTGGAGCTGCCACCGATTCAGCCCCGGCAGGTCGGTTTCGCAGCGGGTTTCGGCATCATCTTCGTTTTGGCGATGGACTTCTGGCGATGGGGAGAGGTCGGGCAGGTTGTGCTGGGACTACCGGTGTGGGCGTGGTATTTCGTTATGTTGAGTGTTCTGCAGACTATATTGATGCTGTTCTGGTTAAGGTCAGAGCACGTGAATAAAAAGGCGGTCAGCGAAGTTCCGGATCCATGAAATCGTTATTGATTACTACTGTGTCGGCTTTGACGGCAGGATTGACAGAACCAAGATAGACCATCTGTCCGGGAATGTAGCGTTTTTTGTAGCGGTCGATAACAGACTGTTCTCCACCCAGTAGTCCTGCATCGCGTTCCACCGCTCTTTTCAATACAGTATCGAAAGTCACATCAACGAAAATTGTGTAATCCCAGAGATCGATGAGCTCTTCCCTCAGCAGGAATACACCGTCGAACAGGAGAATTGAATCTGGAGACGCGGTCAGCTCCGGCGTTTCAACCTTCGAGTCCGTCCGGAAATCGAACTTCCCGGTCTGAAATTTCAGAGATCCTCCGGGACCGAGAGGAATCAACAGCAGGTTCTTAACTGCATCGTAATCGAAAGAATCGAAATAATATCCCTCAGGGGAATCCGCTCCGCGACTGTAACGTACTTCCCGCGGATTATGAAATCCGTCGATTGTTGCCCTGATTACAAGACGTCCCGATGCTCTTACGATCTCTGCAAGTTCGTCGGCCAGTGTGGTTTTACCTGAGCAATCGACTCCGTCAATTGCTACCCGAACCGGATGCGGTCGTTCGATTGCGAGAATTATACTGACGAGTGAATTAAGAAGTTGTTTTCGTTCCATTCAGGGGATTAATTATACTTGCCATCCGCCAGGATTTACCACTCGCCGTCGGGCATGACCTTCATCAGGAACGCATCGCCGTTCATCGTGTCACGGTAATCCTCACCATCGCCGGGCTCGAAGTCCACGCCGTAGCCTGCAATGCTTCCTGAGATGAACGCATTACCGTTTGAGTCGCACGAAACACCGTAGCCGTTGTCCATCGGGGTTACGCCGCCCCACGTGCGTCCCCAGTTGTACCAGCCGGATGTGTTGAAACTCGAAAGGAATATGTCGTACTCACCGTTGGACGTCAGCTCATCTGTTCCGGGGCCGGGATCGAAGTCGCACGTTCCCTCGAAACTGCCAATTACATACAGGTAACCCGCAGAGTTAACGTCAACTGACCATCCATACGTGTTTACATCTAATCCACCCCAGACCTTCGCCCAAAGGTGTTGTCCGAGAAAGTCGAACTTGCTCACGTACGCATCGTAGCCCTCGCCATTCGATATATAAACTTCCGCACCGAAGCCGGGATCGAAATCCACAAATCCCTCATACCGTCCGGTAATATAGACATTGCCGTCGGGATCGGTCGTCAGCTCGAAACCGTAATCGTCCTCGTAACCACCCCAGATCCCAGCCCATTCGAAGTTTCCTGACAGGTCGAATTTGCTGATGAAAGCATCGCACCCGCCAAGTGCGGTTACAGAGACCGAGTCGATCGGATCGGGATCCATGTCGATGTTCTCACCCGCGACGTTACCGGCAAGGTACAGGTCGCCGAAATCTCCGACCTTGAGAGCGTACCCGTGATCGTAACCCTCGATCGTTGTGTCCCCGCCAAACGTGTTCGCCCAGATGTAATTTCCATCCGCATCGAGAGACAGCATGAAGACATCGTACAGCCCGAGAGCACTCCTAGTGTCATCCCCGGTACCCGGATCGAAATCGACATCTTCAGTGAAGCTTCCAGTCAGGTACACGTTTCCGAACTGGTCAGAATCGATTCCTGAACCCTTATCCTCGTGATAACCTCCGAACGTCTGCGCCCAGAGGTAATCGCCGTCGGTATCGAATTTAGAGACGAAAATATCGTAGCTGCCGACAGCCGAGTGCTGGTCCTTCTCTGTAATACCCGGATCTGGGTCGAAATCGACATTTGTGCCCTTGAAAACACCAATGACAAACGCATTGCCGTCAGGATCGACTGTCAGGCCGTAGCCACGGTCGTACGCGATTCCACCCCACGTTCGTGCCCATTCGAACTGCGCGAGTGAATTGAACTTGCAGAGAAATACATCAGTTCCACCGACCGCGGAATGAAGGTCGGTCAGTACCGGGTCAGGATTAAAGTCTACATCCGTGTCCCTGAAAATGCCTGCAATGAAAATGTTACCGTCGGAATCCAACTCGATGTCGTACGCAACTTCATTGCTTATCCCACCGAAACTCAGTCCCCAGCCCGATTCCTCGATGCTGAAGTTCCCGTCCGATATGTCCCTCACGCTCGGATCGTCCATCGAGCTGATCCTGACCCTCGCGGTTGTCGATGGATCGTTGGGAACGGGCGACCACGTGTATGAGCCGGTGTCCTCGACATCCGATGCTATCTCGTTCACAGTCGACACGAAGTAATCGGTCGAATATTCTATTTTCAACGTGCCCGTGAAATCGATAGTCTCCCACTGTATTTCGGCATCAAGCCCTGCCTTCCATTCCTCACCACCATCGGGTGACAGAACCTCGATTGGCGGGTCGTCGATAGTGAAATCATTATCGGAGATGTCGAATATCGATGGCTGGAGCATCGAGCTGATTCGAACGCGCACTGTCTCCGATAAATCGTACGGAATATCCTCCCAGAGGTAGCTCCCGGTGTTGGGAACGTCAATGTCGATTATGTGGAAGTCACTTACGAACTGATCCTTGGAGTATTCGATGAACAAGTTACCCGGTACGTTCTTCCATACCCATCTTATTTCTCTTGCGGTGCTCGACTTCCACAGCTCACCACCGTTAGGGCTGATGACCCGTATAAAAGGTTCGGTTGAATCGTAAATCGTGAAGTAATCGTCCGATACATCGTTCATGCTCGAGTTCAGCATCGAGCTGACACGAATTTTGACCGTGTCCGCGACAACGTCGGGAATATTCTCCCAGAGAAAACTTCCGTCGTTGGGTTCGTTGACTGCGACCGGGTGAATATCGGTCTGGAAGTCATCGAGGGAGTACATTATGAAAATATTCCCATTAAGATTTTCGGTTTCCCAGAGGATTTCAAATTCCTTCCCGACCTCCAGTTCCTCCCCGCCGTTTGGTTCGATCACGTTGATCCATACCGGCTTGTAATCGTGGACCGGAATTTCATAGTAAAAATAACTCGCGAGGTCCCCGACAGCGTCGTTGGGGACGCCGAAGTCGTTCGAGTAATCGATGCCGGGATACATGACCTCGATCCAGACCGGGACGGGATCCATCGAGGTAATCCCGGTAACCGGGATTGCCGTTTTGAACGTGAAGTAATTCAACGCGGAGTAAACCGGGGTCATGTCCACATCGCCGTCACCCGACCATGCAGGAGACCAGCAATGAATCTCATATTCCTCGATCACGGTGCTGGTGAGTGTCGCGGACCAGTCCCACGGGCTTATGTCCAGCCTGACGTTCCCGCCGTTGTCGAATTCGTCGATGTAATACACGGTGCTCTCATCGTCGATATCGACAAGCAGTGCTTCATCGGCATTTGCCTCGGGTGGGAAATCGTACAGGCCGTCGGGCGGGTCGGGATTGTTGTAGTTTGCCTTCCAACTGGCGACAATCGCCAGTTTAAACCCGACACCTTTTTCTGTCGGGAAATGGAAGTACATACGACGCTCGTTTTCTTCCTGCGGACTGAACGATCCACGATGAGCGGCGTTTGCACCCACGTAATCCCATGCATATTCCTCGAGGCCGAGGCTGTCTGTGTAGTAAATATACGGGTTTAACTGTGCTGACGGCACTATGTTCGCCAGCCCGGTCGTGAACGCGTTGTAGCCGAACATCTCCCAGATCGATCCTGCGCCCGAAAATTCAGGATAATTGAACCAGCGGGTGAAACCATCGGGATTGAGAAGCGTTTGATCGCTTTCACCAGGAACTGCGAACGCCTGGGGTCCGGGATATATAACGGATCCCTCAACCATGACTACCGCTATCACGTCGAATCCGGGATACAGGGTTTCCTCGAAGGGATTTTTCAGCCAGATATCCACCGTCGCATTGATGTACTCGGGTGTAACCTCGTAATCGATCAGATGCCCCTTCATCTCGACAGGTGGTCCGGCGACGAAGTGAGTCACGTTGCACGTGAACATCGTACCGCGGCTCGGGATCATCTCAACATTGTTACCCGACAGGTCGAGATTGACATCCCAGATCCACCACAGGTGGCGCGACGCATACGACGATGCCCGGACAGGGGAGGTGTCCAGTCCGGGGGACACGGGGGACCCTGAGCCCGAACAACCGTATGTGGACAGCAGCAACAGAACGAGCGCTGTCGCTTTAAACCACGACCTCATCATTAAATACTCCAGTTATTCCTGAGTATTTTATCGACTCTGCCGTGAGAATCTGAATGTTTTGATTCTAATGTTGATTGGACGGGCTGTCAGAAGTCAACCGAAATCCCGCGATCGGTGAGGACATCAATAATATCGTTGGCTGATTCTTCATTGAGGGGATTTCCAGCCAGGCTGATTACGTCGTACTCATCCAGACCGGGATTATCGAGTAGCGGAGCGATATCAGTGATCTCGTTCATGTCGATACTCAGCCAGGCAAGGTTAACCAGGCTTGAAAGTGGGGAGATGTCGGAGATCCCGTTGTCGAAAAGCTCCAGGTCCATGATTTCAACCAGTCCTGCGAGCGGTGATATGTCACTGATCTCATTCGCGCCCAGACGGAGGATCTCCAGTTGAGTCATTTGTTCCAAAGGTCCGATATCACTAATGCTGTTACCTTCAAGGTTTAGAGCTAAGAGGGATGTTAAATCCAGCAGGGGAGTCAGATCTTCAATTCCTGCATTCGAAAGCCACAGGACTTCAAGGTCCACAAGTTCAGCAAGCGGCGCGATGTCTCCCAATGGATTGCCATTCAGTGTCAGGCTGGTCAGGCTCTGAAGCTCTCTTAAAATGGCAATGTCGCTTATCAGGTTGTATCCGACATCGAGCACTACAAGGTTTGTCAGGCTTCCCAGCGGTGAGATATCTGAGATCAGGTTTGACGCGAGGTTAATCTCCTCGAGCGATGTCAATGCAGCGAGTGGCGATATGTCTGATATACCGTTTCCTTTCAACCATATGACCTCAAGGCGGGTATTGGATGCCAGCGGTGACAAGTCGGTCACCTTATTTCCAATGATTTCCCCGACTGGAAGCGGTGACCGTCCGCAACCAGTGTCATTGCTGAAATCCAGTGCTGCCAGACGTCTCAGTCCGGCGAGCGGAGTGATGTCTGTGACCGAATTCAAACTCAGATCCAGCACCACAAGGTTTGTGCAGTGCTCGAGTCCTTCAAGGTCCCTAATTCCATAACCGCCGGCATATAATTCGGGGAGATATTCCAGATCAGACTGATAAATATTCCCTGACGGTTTATCAATCGTTTCTCTTATCGCCTGTTCGAGATTTGTGTCGGGAAAAGTAACCTCCACGTCAGCTCCCCCGGCACCGTACACATTTTGACCGATGGTCAGGAAAACCAGGATGAAGAAAACCAAAAACTGTATCATTCTGCTGTTGAAAACTGATCTCATGGATGTGTCCTCAGGGAAAATATGAATGCGTATTAATATAAGTACCTGATAAGAGTTCCCGGTCTTCACCTGTGGTTCGATTATACCCGGAGATTCGGTAATTAAGCCAAACGAGATTAAAAATAATTGCTATATATTAAATTCCGGATTTTTCGAGTGAGTCGGCACACAGATATAAACATATTAGCAATAGGTCGGTGGTTGCTACGATCATATTATGTATTGAAAAATTAGTAATCTGATATTGTTCCGCACTCTGTAAATGGATGAGGGGTTCGGATTAATTATCGGAGGAGGGTGACCCGTGACCAGCGGTAATATTCACGTCCTGTTAATAACAGGGGACGGCTCACTGGCGAATCTTGTTGGGAAGCAGTTCGAGCCTGTTAGTGACTCATTTGTGATCATAACTGTAAATAATGTGGAGGATACACCTGACTACCAGGGTACGAGTAGACCCGATGTTCTGCTGATAGATAACAGGTCGGTAGATGAAAATACTCAGGTAGATCTGGGCAGGATTTTCCGCGAGGAGATCCCTGTGGTCCTGCTTGTAAGCGAGATGGATTCCCAGCCTGCACCCGATGTAAATAGATCAGCAGCCAGTGTCTGCGTTACGAAGAATGAGATGGACCTGGCAAGGTTACCGGGGATTGTTACTGGGCTCGTTCATGAATTCAACAACATGGGATCAGGCATACCTGAAGGACTGGAAAAAATCCGTAAGAAGGAAATAAGGGAATATGGACACCTTACCGAAACAATCCTCAATTCTCTAACTGAGTTGGTGTGCTATCAGGACACTGAACACAATGTCAGGTGGGCTAACCAGACAGAATGCAAAATGATTGACATTTCCCTTGAGGAGTACATCGGAAAGCGTTGCCATGAAATGAAACAGGGGCGTTACCATTCCTGCGAAGGCTGCCCGGTGGAGCGTGCTATCTCGACCGGAAGGCAGCAGCAGGCGATAATGCCTGGCCCTGGCGGTTTAACCCTCCTGATCACCGGTATCCCGGAGATTGACGACGATGGCAAAGTAGTTGGTGCGATTGAAACCATTCTGGATATCACCAAGGTTACGGAAGCCGAGGAAGCATTACATCGTACGGAAGAACAATTCAGAATTTTATTTGAAAATTCTCCGATCCCGAAAATGATGTTGAATGATGAGGGAATCTTCGCATGCAATAAAGCCTGCATCGACCTCTTTGGCTACGGATCAGAGGTTGAAATTCTGGGTAAATTTCCCGATGAGCTGTCGCCTGTGAACCAGCCTGATGGCAGTGATTCCTACGTTTCAGCCCACAAGAACTTTGCATCGGCTCTGAGGGACGGGCTGTTGGAATTTGAATGGTTACATGTGCGAAAGGATGGCAGCGAATTTTCAGCAAAGGTCTCGTTATGCAGGTTTGATTTCCAGGGCAGTCTTATGCTGGAAGCCGTGGTCATTGACATTACTGAAAGGAAATTGGCTGACTATGAACTCTCGCTGATGAACCTCCTTATCGACCAGACCGATGATGCCCTGTACGTGATTGAATCATACTCAGGCCGAATCATGTACAGCAATAAGACCGGATGGTCGAGGCTGGGTTATACCAGGGATGAACTACTCTCCATGACGGTCTCTCAACTGGAAGGGAATTATCCTGACAAGGATGCCTGGGATGTTGCAGCACAGAGAATCAGGGAATTGAAAAGTCTGGTAATAACCGGCTGGCACGTGCGCAGGGATGGTTCAAAATTTCCAGTCGAGGTGGGTATCAGGTGTATAGATGTAAAAGACGACGTGTTCCATATTGTCGTTGTAAGGGATATTACGGACAGGCTTGCTAATGAAGAAAAACTGACCCGCCTTGGCTATATCGTGGAACAAGCGGCCGAAATAATTATGACTGCAGATCACGATCTGAATATCGTTTATGTTAATCAAGCATTCACTGAGTCTTTTGGATATACCCTTGATGATGTTGTCGGCAAGCAGGTGCATATACTGTATCCCACCCAGGTTGAGAAAGTATTAAGCAAGGTTCTGAAGGCATTTGAGACTGAAGGTTTCTGGACCGGCCGAATCACCATGAGCCGCAAGGATGGTTCCACCTTTGAGGAGGAACTCAGTATCCGACCCAACATGGATAGCACAGGAACTATTACCAGCTACCTATCCATTGGCAGGGATGTGTCCGAACAGATCATGCTGGAACGACAGCTTCACCAGGCCCAGAAACTGGAATCAATCGGACAGCTGGCAGCCGGCATCGCTCATGAGATCAACACACCGATGCAGTACGTCGGGAATAACACTTTATTCCTGCAGGACAGTTTCAAGGATATAGTCGACCTTTTCGACAGGGAAACCAAAATAATTGAAACTGCGAGGAATGGGGCGCTTGACTCCGAAGTTCTAATCGAACTGGAAAAAGCCCTGAAAGATACTGACGTGAGTTACCTTGCCGAGGAGATTCCGAAAGCCCTCGAGCAATCAATGGAGGGAATCGACAGAGTAACAGAAATCGTTCGTGCGATGAAGGAGTTCTCCCATATGGGAGACGATGAGATGAAGGCAGTCGATCTCAACAAGGCGATCGAGAGCACAGTTACGGTTGCGCGGAACGAGTGGAAGTACGTCGCCGAGCTCGAACTGGATCTTGACGGGGATCTGCCATCGGTTCCATGTTTTCCCGGACAGATCAACCAGGTGGTTCTCAACCTTATTACTAATGCTGCTCATGCGATCGGTGAAAAGTTGGGTCCGGAGCATTCCGGAGACCTGGGTAAAATTACTGTGTCAACCGGTGTCGAAGGCGAAATGATGTACTTCAAGGTTTCGGATACCGGCACCGGGATTCCGGAGGATCTGAGACATAAGGTTTTCGATCCCTTCTTCACAACTAAGGAAGTCGGGAAGGGAACCGGCCAGGGATTGTCAATTGCATACTCAGTTATCACTGAGAAGCACGGCGGTGATATTACCCTCGATTCTGTCATGGGGGAGGGTACGTCATTTATCGTAAAACTTCCGCTTGTACAGAAGGAGCTGTCCGAAGTACCCGAACCTGTCGAGTGTGACTAAATGTCAATGCTGTTTACAGTGGTTGAGTGACCTATTTTTTACCCTGCTTGAATGTGACCATCGTTACTCCGCCACCGCCTTGTTCGGCTTCAGCAAGTATGAATGTGCCCACGAGCGGATGATTCTTCAGGTGTTTGTGAAGTCCCTTACGCAGCCGACCCGTTCCGAATCCATGTATCACGTGGACCCTTTCCCGTCCCTGGTAGAACGCCTCATCGAGGTATGGGTCAAGCTTCTCGATGGCTTCATCAACGGTCAGTCCGTGCAGGTCGATAAACAACGGCAGCGATTTATGCGCGGGTAATTTTGTTCTCTTTTTCTTGCCAGATGCTTTCGGTTCCTCTTTCAACGGCTGCAGTTGATCGACCGTAACCGTCAGACGCTTGCCCGAGACCACCACTGTTGCGCGTTTTTCACCAATTTCCAGCAGTTCTGCCTCACGTCTCAACGGCACTACCCAGACCATCGCTCCCTCCTCCAGTTTGCCCGGTGCTTCACCATCATCTTTACCGGGTACTTTTGCGTCCCCGGACATGACCGGCGATGCGAGCAGGTCAGCTGCGCGTCTAAGCCTGTCACCGTAACTGCGGATGGACTTAAGTTCGTCCGTAATTTCTTCCTCGTCCAGCTGGTGAGGCAGCCTTGCTGCTGTTTTCTGCGCGTCGACGAGGTGTTTCTCGGCTTCATCGACCACCTTCCCGGCATTCTGAATTGCGGACAGCATTATCAGGCGTTCGAGAAGCACCATCCTGTTGAGATCATTCTGCGCCTGTTCCCGCGTTGACGTTACACGGTCGATGTCCTCCTCCAGCTCCTCCAGACGGTGCTCCAGTCCGGGCATCTCGATCGCCAGGAGGTCACCCTCCTGCACGAGCAATTCTTCGGCGCGCTCAAGTATGTCGGATTCGAGTCCAAGCCGTCGAGCGATCGCAATAGCATAGCTGGCACCCAGTGACCCGGTCCTGATCGTATATAGCGGCTCAGCATTCTCGATATCGAATTCAACACTTGCACCTGCGACCCGGTCATCACTGGACAGTACAAGGTTTTTAATCGCGGGAAGGTGTGTGGTAACTGCGACGTAGCAGTCGATCTCCAGGAGCTTCTCTATTATGGCAAGCGACAGCGCGCTCCCCTCCTGCGGATCGGTCGACCGCCCGATTTCATCGAGAAGGATCAGTCCCGGCAGGTGCGATCCCTGCGACAGGCTGCTGATCATCCGCTTGATCAGCTCGATGTGCGCCGAGAAACTCGACAGGTTCCATTCAATCGATTGCAGGTCACCGATATCCGCGTGAATGCTCCCGAATATCGGAAGGCTGCTTCCTTCACGTACAGGTACGTGCAGTCCGGCCTGATTCATCAGTGCAAAAAGCCCGGTCGTTTTAAGTGCGACCGTTTTTCCGCCTGCATTAGGCCCGGAAATAATCAGTGCGCGTGCCGTTTCCGGGAATGAAATGTCCACCGGGACGACCTCGTTCGACGGGATCATAGGGTGACGGGCTTTCCTGATGTTGATCCCATCACCGATTCCCATACGGGTACCCTTCCATTCTCGCGAAAGCCTTCCGGACGCGAAGACAAAATCCAGGAATGCCGTTGTGTTAACTGCGGACCGTACTTCGTCAGCTCTCGATCCCACAAGGGCACTCAACTGAGCGAGTATCCTGGCAACCTCGACCTCCTCTTCGCCTTTCAGCTCACTCAGACGGTTGTTTCTCTCGACAAGCTCGTACGGTTCGAGAAATACGGTCGATCCGGCTCCCGACCTCGCCTGTTGTATCGCTTTAACTTTTTTTCGGCAGTCCTGTCGGAACGGAAGCACGTAACGTCCGTTCCTGACCGTGTAGTTTGTCTCACGCAGGTATCCCTTGCGTGAGTAATTCTGGATCATTGACTGGAGCGTTCGCTCAGCTCGGTCGCGTTCAACCATGAGGTCGCGACGTATCCTGCTCAGCTCCGACGATGCGCGGTCCAGCACTTCACCGTCAGGGTGAATGGCATGGTCCAGCGCGTCCTCTAGTTCAGGAAACAGACCTATCTTCTGGGCTTCGCGCGTGATGTTCGGGTACTCGAACTGGGCTTCCCTGATCGATCTCCTGATTGACCGGATGGCCTTTAGCGTCGCGTTGATCCTGTAAAGCTCGACCGCCGACAGTATTCCGAACTTGCCGGCCTTCGCAACCTGCTGGTGGACATCCTGAAGCCCTTGAAATGAAGGCAGTGCGGATTCGCGATCGAAAAATCCACGCGCGTCGTCAGTGTAATTCAGACGCATTTCCACCTCAGCCCTGTCGGTCGACGGCTGCAGCTTCTCCGCCAGCTCCTTACCGAGGCTTGACTGTGTGGAACCCGCAAGTTTCTTAATGATGGTGTTGTACTCAAGCGGGTTGAGCGAAAAACGCGCAGTGATGTCTATATCAATAGAGCCCATGTATCGAGTACTGATTGTATAACGAAAATCACACAACGTATAGTGCCAAAAAGATCACGCAGTGCAACGCATAGCGTAACGCATTACGTAGCACATTACGTAGCGCAGGCTGCAAGCCTGCAGTACCGCGGACAGCATGTCCGCAATTTTCTGTTATAAAAAAACCCTCTCCTTGTCCAGAAGAGGGTTAGTCATGAGTTCTGTACACGCACTACGGTTAGAGGGGTTCACCATCGAGCGACGGATCGAAGCGATTTGCGTCCTGTGTGGCCACTTCTGCCGGCACCGGTGTTGCGCTGCTCGACTCAAGCGGCGTCCCGTCGGTCGCGTCAATCGTACGGACGTTGGATGCCTGAAGGCCCTTTGAAGTATCTACCAGCTCGAAGCTCACCAGTTGCCCCTCCTTCAGGTCCTTGAAGCCGTCCATTTCAATCTGGGAATAGTGAATAAATACATCACTTTCCCCTTCGCGCTCAATGAAACCGTAGCCTTTCGCCGTGTTGAACCACTTTACCCTACCAGTATTCAAATCCAAGCCTCCTTCGTAGGGTATTTGCCGAAAGGCATAGTAATATAAGTGTACCATTTTTACTGATATTCAGTCTAAATCACGTGATACCATCCTGCTTTGACCGGTTGTTAACCTACGCTAATTAATGTGTATAATGTACCAGCTTGTACTTCCGGATTGGAAGAATTACGTGAGAGGTTCCACTTAATGATCTGTATTGAATCGATTTCCAGGGGGCTCGATGAATTCGCTGCAAGTATTGCCCCGGATTATAAGATCCTCTGGATTAATCCCGACAGCAATGGATACTCCGACGCAGTTGGGCATCCGTGCTATGAAAGTCTTGCAGGGCAGGACGGTCCCTGCGAAGATTGCCCTGTCGCGGAATCCTTCAGCAAAGGCAAATTAAGCGAAGCCGTGATAACTAATGGTGAGGGGCAGCAGGTCTCGGTCAAGGGCTACCCGACATCCGGCGCTAATGGAAATCCCGGCGGTGTCATGCTCGTTGCTGGGACAATCAAGCAGGTAACTGAATCCGATAACGCGGTTCCTGACGGTCCGACGCTTTATAAAATCCCACTGGATCAATCTTCATATCCCCACATAACATTCGATCTCGAGACACTCGAAACCGTCCGGTACAACATTGCAGCTATGACCCGGTTCGGTTATTCCTACAAGGAGTTTAATGAGATCAATTTCGGTACACTCGATGTTAAATCCACCCCCGATGAAATAACCAGCATTGTTGATACTGTGAAAAAAGACGGTTACTACTGTTACGACACTGTTATTACCAATTCATCCGGGGTTAAATTCGACTGCCAGGTAGTTCTATGCCGCATGGAGCTTGTTAATCGGCCTATCATGCTCGCTGTTTTCCAGGATATTGCGGAAAGAAAGGATGCAGAAAGGTTACTTGCGGAATCGGAATCCCTTTACCGGTCCCTTGTTGAGAACAGTCCCGACATCATCCTTGAACTCGATCAGAAGGGCAGCATCCTGTTCTGCAACAGGATCCTGACCGGCCTCAATGAGGAGGATGCTATCGGCACCAACCTTCTCGATTACATCCCGATGGAGCATCACAAGAAGGTGCGTCAGGCGCTCGATCGGAGTGGGACGCGTCGACGTAACACCAGCTACGAGGTTTCAGTCACAACCCCTGCCGGTACTCGCTGGTGGTCGACACGCGTTCTTCCACTTGAAAGAAACGGTCGTCTGGACAGGTTCCTTCTTATCATCACCGATAACACCGAAGCGAGGCGGTCCGTTGATGCACTGACGCTGAGCGAGGAACGCTACCGTAACCTTGTAGAGAATTCCCCGCTGCCTATCTTCGTGTACAGCGGTGAGACAATCCGCTACCTGAGCCCGATGGGCGTAAAGCTCATCGGAGCGTCAGGCAGCGACAAGCTCCTGGGCAGATCGATCCTGGATTTCGTCCATCCTGACGATCGCGATACGGCCAGGGAGTCATTGATCCAGAATGCTAACTCGGTCGACCAGACAATTGAGTCGGAATTCAGGATCAAGCGGATCGACGGACAGATCCTGAACGTTGTCTGCTCTGCAATCCATGTAAAATTTGAAGGCGAACCATCAAAACTGGCGATTATTAATGACGTCACCGACCGGGTAGAGGCCGAGGAGGCACTCAGGGCAAGCGAGACAAAGTTCCGGTACATAACCGAGAACATGCGCGATGCTGTCTGGATGATGGATTTCAACTGGCAGCATATCTATATCAGCCCTTCAATTGAAAAAATCAGGGGATTCACAACCGATGAAATCCGTAACCTTCCGATAGAAGAGAGTCTGCCGCCCCACTCCCTGGACAATGCGAAGAGATTGCTCGCAGATGTGCTGAGCAAAGGCGGGCGTGCTGAGGACGGCAGCCCGTTTACAGTCATATTCGAGCAGGAGGAGTACTGCAAGGACGGTTCCCTGGTCTGGACCGAGGTCCAGGCTACCTTCGTATACGACGAGGAAGGAAAACCCGTTGGGATGATGGGTATTACGCGCGACATCACCGAGCGCAGGGAGGCGGAAAAGGTTCTTAAGCAAAGCGAAGAGCAGTATCGGCACCTGCTCGAAAATTCCCCGCTGCCGATAATCATCCATCGCGGAGGGGAGGTAATCTATGCCAACGCAATATGTATGAGTACGATGAACGCCGAGTCGAGTGACCAGATGGTCGGTAAAGATACTATGGATTTCATTCATGAGAGCAATCGCGAGGAATTCCTTAAGATGCGGGAGTATGTTAATGAAAATATCCATGTAACGAACCGTGGAAAACTCAAATTTGTCACTCTCGACGGAAAACCGATCGAATCTGAGTTCACAAGCATGCACGTGACATTTTCAGGCGCTTCTGCGCGCATGATAATGTTCTATAATTTCAACGGGAACGACCGTTCTTGATAAACTTAACGTCATTTTGCACGTAAACACCGATGCAGGCTGTGTTAAAATCCCCCCAGCGTGCTGATTCATTCTCTACAACCGACGCATTTCCGTAACCTTGCACCGGACAGGCTCGATTTCTCCGATCGTGCAAACTTCATCTACGGCCGCAACGGTCAGGGTAAGACAAACCTCCTCGAAGCAATCTACTGGCTTCTGACCCTCCGTCCCAAACGTGGTAAAAATGCCGATGCCGTTAAAAAAGGTGAGTCAGCTTTCAATCTCGTCGCGGAAATGACCTTCGGCGACTTGCGTCACAGTGTCAGCCTTGGACTCGAGGGCAGGTCGAAAAAGCTCCTCATAGACGATACTGCACCTAAACGACGTCGTGATTACCTCCAGAATGTCCTTGTTGTCGATTTCTTCCCGGAGGACCTTCTTATCCTCATCATGGAGCCTGCTCTCAGGCGGCGGTTCATTGATCTGACTTCCGTCCAGTACGACCTGACTCACGAGGAGACCCTCCGCAGGTTCAAACGCCTTCTCGAACAGCGTAACAGCCTCCTGAAAACACCCGGCGGTCCGGACTTCAGCGTCCTCGAAAGCTACGATGAACCGTATGCCGATGCTGCTTCCAGGATCACGGCCGCACGTCTGGACATTCTCGCCAGACTTGGGGAGAGTACCGATGGCATATTCCGCGACGGTATCGGTGAAAAATACGAAGCGGGAATACATTACATCCCGGTACTCGATGGCATCCCCACACAGGCTGAATTGGATCCAGCTGTCGATCCGGATGCATGGAAGCCCCTTTACATGGATGCCCTGAGAAACTCCAGGGGGAGGGATATCGATTCGGGACGGACCTCTGTCGGTCCGCATCGCGACGACTGGGGCATGACGCTCGACGGTAAAACGGTTCGGGCCTTCGCAAGCCGGGGCGAGGTCAGGAGCGCGATGTTCGCGCTGCACCTTGCACGGTTCCATATCCTGTCAGAAAAACGCGGGATCAGGCCCGTGGTACTCATCGACGACGTGATGTCTGAACTGGACGCTTCACGCAGGGTCAGGATCATGGAGCTCCTGCCACCGGGACAGATTTTCCTCACGGCTTGCGATCCTCCTCCGGAGCTCGAGTGCCTTCTCTCGGGTGAGAGCAATGAGATTCGACGCTTCGAAATGTCCGGTGGTGCAGCCTCTCCTGTTGAATGACCTGTTCCCGGCGTTCGAGTTATCCTGTCACATCCCGACATTATTAATGAGATTTCACACCATGAAGGCATTCCTGCGAATATCCCTGGTCAGCGTAATGATGTTCCTTATAACGGGAGCACCGTTACTCGCGCAGTCGTCTCGCGATTTCCCAACTCCCACCGGGACAATTACAGATTTCTCCGGTGAAATGACTGAACACCAGATCGATGTGATACGGCTGGCGCTGAATGAGGCTTACGAAACGAACTACATGGACGGCCATGTGATCATCACTCTCAGCACTGACGAGTGGTACCTCGATGAGTATGTAAAAGACTACGCGGACTACCTGCAGGGGCAGGGGATGCTGAATTCCGTAAGCTGGCTGCTCTACATCTCGACCGCCGATCATAAATTCTCTCTTGCCGCACAGGACGTCGCTGCACTTTCGCTGACGCCTTCACGTAAGCAGGAAATCTACCTCATCCTGGGCAGTAAACTCGATAATGGTGACGTGCATGGTGCCGTAATGGACGCTGTCAGCATGATTCAATCACTGCCGGCTCCAGAGTTTGACATGAAGAAAAATAACCTCACTCCCGGACTGATTATCTTCATGGGGATTGTGGTTATCGTTATTACACTAATGCTCCGACTACGTCGCACACGCATGCAAACCTGAAAAGTCGGGACAACTATTAACCTTGAAATTGTGCTATGTTTAGCCTGTTCGATTCACCCCGGGTTTGGTCCGGATCATTACCTGAATCTGAATTGAAAGCGAGTTGAAATGAGTATGGATATTGACCTGGAACACGTATACCAGGTAGCCATCCGAATCGAGGAAAACGGTGGCAACTTCTACCGAAAGGCTGCATCGATTGTAGATGACCCGGAAATCAAAGGGCTCCTTAATTCGCTTGCCGACTGGGAAAATGAACATAAGGATTTTTTCACTAAATTAAAGGACGATATCAGCGACCTTAATCCGTTGGATTACCGTAAGAGCCTCAACCGACTGTTCGAGCCGACCGAGGAGCAGGCCGAGAATATCAGGCTGATAGCTGATTCGAGCGTTTTCCCGATGGACGTTGACCTGACAGAGCGGCTTCAGGCCGACGTATCGCTGGAATCAATACTCAGGATGGCGCTTGATATCGAAAAGGACGCTGTAATTTTCTATATGAGCATACGCGATGCCATGAAGGCATCGAGTGAAAGCGATGCACTCAGTAAAATTATCAAGGAAGAAATGAGGCATATAGCGATTCTGAATCGCGAACTGGCCACATGCCGTATCGATTGAGTTATCGATTCAGGGAGTAATTAAAATGGCGCACAGTGAAACAATCCTTCACGGACTCAGAAGGGCCATCCAGGGTGAGGCGGATGGTTACCACTTCTATAAAATTGCAGCCGAAACTACGAAGGACCCAACCGGAAAAGAGCAGTTCCTCGTGCTTGCCGATGAGGAAAAGGGCCACATGGAGTTCCTCAAGGCCCAGTACAAGTCACTCTCGGAAACCGGAGTGGTCGATTTCACAGTGAGTCTCGGAAATGAGCATCATTTCACCGCTCACGGTCCAATTTTTTCAGAGGACCTCGTCGGCCGCATCAACGAAAGCCAGTTTGAAATGAGCGCGTTGTCGATAGGTATTAAACTGGAGCTTGTATCCATCCAGTTCTACAGGGAACAGGCGGAACTTACCGACGATGCAGACGTACAGAAATTCTACCTCGACCTGGTCGATTGGGAACAGGAGCATTACCACTCCCTCCTGAGGCAGCAGGAGATGCTCCAGGACGCCTTCTGGTCAAAGGGCGGCTTCGCACCGTTTTAATTCCCTCATTCACTCTATTGTTAAATACCATCCCGTAGCACAGCACGGCAGTGCGTCCACCCTCTATTCACCGTAGCCCCGTAGCGACGCATGGCAATGCGTCGGTTTTGCAGTATATCGGAAAAGTGGAACGCACTGCCGTGCTGTGCTACGTGGTGGGTGGATTGGGATGCTTGACGCACTGCCGTGCTGTGCTACGGAATGGGTGGATTGGGATGCTTGACGCACTGCCGTGCTGTGCTACGGGTTGGTTCGAATGGATTGGTTCGAATTGGGATTGCTGTGGTTTTACTTATTCAACTGCATCTTCTGGCGAAGATAAAAAACCGCGCGTGAATGGATCTGGCAGACCCTTGACTCCGATATCCCCAGCACTGCACCGATTTCCTTCAATGTAAGCTCATCGTGGTAATAGAGCGCGATTATCTGCTTTTCCTTGTCGGGCAGGTCCCGAATGGCCTCGGCCATGCAATCGAGAAGGTTCTGCTTCTCGGCTTCGTCGTCCGGTCCCGGTGTGTTCAGTGCCACGTTTTCGCCTACTGTCGAACCCGAACCATTCTCGTCCTCATAAAGCTCTTTTTCGAGTGAGATAATGAAGGAATGACTGCTCTTCCAGAGGCTGACTGAGATCTCCTCTTCGCTTGTATCCATCGCTTTCGCAAGGTCGCTGATGGTAGGCGCCCGACCGAGACGTTTCGCGAATTCCTCGGAAGCCTGTTCTATTTCCCCGGCACGCTTCCTTACCGGACGGGAGAGGAGGTCCTGCTTCCTGAGGTAATCGATGATCGCTCCGCGTACGCGAATCGACGCATAGGTTTCAAATTTCACCTGTTTTTCAGGATCGAAATTATCGAGAGATGCCAGTAATCCCAGCACGCCCTGGTGTTCGAGATCCTCGCGGTCGATGTGCGGAGGCAGGTTGATGGCGATTCGTCCGAGGATGTAACTGACCAGGTACAGGTAATTCAGCGCAAGCTGCTCGCGTGCTGAGTTATCGCCCAACTCGAGGAACTTCCGCCAGAGGCCGTCCAGCCTGGCCATGCGTGCGCCTGATTGTACCGTGGTGTCAGCGGTCATGGTTTACGCCCGCCTTTTTATCGAACGGGCTTGTGTGACTTTACCGGGTTTCGACTTAAAAATCAATTGCATTTCTTTAACGCATCATCATCAGGACGATAATCAGGAACGCTAGAAGGCTGACCGCTACAAGAATCGGGATCATGCTCGTGTCGGCTTTCTCCTCCCTGGCATTTGCTATGCGTTCACTGGATGTGAGATTCGTTGTACGCACTTTCACATCGCCTATCGAAAGCACGTCGATGAAGATACCCTGCGCAGCTTTGAGCCTGAATTTCTTACAGCCCCCGGTTGCATCGTACATTTCAGTTATCCTGCCTTTTATCGGCAGCCATAAACCTCGCTTATAAGCCCCTATCAGTCTTCCTACCGACACTGCAACCTCGCTTCTGTCGGTAATTTCAAAGTAAACAAGGTCCCCGACGGAAAGCTCGTGGACCAGTGCTCCATTAATGGGATCGATGACGAACTGGCCCTTAAGATAGACCTTCAGTCCTGCCGACTCCTCATCGGTAAGCTTTTCTGGCTCCTTCTTGGGGACAGTAAGCCCGAGTCCGACTTTCAGGGGCTCAAACTGGGTTTCCGTGAAGAAATCGTAATCGAGCTCCAGGTTCACCCTGTCAACAAGGATATCTTCCAGCACCGTCAGGAAAGTCGAATGAAGGATCTCACCGGGTTTCTTGAAGGCTTCTGTCGGAGCGGAGTCAGGCACGATTTCGGTTTTAGGCTCGTCCCAAAGCTCAAAGATGTACTGCAGGCTGACCGAACTGAGTCGTGACTGGATTCCGTCCTTTAATTTCTGCGCATCGAAAAGGAGCAGGCTGGTTGAACGCGCGTCGAAGTAATCCTTGATCGTCCGGAAGAACATCTCAGGACCGCGATGGACCCGCACCGTCGATACCCAGTCACGGTTTCCGTCGGAAAGTGTACGGAAGATAAGGAAATTACTAGCTTTTTTCTTAATTACAATGAATACAAGGCCGCAGATGCCTCTGGATCTGCTGGACATGAACTTCGCCTTGATCGCGAGGTATTTCGGCAGCAGATCGTTCAGGATATCCCGGGCCTTTTCGAGTTCGCCCTCCGCTTCCTGTACGGCCATGAGCGCGAGGTCTTCGCTCACATGCATTTCTTCGGCCAGATTTGATGCCATTTCAGGATCCATGTTTCACACCCCGAAGGTCACTCAGCGACCTCGGGACTCACCTCCAGTGATTCTTCACTGGCATCCTCAGGTTCTTCAGCCGCCCTCATCTGCGCCTCGAGCTCCCTCTCGATGGCATGACGGGTAAGTTCACGCTTCGCAGCGCGATATGTGTAACTCTCAAACAGGTTTCCGATCAGCATGCCTCCCATGCCGAAAATTATTCCGGCTACGAGACTGTAAAGCAGCGACATGAACATGTCACCCGTGAAAATTCCCCAAAGGGCGCTGATCGTAAATGCCGTAACTCCGGTAAAGAGTCCTGTGCGACGTCCTATCTCAGTCACACATGCCTCCAGTACATTAAGATTGCTGATCCGATTTAATCGGTGCAGGATCAGGCACAGCTATACAGCAGTGCATATTAGTATCAATATTTGGAAGCCGGGGATGTCCTGTAAAACCAGTAAATCGCTGGTTATATAGATATAGGAATTGAGTGGAAAGCCTTGTTTGATCGTCTTAATTGACCAGATCAGCGGTATCGAACACGATAATCTGCTCCGGATTCCCGGTCAGTGCGTAGATTTTCGAACCATCGATAGAGATTGCAAGCGCCCTGAAAAATGTCTCATTAAGAATCACGTGCCTTGTCACATCCACGTGATCACCGGACAGGTTGAGTACCGCCAGTTCACCCGTATACATCCATCGCTGTGCTTCGGGAAAATGCCCGGGAAACTGGGTCTGCATAGTCGCCATCGCCGACCACGGTGCCGGGGGTCCCCAGTCGGCAAGTGACGCGATCATCCACTGCCCGTCAGGGCCTGAAATTAAGTCGCTCGCACCCGTGGTTCCAATAAATACCGGCACGCTTGCTCCCGGCTCCTCGATTATCGAGAGTGCCGGTTCCAGCAAGTCGCCTTCGCCGAGTTTATTACCAGAACACGCGGCGACCACACCGTAGCTCGTGACCACCAGCTGGTTCGGATTGATCCCGACCCACGATGCATTCTCATATTCAAGCGTCTCGAGGTCGTATTCCCACACATAAGCTCCGTACGGCGGTCCCTGGTAGCCGTCCGTCTGTAATGTCCACTGGAGTTCAAGGTCGGTTACGTACAGTATCCCGTCGTATGCCGCGATTCCCCACGGAATTTTCCCGCAATCGGCCTGAGTATCAATACCCAGTGACAGGATGCCATCTTCATCGAAGCCGTAGAGGACCTTGTAGACCACTCCCTGGTATCCGTACTGCATCCCGCAGGCCGTATACAAGACATGGTCGTCGGTAACCAGAACCGCATTGCATGCGCCCTCGAACTCAAACTCCATAATTACCGCCCCGTCCGCGGTATCGATCGCCTGAATCAGGCCCGTATTGATGATCTGGTCACCCAGCGGTTCTCCGACAAGAAAAGCCATTGAGCCGTCGGGTGTGAAATCGATCGCGGTTGGACGCATTGTCAGGGGGACGTCAAATATCGTGGAACCATCAGTGGGATCGAGTGCCGCAAGGTTTTCAGACTGGTGCATGAACAGCCAGATTGTTCCGTCGGCAGGATTCACCGAGAGCATACTGCTGCCCGAACCGGGAATGGTCCATGTATCGTAGCTGAAGTCCTGGGCGAACGCCGGGGACGCGCACAGGAAGATCGTAACCAGTATTATCGGAAGAAATACACGCACTCTCACGTCTGTCACCTCGAAGGTAAGCTGATTCAGTTTGATGATACCCGCCCCATTACCCATTAGCAATAGCCTGAAGCGCCGAAGTCCCGCCGTCATAGAAAAAGGATGCCTGTCCCCTTTATTCCGATTTGATATCCTGACGATTCCTGATATCATTAGACGTTGCAGCTGCAGAGGGGAAGCTTGTCAGATGTGCAATCTGAGGTGGTTATCGATGCCAATTCGGACCGGAAACATGCGGTTAATCCTGACAACAATACTGGCAGTCGTGGTCTCGGGCATTCTAATGCTCGGCTGTGGTGGGAACAGCTCACCGGTTGTGCCCGATGACAATTCGGATTATCCGGATACCCCGCGTGAGGTCCTGACAGCGTTTGCCGAGGCTTGCGAGACGGGTGATGTGGATGCTGCCTGCGGTTTTCTGTTGAATCCGCAGAGGTGGCGGATTTCGATGGAAAATGCGCGAGATATCCTTCCCTTCTACGGTCGCGCGTTGAGAGATTCAATCGAGACCCGGAGGGAAAGGGATTGTTATAGATACCGGGTGAGGCTGCGGCATCCGGACGATCCGCAGGGGAGGGAGATCGAGAGCAGGATCTTTGTTGTTCGGATCAGGGGATTCGATGGCCGGGTCAGTCGCTGGGGGATCGATTTCACGTATCCCGGCGACGGCCAGGGGGAAGGCAGGAGAAAGCATGCCGCGATCAACCGGACCGGGCTTCTTCCGGAGTCGGAGCGGTCGGGTCAGTGGGGTACGCTTTATACTCACGCGAGCATACTGTCTCGCGCGATCATGGTTTATTACACAATCATGTACCCTGAGGATCATGAATTCACGGCCACATGGGGCTATTTCAATCCTGAAAATCACCACATCGACGCACTGGTTGAACATCCGGGTCCGATCGATACGATCCTGTTTTTCGACTATGATAACTACGAATCGATGCCGCCCGAAGCTGTCTTCGATCTGAACGTGGCTATCGCGCTCGTTCAGGCCGGAAGTGCGGATGAGGACGTCTTTGTCGGGGAGTACAACGAGGACGGATCGATCAATTTCCTGAGGGATGTCGAGCTGACCTTTGACGGGTCGCTCCTTTTCAGTACAACGAATGGTTTCGGTGAGGACGATGACACGTTCTTCAAAGGATTCGCGCACTTCCTGACGCCCGAGACACAGAGCATAACTGAAACCACGTTCTCCGAATTCGACGACGCGGGAATTCTTGGGGGAACCGGTGGAGCCGCAGTCGGTTCGGTCGACTGGGCTCTCGGCGAGGGAGTGCTCGGACCGTACGATATCCTTGGCATGCTCGACCTGAGGGCGTCGCGGAACAGAAAGACGCTTCCCCGGGCGATCGATTTGTACCAGCAGGCACAGGATGCACCCAACGGCTGGATCGCCGCGGAGTACCTGGCTAATTCGTTCTACACGTTCGGATATACACTCCACCTTCTCGAGGATCTGTCCACTCCTGCACATGTCCGTAACGACATGCACGGCGTCCCGATTATCTCATCCATTCCGGGGCTTGGAAGCCTTCAGCCCGATCCGATCGAGGACTGGGGGGAGACGATGACCCAGACGTTTGTTGACGAGACACTGGACCTGTTCCGGGAGCTTGTAGCGGAGGGTAACAGGATCGAAAGAACCGGGGAAGGCTTCCCGGAGGACTGGATTCTTAATAATTTATACATGACAGCGGGGCATGGAGAGTATGCGGGTGTTGAGGCCCTGTTTGAATACAGTGCTTTGATTTCGAACCGGATGTGCTTCTCCGAGGACACGATCTATGTGAGCACGAACGGGGACGCTGCAAATACCGACTATTATCCGTACCTGACGGAACTCGACCTGGATTTCTTCGGGAAGACAGTGCTGAGGGGAAGTCCCGGGTCGGCTGTTTCGGACGATGAGTACCTTGTTGCTGTCGGGAACGGCATGTTCGATGTCTGGAGGAGCTGGTTCTGGACGACTA
>JAUWTM010000183.1 GCA_030614715.1 Planctomycetota bacterium
AGCTCCCAGTCGGTATCTATGTACCACAGGTGCAGTATCCCTACCGGGTCAACATACATTGTTTTCGCATTACTCAGATGGGTCATCGCTGCTTCGTTTGGAATTGTGGAGAGCAGATCGCCCGGTGACCAGCACGTTTCCCCGGTAGCAACAGTAACCTCTGATATGTAATAAGCTTTCTCATTGGTCTCCAGTAAACCTACTGCTGAATCATATACGCTCAGAAGCATTCTATGCTTGCCTGCCACATCCGGTACTGGTGCCTCGCTGAAGAAGTACGCGCAGAAATGCCCGATCGAATCGTTGCCCTCCGACCAGCCTGCGTAATTGAGTGTTTCCCAGTCGACCATACCCGGAATTTCCCACCTGAATTCCTGGATCGTTCCACCCTGGGACACCGGAAGCGGATCCTGGTGATCGTACACCTTCAGGATGAATTGCAGATCACCGCCACCACCCGCGCTGGGATCACCCCAGAGTGTGTTCTTTGTGACCTCCATCGTAAGGTGATACGGCTCGGGACGGTTCGCGGAAAGCGGGAAATCGTCCGGGACCACTGGCGGGTCGGCCAGCGGCGGTGCCCAGTTAGCGTCGATTGCGTAGCCGAATCGAAGCGGACCGTCGGATGGAAACCTGACATGGAATGTCTTCGTGTCTGCTTCAGTACAGGTAAAATGACGTCGGTCTGTTTCGATGTTGTAATCCTTGTATGGATTCAGGAGCGACACAGGAGCATCGGGAGTCGCATATTTTCCGTACTGGTACTCCCACGCCTGCCATGCCATGCTGCCGGGTGGGTACTCGGTGGGATTAAACAGGTTTGTGTAGCCATCTGGATTCAGCAAAGCACCGGTGGACTCATTATCCGGGTCGGGAAAAGACAGGCCCGATCCCGGGAACGTGTACGACGGATCGAACATGACTATTCCGCGGACGTCGAAGCCAGTGAACTTATCGAGACCTGTGAACGGGTGACGGATCTGGACGTCGAACATCCATTCCTTTCCCCCAAGGTTATTTACGTTACTGACAACGAGGCAGCTCGAGCACGGCGCCTCTTCCAGAAAATGCAGCGCGTTTAAATGACCCTGCTGAATCCTCGCGGGTATTATCTCAACTCCGGTATCCGGATCGATGACGAATTCATATACTCCCCAGATCCAGTGTGATGACTGACCCTGCGAAACCTGTCCGGAAACAACCGGTGTAACCGGATCGGATCCGTTTGATGATCCGCATCCGTAGACAATCGCGATTGTCAGAATCAGGATTACTGCGAGACCATGAATTCTGGGCATTACCAAATACCCCCACGCAGAACGGAAGAATTTCTCCTGCGACTTAAATCTACTCGACATTCATCAAGAGGTCAACGTTGGGTACCATGCTTACCCAAGTTCACTAAGTATCGCTTCCGGACCCAGAGGTTTCCCGGTAAATTTCTCGATCTTATCCTGCCAGCTGAGCATCGCGCCCGGGACAAGCAGGTCTACGATTACCTTGTCCGCGAAGGTTTCCGTCCACGGATCAGACGTGTTTGAATCCGATGACTCCAGCAGTTGAGCGGCGACCATCTCGGCAAGCACGTAATTCTGAATGTAGCACGGGTGAGTGATATGGAAGATATCATGCGTGAAGGATGGGGGATCGACCGCGGGCTCGACCATGTAATGCTTCCGGATCATGTCGGCCTTGCGCTTCCTGAGTTCCTCGTACGATGCGGGATCGAGATACAGCGAATACTCGAACAGCGCATCGAGTGCCAGCCTCCTGATCCTGAACGCCAAGCGTTTCTTCGCGCCATTCCTGAAAGCATCGATCTCGCTCTCGTCATCGACATAGGCCGACAGGAACCTGTTACGCATCGCGAGCTTCTCGAACAGCACCGCGATTCCCTCCCAGAAGAATCCCGGATCACCAAGCGCAACAAGGTAATGACCGTCACCCACTGTCGTACTTCCCTGGAGCGCATGACCGAATTCGTGGAAAAGTATCTGATACCACATCTGACCGTCGCGTGGATTGGCGAGAATTCGCGTATCCCGTCCGGGATCGAAGGTGAAGCAGAATCCACCCGCCGGGATATCCTGGATCACCGTCTCGATCGGCAGTTTGTCGAGGTCGATTCCGACCGACAGGTACTCACCTTTCAGGACATCCAGCAGGTTATCCGACGGGAATTTCTCCTTGGGTAAGTTTGGAAGGTAATTCTCGTGTAAAAATGCAAGGTCCGACGTCAGTAATCCTCCTGACGTCATCTCCGGACGGTCCCTGTGTTCATCAAGCAGCGCACTGTACTCAACAGCACTGCGATCGAGGAACAATTCAAGGTGACCGCGGACCTCATCGAGATCGAGTTCGTTCAGCTCAAACGTAAGATGCGGGTAGCTTTCGAATCCAAGCTCTTTCGCCGCCTTATTCCTCTTGTTTACCACGTCTAGAACCTTATCGTGCAGTTGTTCCTCGAGAGGTATGAAAGCCGATGCCGCGGACCGTCTTTTCACCGGGTCAGGGTCCCACCTGACCAGCTCCCCGAGATCGGAGCGTGATATCGGTTTGCCATCGATCTCCGGTTTGAACTTTACGATCATTTTATTGCAGAGGTTTTTTGCCTTGAAAATCTCCTCTATTCCCTCGACCCTGTTCCTGAGCACACCATGCCTGATCAACTGGAACGGACGTTCGGTTTCCGGTGACGGAGCTCTGGAATCCGAGATCTCCCGCGTGTCAGGTTCATTCCAAAGTGCAGATGTCTCCGCTTCGATCTTGTCGAGGTCCTCGTGCTCCAGGCCGCGGTACATCGCGAACGCCGCTTCGTTCTCGCGAATCGAGAGTTCTCTCAGTTTCGCATCGAAATTATCAAATTTCTCAAGAATCTGGTTACTGCTGGTCATTACGTGGTCACCTTCCTGATCGGAGTAGGCGAATCATAAGGATAATGTGAAAATGATGCAACTTTTCAGCCTTCACACGTGTCTCAGTCGTTGTGGTAATATAACCGACCTGTAGATATGCAACTTGCGAATTCATTCAAACTGGCTTTACGCGGGCTCATGATAAACAAGGCCCGTAGTGCACTCGCCCTGCTGGGTATCATTATTGGCATCGGGGCCGTGATCACAATCACAGCACTTGCCGAAGGGCTTCGAGCAGCCGCGACTCAGCAGATCGATGATCTCGGAACCAACCTTGTGTTCGTCTTTCCGGACATGTCCGATAACGAAAGACAATCCGCATCCGCACGCCAGGGTTACTATGATCCCCAACTGTTCGAGGAAAGGGAAATCCGCTCCATCGAGGGGTCGCTGCGAGTTCCTGCCAGCATTTCGTCCCTTGTGTACGGTGAGCAAAACGTAGCCTTCGGCCGGGAGAGCCTGGGGGTTGTGGTACAGGGTGTTGACGCGGTCTACGAGGAAATATACTCGCCAGACATCGAATTCGGCAGGTTTTTCACACCCGGCGAGGTTTCCGGATCGCAGCGTGTAGCAGTTCTCGGCTACAAAACCGCTGATGACCTGTTTGGTGATCTTGACCCCATCGGGCAGACGATAAATATCGGTGGGAACCGCTTTGAAGTGCTGGGAACCCTGGGTGAACAGGGCGGCGGACTCGGGAACAATCCCGACGAAATGATCTTCGTGCCGCTGACGGTCGCCCAGCAGAGGCTGTACGGCCTTGGTGACAAGGTCAACCTCCTGACACTGCAATTCGACAACCTTGACGACGTCGACCTGATTAAAACCGATATCAGCCGGGGTATGAACCGGGTCAGGCGCATCGACGATCCGGCCGATGAAAATTACTCCGTAGTAACGCAGACCGACGCTCTGGAAAACTTCGGCCAGTTCGTAAATGTCCTGAAAATGGTCCTCGGTGGTGTTGCCGCTGTCAGTCTTCTCGTCGGCGGAATCGGTATCATGAATATCATGCTGGTCAATGTCACCGAACGCACGCGAGAGATCGGCCTGAGAAAGGCTATCGGCGCGCGACAGGTCGATATCCTGTTTCAGTTTCTTATAGAAGCGATTGTCCTCTGTCTACTCGGTGGGATATTCGGTATGGGACTCGGATACCTTGGTGCCATGGGGCTTTCAAGCCTGATAAACAGCGCCCTGCCCGAGGCGTCGTGGGATCCGGTCATCAGCGTAATGAGCGTTGTCGTGGCTGTGGTATTCTCAACCCTGATAGGTGTTGTCTTCGGGGTGTATCCCGCTGCCAACGCCGCACGTCAGGACCCAATCTCGGCACTGCGTTACGAGTAATGACGTTAGAATATTAATCAAGGTTCTGCCTGCTTATTTTCACCCTAGCTTTATGGTTTAATACACCCTGATTTTCAGAATCATTGGAGGAATGACTTATGAAGTGCAGAAACTCCTTGTACACAATCCTGATCCTTGTACCCGTTGCAGTATTTCTTCTCGGATGCCCCGCACCGATCCGATTCGACGTAGTTGCATCGGACCTGCAGCGCGACAGGTCACCCGAAGTTGATGACAACGACTATGCCGATCTGGTCGATGGCAATACGTCGTTCGCATTCGACCTGTATCACGCTCTAAAGGCTGAGCCGGGTAATATGTTCTTCTCACCCTTCAGCATCTCGCAGGCTACGGCAATGGTGTACGCCGGGGCTCGAGGTGACACGGAAATGCAGATTGCCGATGTGTTCCATTTCGATCTCGACGGTGAAAACCTTCATCCGGCATTCAACCAGCTCGATCTCGACCTGGCAGGTCGTGCAGGCGATCGGAACGATGAAGGATTCACGCTTCATATAGCAAATTCGATCTGGGGACAGGGCGGATACGAATGGATGCCCGATTTCCTCGACACGATCAAGGTTAATTACGACGCCGGTTTGAACATTGTCGACTTCGTTGCGGACCCCGAGGGAAGCCGGGACATTATAAATGACTGGGTTGAGGGAGAAACACGTAACCTGATTACCAACCTGTTTCCATCGGGATCAATCACCAGTGCGACCCGGATGGCACTGGTAAACGCGATCTATTTCGAGGCTGAATGGCTGCACAAATTCGATCCGGACGACACCCGTGACGACATGTTTTTCATGATCGACGGTGCCGAAATCGATGTCCCGATGATGTACCAGGAGGAGGAATTCAACTACTCCGAGGGTGACGGCTGGCAGGCTGTGGAAATGCCGTACGAGGGATTCGAGGTCGCGATGGTTATACTCCTGCCGGAGATCGACCGGTTCGAGGAGATCGAGGATCAACTCGACACGGGATTCTTCGGCCAGATACTCGACGATTTAGATTTTTACGAGGTCCACCTGACAATGCCGAAGTTCGAGACGGAATCCTCGTTCCTGCTGGCCGACATTCTGGCAGATATGGGGATGCCCGACGCTTTTGAGTACGGTCCTGCGGATTTTTCAGGCATGGACGGCAGCACTGAGTTGTTTATTTCTACAGTCGTGCATAAGGCGTACTGTATGGTCGATGAGGAAAGAACTGTTGCAGCAGCTGCGACAGGCCATGGTATGGATTTGCAAGCGATGCCTGCCGCTGATGACTTCAAGGTGTTCCGCGCAGACCATCCCTTCTTCTATATCATCAAGGACAGGGAGACCGGTACAATTCTGTTCGTCGGCAGGATAATGGATCCGAGAAACTGACAATACAACCGACTGCCAATCGGGGATTGATTAATAGGTTTGGAGCGTATAGGGGACTGGCGGACGGATTTGGCGACGCGACAACCTTCAATCCCCTGTTTATTTTATAGAGCCAAATCCGTGTGCCTGTCACCGCTGTTGCCTTCTTATAAAAAACATGATCGGGACGACCATGTGACCGGTAATCATGCGCGGGACGCACATGCTACGCGATGCACATGCCACATGACGCGTATACCTCATTAGAAGGTTGTAATAGCTGAAAATTAAAAAGACAGGCTTGTAAGCCTGTCTTTTCCTTAACCGCATTCACTAGTCCAATACCTAAGCCACCGCAGGAGAACGGTCCAGTCCTTACGGATTAGGATACCCGCTCTCCATGCTCTGAAGGCGCTCACTGGCATAAATATACTGATCCACGGTCATATCGTAATGGCTCACCGGTGAACCGCAGAACGAATACCACATCAGGTTTTTTGGTGTCTTATAAAACGCACCCGGTTCCTCGGGATATGCCGCGTCTTCGTCGCAGAACATGGGGGGCACTTCACTCGGTGAAAATGGCGGCAAACCGTTGCACCATGTATTAATACTGCAGGTTGTGCCATCATCCATACGGAGGTTGCCGTTCAGGTCGAGGAGGTAGATGTCCCAGAACCTGCACAGTGCGTGACCAAGCTCGTGGGCAAGGATGATATCAAGTTCATCGCTCCCCGGACAGATCGTTCTCGCTTCCTGACCCATAACGATATACGTGGTGGTCGTTCTGTGCTGAGTACCGGGACACCAGGCTCTGTTGTAAGCCATCGACGAATCCCCGTAGGCGCTGGCCACATAATAAACGTTTATGTACTGGCTGTGAGGATTCAACTGGCCGAACTCTGCGTGCATGGCGTCATCTTCCCCACCCGTAATGTGCCTGTACGCAAGATTGGTCATCCAGAAGAACTGCCCCGAGTTTTCCATGATGAATTCGTAACCGTACCCGCTATAGAAATTATTCGCATCCGTGTGATCGATGACGGCCCGTGTCCACGGCACAACGGCATTCAATCCGGAGCCATTATCGGCAGCACACCAGAACGTAATTCCGATCCTCCGCATTTTCGGGTAGCCTGCATCTTCAGCCCACGATGGCGATTGTCCGTCTGCATTCTCACCTTTGATCCGGTATTCGACCGGATTTAGGTTTCCACAGTAACGTGCCCCGTTATCCAGGTACTGGGTAGCTGAGCCAAGCGGTGTTGCGAGTTCCTGCCAGTCCCACGATTCATACTGCAGGTTGTATTCGTACCGCTCTATTACGAAATTATCGACATTTGCCAGTGCGTCCCAGGTAAGTTCTATCCGATGGTTGTTCAGCAATTCATCCCCGTCCGATGCCTCAAAATTCTGGACATTTCCCGGTGCATCGGGTGACCAGGATGTCATCGGGACATTGAAATCCTGGTACAGCCTGGGACGTCCGCTCGGGTATGGTGTGCTTGCCCCGGTGTCCCACGAACCATTGTCCGATCGAACCGAAACAAGTATTGGATTATGCTCGGGATCGGGTCCCTGCGGATTAACTGCACCGCAGTCGAGGATAAATTTCTGGCTGACCTGGGTCGATCCCGGTGACGTTGTCCAGTCCGCGGACGTGAACGACTGGGTGTTATTGGTCCCATTGATAAAAGAGTTCGGACTTTCAACAGTGATCAGGTCGATCTGCCCTTCGACACTGCTGGGATCGGTTCTTGCTCCCTGGTCGAAGATCTCGAGCGTCAGGATCATGTCACCGCCGTTGTCGCTTGCGCCGTTGTAGTACATCGTGCTTCCGTCGGTATCCATCGTTACGTGGAACGGCTCGACCATGTTCGCTTCGTACGACCAGTCACCAGGAACGTTCCACGGGGGGATATGGGCCGGCTCGACCCACGACACGACCACCGCGTACTGGAATGAAATAATCGGATTGCCGCCAACCAGCGGGAAATCAAGGTTGTACCTCCGTGTATTTGTGGAGCCTGCCCTGAATACGCCCCGATCATTAACCATCGCTGCCGACAGGTAATGGTCGGCGAGTCTTTCCGAGGCGTTCAGACCGTTACAGTAGTACTTGTATGGATTCACAGTCGCTGACCAGGCTTGTCCCATGTTACCCAGAACACCGGGCGTATATCCGCCGATTCCGGGCACCGTATACTCATTCGGATTCATCCATCGGGTATAGCCGTCTGCGTTCACAAGGTAAGCGCTGTTATCGCGCCTGGCGTACTTGATCGAGCTGTCGTGTTTGGCCGTGTAGCCCGAATCGTGGATGAAAACACCCAGGACGTCGAACCCGCAGTACTCGTCGTAGTCCGGGAACGGGTGTGTAAGCGCGACATTGATG
>JAUWTM010000028.1 GCA_030614715.1 Planctomycetota bacterium
GTAGTTACAACACGTCCGATTCTCGCCGGTAAATCAATCTCAACGTTCAGGATCAACACGAAACCCGCGATCGTGACAATCCGACCCAACACGTTCGAACCAGCGGCCGCCGAAATCGGTGGCGTGGTCGAATCGGCAGCATGCACGATTGGCGATCTCCAGGCGGTTGTCCGCGAGGTAGTACAGAAAGCCGCTGGTAAAATCGATCTCACCGAGGCCGATATCGTGGTGTCGGGCGGCCGCGGCCTTAAGGACGCCGCAAACTTCAAACTGATCGAGGAGCTCGCGGAAGCTGCAGGCGCCGCATCCGGCGCAAGCCGTGCGATTGTCGACGCAGGCTGGATCGAGCACGCTGTGCAGGTCGGACAGACAGGAAAAACCGTCAGCCCGAAGCTTTACATCGCAGTAGGAATCTCCGGCGCTATCCAGCACCTTGCGGGTATGTCGTCGAGCAAGATAATCGTCGCGATCAACAACAATCCCGACGCACCGATCTTCAAGGTTGCGGATTACGGCATTGTAGCGGATGCGATGGAGACGGTTCCGTTGATGACAGAGGAATTCAAAAAGCTGTCGGCAGGATAAACCAGGCGCTCAGCACCATTTAATATATTTCTGAAACAGAACTTACCATTCCCCCTGAATCGGGGGGATTTTTATTTCAACCTATTTTTTTCTGCCATGATCCGTGCAGCGTCCTTAGCGAACCATGTGGGGATCATGTCTGCGCCTGCACGTTTTATCGATGTGAGTGTCTCCATCATGGCGCGATTACCATCGAGCCAGCCCTTCTCGTCTGCAGCCTTGATCGCAGAGTAAACACCTGCCACGTTGTAGCCTGCTACCGGAACGTCAACTGAATTCTTAACGCGCAGCAGGACATCCTGGTTGGGTAACGCTGGTTTCACCATGATGATGTCCGCTCCCTCCTCGAGATCGAGCCGCACTTCCCTCATTGCCTCATCGGCGTTTGCCGGATCCATCTCATAGCTGAGACGGTCACCAAATGTGAGGTCAGTCCCGGTAACCTTGCTAAGTGGAATGTTGAAGGCCGATGCATATTTGACCGCGTAGGACATAATTGCAATGTCGATAAGCCCCTTTGCATCAAGCGATTCGCGGATTGCCTCGACCCGTCCGTCCATCATGTCCGACGGTGCAACGATGTCGGCACCGCAGTCGGCGTGCAGCGAGGCCATGTCCGCGAGGATCCCAAGTGTCGGGTCGTTCATGACCCTTTCGTCGCGTACAACCCCGCAATGACCGTGCGACGTGTACTCGCACAGGCAGACATCCGTTATTACTACAAGGTCGGGTAGCTCAATTTTAATAGCACGGACAGCACGCGCGACCGCGGAGTCCGGATCGGTAGCCTCTGAACCCAGATCGTCCTTTTTCTGAGCCAACCCATAGATAATCACTGCCGGAATTCCCAGTTGCCATGCTTCCGTGCATTCTTCTGTAATGAGATCGACCGACCGGATGTAATTTCCGGGGATCGATGGGATTACCGTCTTAACGTTTGTGCCCGGACAAACATACAGGGGGAGGATCAGATCGTCCGGGGAGAGTTTTGCCTCACGGACCATCCGTCTGAGTGTCTCGGTACGGCGCATCCGTCGCGGTCGTTCTGTCGGAAAACTCATAATCTACCTCCGATCGATAAGCTTGGTCCTGCACAAAACATTAACCCCCCGATATTCAGGTAATATCTTATAGCTGAAATCTGAATTTGGCAAAGATTTGACGGATGTCGCTGCCCGGACAAGTCAAATCCCGGCATACTGGACGCCGGGAGCATTGATTACTAATAAATGAGAAAGCTGCCTTAAAATACGCCGCCGCCGAGGAGAAGTCGAAGCGTGCCGAGTCCGACCGCGGTGCCGTTCAGCCAGTTGCCGACATGCCCAAGCCTGGTGGTGTCGGAATTGGCTGTAGCAAGCGTAGAGAAAATGATTCCCGGCACGGTCAATGGAATAATTATCCAGTTGAAGGAACCCAACGGCGGGATGAATGCCACGAGTGTAAGTATCAGGCATACAATACCCCAGATTATTCCAATTATGCCGAATAGCGAGGTAAAAACGCCGCCGACAATCCTGAATGCAGTCATTTTAAATTCCTCCGTATGGATATTCCCTACCCATGCGTAATTTAACGAATTTCCGGCTTTTACTGTTCACACCAGATGACCGGACATCTACAGGACATATATTACCACTGGTAGTTCCATAAAAGATGTGAAAAATTGATGAACCCGGGACACTGTCCCGGGCGTATCAAGTCAATTCATTACCGGAATCAGTATGCCTGCGCGATCCTGCTGTCCTCCCCGCGCTCGACAAAGTACGGCTCACCATCACCCGCGGCGATCTCTGTGCCCTCTCACCGGGGAAGGGTTCCTATATACACATAAGCTCATTTTCAGAAAATTAGATCATTTACATTTATTGACAAGCTTCGGGTTCTCATGCTAGCATATAAGCATTAATTAATAATTGGGGTTGTCTATACTCCTTTGTATAAGGAATGATCATGGGTAGAGCATGGAAATTAGCTCTAAAGAACAGTTTTTACATCATTAGCCGGCTACCTTTGAATCCAAGGGTTTTGCTTGGATTTTTTATCGCTCTACTCGTATTGACCCTCATATTAACCGCCAACATGCGGGCACTCATACTTTTGAATTTACCACACACTTCATCTCTTGATTTGCTTTATCATTGGTTGGATCCATTTTTTCTTTGGTTGGTCTCTTGCTTCTCGGTCATGTACTTGCTGGTAAATGGACTCCGACCTTCCAAGGGGAGCCTTACCCCCATCAATCGTATACTCCTCAACACCGTCTACAGTATCGCCTTGTTAATTATTTCGTTAATGTTTCTTCGGATCTGTGAGGTCGAGATTGCAAAGCCGCTCTTTCGCAAGCTTAGGCCTTATGAATTTTATCAGAGCGCCGTCCTCCGTGACGTCTACTTTGGCAAGGACAGCCTTCCCCAAGGATTTGATTTGGACCCGGATCTCTTCTCCTGTCCTACCGTGCGTGACTTTCTTGAGAACCAACAACTCCCTCCTCTCGATTCTCAACCCATACTCAATATTAAAAACGGAGTCGGGATGTATGACATCGAAATATCGCTGGAAGATGGAATTGGTCATTTGCAACGCATTAAGGATTGGTATGATAAAGATATTACTCTTTGGCTCACTGACCTTATCATTAAAGATTCTCCAAGTCATGAAAATGACTTCGATCAGCTTGATTCTATGCCCTCCGGCAATGTATTGAGGCAGGTTTTTGTCTTTCTTCTTGCGGTTATGATATATTCGCAATCTACAAGAAAAAAAGCCTTGTTCTTGCCATATCCTCCTAAATCCAGCACATCACGCGCCACACAGTACTTGTACGGCCTTTCCTTGGTGTTGGTAAATGGAGCAATTCTCTTAGTAGTCATGTTGTCTCGAGTTTACGGATACCAACACAATGCATACGAAGTTCTCCTATCGTTGAATGCCGGTTTGCTTTTCGGCTCGATTTTGCTTTTTAGCTTGAGCTGGACAGAAAAACAGGACTTCGTTGATTCCCTTCCCAAACAAGTATTTGAAGTAGATAAGAAAGGTCTAATTCGGCGATGTAATGAGAGACTCGTACAATGTTTCGGTGCTGATTCCATTTATGATATTCTCTGGACTAACATTCGAGATTATTGGGTATTCAATGATCAACGAGTTAATTTTTTTAACGCTCTTAGAGAAATCGGGAGTACTAGTAAGTTCACATATGTTGCATACTGCAAAAGGAAGAATGGCGAGCACTTTTTCGCTGAAATTGAAGCTGCAATTATGCCCGATAGTGCAGTTCGTGGCATTGCGGATGATATAACAGAAAAATATAATTCCCTGCAGCATGGTTACTTTAGAATCGATTACGAGTTTCGTTTGACGTATTGCAATCACGAATTTCTGAGAATAATTGAAGAAACAAGCGCGGATGACGTTATTTATAAAACAATAATGGATTTGCTGGAAGGCCAGGTGACCAAGGCCGCCATTGAAAATAATGCTAGTTGCGTGATATGCATTGAGAGATCCGATGGCAAAGCTATAAGGGCCGACCTGTCTCTGTACCGTCTAAAGGAGGAAGCCAGTCAATACCACTCTTATGAGGGGACCCTTCGACAGGTGCTGGAACCAGAGTCCCCACAATACCTAATTGAAGCATTGCGAAGATGGGCTAAAAGGAAGGGAGAATCGGCCAGTTTCTCGTTGGGCGACCAACGGTTAACGCCTGGGCAGCTTATTGAGCATTTAGAAAAGGATACATCGATAGGAAATGAATTTAAGATCAACCTTTATTCTATGTTACTTGATCTATTAAGCCCATTGGAGGGGCCGCAATAAATCCAAAGAGAGGAACTTATATGTTTGCGGTGATAATATATGATCCACTAGACCCGGACTTCGGGTCAGACTTCGAAGAAATAGCCCAAATATCATATGACCTTCTCGTTACACTAGGAGGCAGATCGGATATAGTCAAACTCCTGAAAGCTGGTTTTGATGACAAAGAACTGGCACGTAAGTGGGAAGCATGCGATGACAGGCACGGATTGTTTGTGTTTTATGGACATGGAACAAAGAATGAATTCTGTGCTTTTGGTGGCTTAGGGCCTTACATAGGAACTCAGGATTTAGAGATCCTGTCCGAATATAGCATAGTTTATTCAGTGGCATGTTTTACAATCGATGGACTTGGTGAGGACTTTATTCGATCGGGAGGAGATAAGGCGTATTTCGGCTATCACGGCCTACCTCGTCTATGGCTAACTCGTGGAATGAATCGGGGAATATTGAATGCGGCGAATGCAGGTTTCTGGCAAATGGCGGTTCTACGGGGAAATGCCCAAGAAGCAAAAGAGGCTGTTGAAGATGAATATTTGAAGTTACAGTTAGCTATATTGAGAAAGCAGTGGGACAAGGAGTTTGTGGAATCTTGTGAGCGACTTGTCTGCGCCGAAGTGGTGAGGGGGAATCGAGAACTGTTTGGGTTGCTTGGGAACCCGGGAATTGATCTGAATATCCCGGAATAATTGGAAATTGAATGCTTAGAACACGAAACCTGAAAGGATCGGACCCGGAATGCTGGGAAACATCAATGACAAAGATCATGTTGGCTGGCGGACGGTCTGACATCGAGACATCCCTGCCCTGAATACCGATCCTTAACAGGTGATAATTGGGCTGTCCGAACTCTGACTCCGCGCCGTCGATCGATATCGAGAAAACATCATCTCCTGACGGCTGCGGGTAATCAGGATTGAAATAGTTAATGAATTCCTCGACCCTTACAGAATCCGGATCGGGAATGTAACCGTCCAGGAGGAAACGTCTGGCGATTGTGTATGACGCGGTGTCTACATCCATTCCAAACGTGGACGTGTTTTCATCTTCCGTTGATATAAAGGGATTGGTGCCGTAGTTCTCGAAGTAGGTGAGATCGTACGGCGCGTTGTTGGGTACGTGAGTTCCTCCTGCCGATGGCGCAGAGCCGATGACGTTTGCCAAGTTGTTACTCTTATGCCCTGCTTTGATGAAATTAGGGAGTGCGATTGCTGCTAAAACGCCGATAACGAAGATTGTTAATAGTGTGTAACCTATTATTCTTCCCATAACGTATCTCCTGACACTGATTTTATTTTTTAAGACTCCGATTAAAATTAAAAAGATCAGGAGATACGCACCACCGCATATAAAAAACCGGGGACTGATCCCCGGTTCGAGCATTCGTGTTATTGATTATCTATTATATTTACCTGTCTGAGAGACGGATCGCGGTTTCGACGAGAGTGCAGAATTCCTCCTCCATTCCCGTCTCGGCTGCACCATCCGCTACCGCAAGTGCACTCGACAACTGGCCGTCCTCGGCCCAGATCGCGCCCTTCAGGATTTCAGCGAATTCAGCGACAGCTGCGGTGAACCTGAACTGCGGACTGGCATCATCGAAATCGTTCGTAACGGCAGTGACCCTGACAGTCGTGGCGTGCTCCTCGACCTCGCGTGTTTCCAGGTTTTCGTAGCGTATCCTGACAACACCGAGACCAGATGATCCGTTCTCGAGACCTTCATCGGTGACCCGGATTTCGTAAAGCGCGGTCACCGACTGACCGGCACCGATCTCACCGGCATCGACAGTGTCATCCCTGAACTGCTCGGCGGTCAGTCGACGGTTCTCGTAGCCGATCAGCCTGTAACGATCGACTGTCTCGGCATTAAACTCGACCTGAATTTTCGCATCCGATGCAAGGACGATTAGGAGCTGCGCCGCGTTGTCTCCGAACAGTCGGTTGGCTTCGTCCTGTGAATCGATGTAGTAGTACATGCCATCGCCATGATTGGCAAGTTTCTCCAGAAGGACGTCGTTGTAGTTACCCATTCCGAAGCCGATGGTTGTGAGAGTGATGCCATCAATCGCGTCGGCCTTGATCTGATCGAGGATCGCATCGGCATCGGTAAGTCCCACGTTCGCGACACCGTCGGAGCAGAGGATAATCCTGTTGATTCGCTCAGGATCGAACTCCCTGTGCGCCATTTCGTAGGCAAGCTGCAGACCCTGGTTTGCGTTTGTGGATCCACCCGGCTGGAGACGGTCTATCGCGGTCAGGATTGCGTCATGGTTGGATGTGGGCTCTGAAATTACCTGCCCCTGGCTCCCGTAGACCACGAGACCGATCCTGTCGCCCAGCATAAGGTTACCCGCGAGCATTCTCAGGCTTCGTTTCACCTCTTCGAGACGGTCCTCGCGGTCCATTGAGCCGGAGACATCGACCACAAAGATCATGTTGGCGGCTGGACGGTCGGTCATCGACGCGTCGCGGCATTTTACACCGATGCGGAGCAGGTGATAGTTCGGCTGTCCGAACTCGGACTCCGCACCCTCGATTGTGATCGAGAAAATGTCGTTACCGGCAGGATCATCGTAGTCCTGATCGAAATAGTTGATGAATTCCTCGGTCCTGATCGATGCAGGAGCGGGGAGATTACCGTCAAGTATATAACGTCGGGCAATCGTGTATGAGGCTGTGTCGACATCCATACCGAAGGTCGACATATTGTTGTCTTCAGTGGAGATGAATGGGTTGTCACCATAGTCTTCGTAATAGACAAGGTCGTACGGTTCCTGGTTCGGGTTTACCATTCCTCCGGCTTCAGCACCGATACCCAGCCCGGTACCACCGCCGCTTGTCACTGGAGGGGGTGATGCAACCCTGTGCTGAACGCTTCCGCTGACGTCACTTTCTTCAAGGGTAGTTTCGCTATTAAAGCTTTGAGCGTTGTATTCAACAACTTCTTCATCAGGTGCGTCGTACGAGGTTTCATCCTGTTCACCACCGCCCAGGTCGGAAGAAACATCACTAAACAAATGCTCAGATGATGATTGTGAAGCTCTTCGACTTCCCGAGCAGCTTGTTACCAGCATCAGCGTGAGAATCAACGCCATGACTAATGCACTTCTTGTGTTCATGATCGATCTCCATTAGTTTGTTAAATCATAAAGAAATGCTGTGGAGGTCCCTGTCCCTCACTTTGTGGAACCTATTTTGAGAGTTCTCCTGAAGTCCACAGGTTCATTGTGAATTCCGAAGTGCTTTACCCTGATCATCCTGATCTCCTGCTTCTTTTAAACCCTCGTATTGATGACGAAAGTATACAGTATGAGGAATGGATATAAAATAAACCGGTCACTGGTGGACCGGGTGCGAAATCAATGTATTAGTTCAGCGTCCTGCATCGACGCTGGTTAAGTCAGAGATTATTCTCCAATACGCGACGCATATACCTGAGGAGTGTCTTTTTCAGCTCCGGACGTCGCATCGCCCAGTCGATTGTCGCTGTAATGAAGCCGTCGACCTGTCCCACATCCCAGCGTTGACCGTTGTATAGGATAGCGTGCATGTCCTCCTGCTCAAGAAGCAGCCTGAGACCGTCTGTCAGCTGAATTTCACCACGATGGTCCGGACGCGTCTGTTCGAGACAGGGGAAAATTGCCGGTGTCAGGAGGTATCTACCGATTATCGCAAGGTTACTCGGCGCTTCCGACACGGATGGTTTCTCAACCAGGTCCGTCACCTTTATAGCTCCGTTCCCGATATCCTCCCCGGCGACTATTCCGTAGCGATTTACTTCGTTTTCAGCGACCGGTTGTACGGCAAGGATGCTTGTTCCGTACTGCTCGAATGCAGACACCATTGCTTTTGCCGCTGAATACGCAGGTTCCGAAATGTCATCGCCAAGAAGCACAACACACGGGTCGCTTCCGACGTGGTCCTTTGCCATCAGGACAGCGTGGCCAAGACCCAGGGCCTCACCCTGGCGGATGTAATGGATACGTGCGAGACGTGTGACCGCCTCGACAACCTCCAGTTCCTGTGCCTTGCCCTTCGACCGCAGAAAATGTTCGAGCTCGAGGGTCCTGTCGAAATGATCCTCGACAGCCCTTTTGCCCCGTCCGGTGATAATCAGTATGTCCTCGAGTCCCGCCTCTACGGCCTCCTCTACGACATACTGGATCGTGGGCTTGTCCACGATCGGCAGCATTTCCTTCGGTTGTGCTTTCGTCGCCGGCAGAAATCTCGTTCCCAGGCCGGCTGCCGGGATTACAGCTTTAGTTACTTTACTTACCATGTGTTTCCTTAATCCTTCCTGAACCTATCTATCAATTATATCCCAAATCCACTTAATCTGGGTTAATAATATCCATGACTTCAGTCCATGTCGCGACAGCATCCGGTCGCTCTGGAGCCCAGATATATTCATGCTCTGAGCCCGGCTCGATGCGCTCACGAACACCTGTATTCCCTGCCGATCTCAAAGCCCCTGCGAGTGCAGTTGTCTGTTCCACCGGAACCATGCTGTCCGACCCGCCGTGCGCCAGCATTACCGGACGGGTGATCCTGTCGACAACCTTGATGACAGACCGTTGCGCGAGCTGATCACTGTCAAGCGACATGATTCTCATCAGGTCGGGATCTCCCAGCAGAATGTGATCGTTCTCATTCAGCCAGTCCAGCCACAACGGCAGGTCGTAAACACCAGATACCGAAAACGTTCCACGGAACATCCGATGACCATCGTCTGTCGCGAGTGCGTGGAGGTTGACCATCGCACCGTGCGAGCTTCCTATCAGCCAGATAATCTCCGGATCTACCCGGTCCAGCTCACTGAGGGCCCTTCCGCATGCGATCGTGTCATCAACCTCGCCAAACGTGAACTCGATTTCACCATCGCTTCCGTCCTCACCCCTGTAAGACGGTATCACAACAGTCCATCCGGCTTTCGCGAGACGTCTGTGAACATGGTCGTAGTGAACGGGAATTCCCCAGACTCCGCCATGTCCGGCCAGTATCGCTCCACCTTTCGGAGCGGGACGGTCGATCGGGTGAGACGGATTACTCATCGGTTTGTCAGCGGGTTCGTACAACCAGCCATTGATTGTTAAATCTCCGGATGGGTATGAGATCACATACGCCTTAACGTCCCGGGGACCGTGCCCCAGGAACGGGTTAAGGTCACGCAGGACCCTGAAATGTCCGATGTCCGCACTCATTTAAGTTTCAATGTTCAATACTCTTCCCAGCACTGGTTGATGAAGTCAAGCAAATCGTCCCAGGCACGTTCCGTAGCGGAACTGCCCGGCACAGTGTCCGAATAGTCCCACCAGAGAAACCCGTGTCCCACGCCGCTATAAATGTTGTACGTGTAATTCTGTTTTCCGCAGGCATCGAAGGCTTGAACCAGTGCTTCAGCCTGATCAGGCGGCACGAGGCTGTCGGTAGAGCCCTGGATTATCAGCATTGGCGGTACTATATCGCACGCCACCCTGAGTGCGGACCGCAGTGCGAATTCATCAGGTTGATCCAGCGGACCTCCACCGTAAATTCGCCTCGAAAGCGCATCCTCTTCGTACTGGTCCGATTCCTGAAGGTAATACCACCATCCGACGATATCCATCACTCCATACGCGCAGACTACTGCGGGGATGTCTGGCTCGCACGACGCTGCCAGAGCTGCGATCAACGCGCCGTGCGATGTGCCGATAATAGCTATCCTCGACGGATCAACCAGATCTGAGTTCCTGAGCAGGTAGAGGCATGCGAGGACGTCGTTAACTTCTCCAGCGGCTACTTCAATCTCGCCCTGGCTGCCGTCCTCACCCCTGTAGGACGGCATAACAACAAGGTAACCGTCATCGGCCAATTCACAAGCTTTCTCCCGCATACGGTCAGAGACACCGCTGATACCACCGTGACATAAAATCAGTGCCGGGTAACCGTCCCCGGGTCTCACGTCAGGATAAACAGCCTGGCACTGCACCCTGAGGTCATCCGAGTAGTAATCGTACAGGATGACATCCCTTGCGGGTTCTTCACTTACCGTTGTGTCAAAAATCCTGATGAATGAAAATCCGGAGAGGACAGGAAAGCCGTCCGATTCAGCGGATACACTACCGGCCATGATCAGACCAGGGGCAGACAGCAATGCAAAAACTAATATGACAGAGCGAAATTTCATCACGATACCTGTCTGGACCGGGGCTCCTCAGCGTTGTGACTCGACGGCAGCTCCCCGAACTCAGCGAGGAAAACATCCTCGAGCGACATACGTTCCTGTGTGACCTCGTAGACCTCGAATCCTGAACCAACCAGCAGGTTTACCAGCTTTGGGGTATCCTCTTCATTCCTGAGAGAACAGATCAACACACCGTCAATATATTCAAACGATCCTGCACCCAACTGATTCACAATTTTTCCAAGCTCCTCGACATGGAAATTTTTATCTGTACCGGCATTCATGGTGCGGACCGGTGCAAGCCTGATCAGGACCCGGTTAGTATGCAATGTCAGGTCGGTCAGTGGTGCAATTTTTCTCAGTTTGCCTTTATCGATGATAGCAACCCGATCCGCCACATCCTCGACATCTCCGAGTACATGTGATGAGAAAAGAACGGTGGAACCTTCACTGACCGCCTGGCGCATGACGTCCTTGATCTGCCGTCGACCGATTGGATCGAGTCCGGTCTGCGGCTCGTCCAGAAACATCAGCCGGGGACGTCCGATAAGTGCCTGCGCAAGACCTATTCGCTGGAGCATTCCCTTGGAGTAGGTCCTGAGGCGTCGACGCGATGCCCCACGATCCAGCTTGACCTTTTCGAGCACCTCGTCGATCCTTTTACTCCTCTGCGTGATCGGAATTCCCGCGAGTTCTGAGTGGTAATGCAGGAAAGATCGCCCGGTCAGTTGTTCGTAGAAATTGGGGCTCTCGGGGAGATACCCGATCTGTTTTGTAACACGCATACTGCCGGGACGCATCCCGAAAATTGAGAGCTTCCCGGATGTCGGGAAGATAATGTTCAGGCAGCATTTAACGAAAGTTGTTTTACCGCTGCCATTGGGACCGAGGAGTCCAAAGACCTCCCCTTCCTCCACGTTAAGACTCAGGCCGTCAAGAGCGCGAACCTTACCGGTACCCCCGAACACTTTCACCAGGTTTTCAGCTTCTATTAACGCCATCAGTATAATCCCTTACACTTGAAAAGACGCGATCATCAGCGACCGCGTCTTTTGGCCCCGGGAAGGGAGTGCCCCGGAGCACCTATCTCCCATACGTCCCGTAGATTCTCTCTAATCCCACTTACTCGAAAGCAGTGGAGAAAGCATCCTTGTAATTATTTTCTTCAGTAGTCGTCGTACCAGCGTCATATCCACCGCCGTAGTGAACGACACCGGCGATGAAGACCGCTACTTCCTCTGACGGGGCACTGTTCAGGCCGAGAATGTCTTCGGCAGTGACCCTGTAGTAGTACCAGCCGCTGACCACGGTCGAGTCGAGGAAAGGCGGGTAAAGTACCGGAGCACCGTTTACACGACCGAAGTCCGACGCGTAATGCGCGGAGGATACCTGGGTTCGCCAGATGTTGTACCCGGCCATGTCGCCATCGGTCATGTTGATGTCCCAGTTCACCCGGACGCCTTCATCGGTCGCCATGACACCGGGATTTTTCGGAACAGCCGGAGGCAGGTCCGCGTTGGGATCGAACGAGTTGACGTAGGCAGCCTGGCTGATTACGTCTGACCCACCGGTTCCAAGCCGGCATCTAACGATCGCAACACCGGGTCTTTGAGCAAGGAAACGTCCACCAGCCGGCTCGAATGCTCCGATAGCCGGATTTTCATTCATCCACTCGACACTCGTGGTGATGGTCTCGGTAGTACCATCGTTGAATGTAGCGACAGCCTGGAACTGTTGCAGTCCACCTGTCGCAATGTTGATCCCGGCCGGGGCTACGTAGATTCCAACCACATAGCGGTCGGGAGTATCAAACGGATTGTCTCCCTCTTCAATATAAAGCGGAGTGCCCCAATTACCAGAATTGTTGCAGCCCATGGATAACACCATCCCAAAAGAGGACAGTGTCAGTATAAATAGTGATAAAATCAGTACACGCCGGAACATGCGAACCTCCGGGTAAAGTCTCGTATTGATATGTAACATAAAGCAACCCGCTCCCCATTCAGGGAGGAGTAGAGGGGATAAGTTAACACAGCCCAAATGGGGTGTCAAGCAGTCATTAATGATATACCGAAACAGCCGGTACGGAATTAATTCAGATGTGATCCGTTATAACCGCCGGAAGTACGCTTAAGATACGGCTCATGTGCCCAGGGATTGGAAAAATTCATGAATGAAAATACATGAAAAAATCGTGTGACGGAAATCCCGCTGTTGATCGGGGATACAGCGATTCCGGCTGTACCCGATGAAAGGCAAGTGAGTAAGACTGAATAAAGGTTGCGTTGCGATATCACCTTATTTATGGTATATACTACTATAGTTAGTTATAATTCGCCAAGGACAAATGGTGGCTACCTCTCCCACCTGCGCCGAATAGTCCATGGGACCAAGGTCCCGGCGAAAATCGACTGGAGGTGCTTAATGTTACACCAATTTACTCCTCAGGAAGTTTTTCTTGTTGTCTTTTCGGGAATCGTGCTTGCGGCCTTCGTAGTCAACAGGCTGCACGGTGTCAACGTATTGCGCAACAACAAGGAACTGCACTAATTCCATCTGGAACTTCGCAGGACGCGTCGAGATACGATCGAAAGTGAAAACAAAGGCGCCCCATCACGGGGTGCCTTTTTGTATATGGAAAATAACGTTGAAAATCAGGATATATTATCGTATTCAGATGGCAAACCGGCAACGTCGGGCTTACAGACCGGAAGTCCTTTACATGTTAAAACCTTACTGGTAAACGCCCTGACACAGGCGAACAGTATGAGGAGGACACACCTGGTACGATGGCGATAACTGAATAATTCCCCGGGTGCAGACTTCCAGGTATATTGCACTGCACCGTTCCCGCCCTGCACGTGCTGGTTTTTTCAGTTTCAAATGCTGCAATGGACGTCATCTGCCTGCGATCGATCACTTCAGGCAGGACGTCCTGTAGTACGCATGAATAAAGGCTCACGGGAGCATCCCTCTACATTGCTTAATTAATCAGGGCTCGGGGCATTCCTCCGCGGCCGTGTAATAAAATGATAAGTCCGGATGTAACATGTGATTGGCTCCGGATGCCCTGAAACCCGCATGAAATCAGGGTTTTAGCCTTGACAGCATGCATTCATACTGTATACTTAGAGGGTCCAATATCCGCGAACCCCCTGTTCATCCGGGTTTGCTGAGCTGACCGAAAGGTAAGTCGGCAACGGGATTGAGGGGAATTCGCAGAAATTGCTCCTATTACGTTCTATATCACACGAGAAGGAGGAACCAGATGAACAAGCAGGAGCTTATCGAGGCCATTGCCACTGATGCAGGCCTCTCCAAGGCTGATGCAAAACGCGCTCTTGAATCATTCACGGGTAACGTGACAAAGCAGCTCAAGAAGGGTGACACCGTACGCCTTATCGGCTTCGGTACATTCTCAGTCCGGAAGCGCAAAGCGCGAAAGGGTATCAACCCACAGACCGGTGAGCAGATCAAGATCAAGGCTCGCAAGGTGCCGCACTTCGCTCCGGGTAGCGAACTCAAGAACGCACTCAAGTAACTTTGAGAGTAAACTTTCACGATCCGAAAACCAATCGATCTATTTCGGTAGCAAGAGTTGGACGTCCAAGAGGCGTCCTTCTCTTTTTAGTGGCACCGAAAGCTGCATTCCGCTATCCTGAGTCCAGCGGTAATCATGGCAGATCCAAATGACAGCACGAGTGGAATCCGTAAATACCTCGGGATATCCCCGCGAACGATCCTTCTCCTGATCATACTCGCCGCTGTTGCGCTGCGTGTCTGGGGGCTCGATTTCGGCCTGCCGCAGGTTTTCCATCCCGACGAGCCTGTTCTTGTAACCAACGCCGTGTACTCGGTCGCCACCAACGACTACAACCCGAGGGCGTTTCACTGGCCCAGCCTTCAGATGTACATCCTTTGTGTAGAGTACGGTCTCTGGTTCCAGGCTGGTAAGTTGTCAGGAGCGTGGATACCCGATGACGCGGAGTGGTCGCAGTCCGATGGCTTTCTGGCGTACTCGATGCGCGCTCCCGCGGGATTCTATTATCTTGGGAGGCTTACGACGGTCCTGTTCAGCGCCGGCCTGATCTGGATCGGGTTCATACTTGCGCGGCGATTCATGGGAATAAAGGCGTCGCTGGTTGTAGCGGCACTGATCGCATTTCATCCGATAATCACGCGCCATTCGCGACTGGTCACGCCGGACATTCCGACCGAGTTCTTCTTTCTCGCAGCGTTGTACTTCCTCGACCGTCTCTACATGGCTCTTCTGAACCACAGTAAGGAGTCAAATCGTGACGCGGCGAACAAAACCGACGACCCGGTCCGCATGTGCATTTTCTCGGCAATGATGGTCGGTCTGGCGACCGGCACTAAATATCCTGCTGCGGTTCTGATCGTACCCGTCATCGCAGTAGTCCTGTTTTCACCGTCGGGATATCGAATCACAACGCGAATCCTGCTTGCACTGCGTGCGACCCTTGTTACTGCTGTTACATTCTTTCTGACAACACCGTTCGCACTTCTGGACTGGCGTCAGTTCGTAACTGATATCCAGGCGATCAGCCTGCACGTCCGAACAGGACACATCGGTATGGAAGCGACAGGCGGGATATGGCTTGCGTCGCTGAATCAACTGGTGAAGGACTCAGACTGGGGATGGACAGTTGTCGGTGTCATCGGGTTGATCGTGTTTCTTTACAATTTCAGGCGCACCTGGCCGATGGCCCTCGCACTCCTGTTTGTGCTGATCGGATTGGCACCGCTGGATGTATTTTCCGACCGATACTTAGTCCCTCTGATACCATTCATGGCTTTCGGTATCGGGTGGCTAATCGCTTGTTTGCAGCCGGATAAAAGGACGGGGGCAATCTACATACCGATACTCCTGATTCTCCTGGTAACTGCCGGACATGGGTTGGTTGTTCTTTGCAGAGACGCACATTACCTGACGCTTCCCGACACACGTGAATACGCGCTCGAATGGGTGCATGAGAACATCCCCGCCCAGAGTTACATCGTGAAGGAACAGGGAGGTCCCGACCTCTTCCTCGTAAACCCACTCGATCCGGATCCCGAATCGCATGCCAGGCTCCTGCCCGACCCGTGGTATTACGGTCGGGAACTAACCCCCGTATTTGCGCGCACAATGATAAACCTCGACCCACTCGACACATTGCTGATTACGCTCCCGGATTACGTGATTACGTCAAGCCAGGTCCGTAACAGGTACATGCGCGAGGGTGCCGAGGAGGAATTCCCGGACCTCGTCGCGATTTTCAGGGAGTATTACCGATTGATTGACAACTACCTCATCGAGGAAGCCCGATTTACACCGGGTGACGGAATCGTTGGCGCGGAGGTAGTGATCTACAGGGTGCCCGAGGGATTCTGGGAGAGTGTCGTTATCGAAGATGCTACTGTTCCCGACGTCCTCGGGAGAGAGTCAGAGTAACCAGTACGACGAGTACGACGGCAGCCGATGGAAGAATAATCCGGTCTGCATTTCCATTATATATGAAGTCATCGCCAGGGAAAAAGCCATTTGTTACGACCACTGATTGCACGCGTCCTGCCAGACGATCCCGGAACCTCAACCAGCGTGATTCCCATTTGCTGATGCCCGATGGATATTCGTACAACTGGTAGACAACGACGTTAAAAAGCGTGGACGGTTCGACGAAATAATCGTTGAGGTCAGGTGGCTCGACTGTCATGTCCTGAACCCAGTTGACCTCCTCACCTTCCCTGTATCTCTGCTGGACCTCCGCGACATTAAGCAGGTCCCCGTTGAGATCGACCGCGATCGAGTTGAATGTCGGGTCCTGGATCACCCATTTCTCACCGTTCCAGACCTCGACTGTAGAGTGTGCGTTATCGAAGCTTCCAGGGGACCCGAAAAGTGCAACCCGACGTGCGGGAAACCCAAGCGAATTGGCTGTCGCGACCATGTAAATCGCAAGTGGCTGGCACGATGCATCTGCACCCCGATCGATTTCAGCAAAGATCTCGCAGGGATCCTGCGACGTTATCTCGATCCCGAGTCCCTCCGGCTGGTGACGTACCCAGTCGCGAATAAGCCTGATTTTTTGATCAAAAGGCTGATCCTCAATGCCCTCGAGGTCTTGTGTGATCTCATCCCGGAACAGGTTGAGCACGTCCGGTGTGTACTTGATGCCATCCTGGCCACCCAGACCCGTTACGAGGCTGGACTGTTCTCGCCGAACGACAGCGGGTGCCCATCCGCCGGGAAGCAACCGGCTGGCCTGCAAGAGTATCGAAATTTCAAAGCCAATCAGGATACCAAGTAACAGGCCGATGACAATGTGGGATATTTTTATCTTCTTCCTGGTCATGCTGGAAACTAAGGCTGAATTGTATCACAGGGTTGGATGTACACCTGAAACTGGCAATAAAATACCTGTTCCGGGTAACACTGAGCCCAAAATATCTCGATTTTTGATATAATTTGTACCGGGCGGGTAGTATTTTCGGGGTTGAAGCATCTAAATATATAGATAACAAACCGGTATTAACCGCAGATCATACACGCCCGATCGGAGACTTCACAAAGTCCGATTGATTTGATAAAATGTAAGGGTGGTATATTTCGGGTAAGAGGCCAACAAGCCGTATGCCCTTAGGACGGAGAGTATGAAGGTATCACGCTGGAAGAAGAACCAGGGAACACCAAGTCTCGAAACTATCAGGGACCTTGTCGATGGCGAGGGGCTAAGGTGTTACACATGGAGCGATGCTCCGGGCAAATTTTATCCCGAGCACACCCACAATGAAGACGAGATGCGTTGGATCGTGCAGGGCAGTCTCACTGTGGGGGTAAATGGTAAGGAGATCAAGCTGAAGGCCGGCGACCGAATCGAGCTGCCGGCCGGTACCGCTCACTGGGCACGAGTCAGTGAAGACGGACCGATCATCTACCTCTGCGCCACTAAGAGCTGAACTTCAAGCGTCGCGTCTCACAAACAATATTCGATTAACCGACGAGCTAATCCGCCGGAAGCGGGTTAATTTTCTTTTTAGGGAAGGAAATTGAAGTAAGTATTCCTGAACATTCGAATTATTACTGTTCTTCTTAGTAAGATGGTCCTGATAATTAATAAAAATAAAAATAGAACACCAATGCCGCCCTTATGCGCACGATGACGATCAATCACGCTGTAAACGTTGGGCGCTTAAGGGTGTCTCATATTACTAAGACTTACGCTGCAGCAACCAACCAAACCGTCAATTTGCTCATTATTTAGTACATTAGCTGAGACACCCTCAAGCACCAGTTATGTGAAGGGGAAGTGCAGGTCATCGTGTGCTTGAGGGAGGCATTGGTGTTTGGTTAATTTCGTTAGGGGAGTGTGCGTATTGTGAGACGTCCTCAAGCACCAGTTGACTAATCAGGAAAGTGGGTAATATCGTGTGCTTGTGGGAGGCATTGGGGGTTCTTTTTAGATATTGGAAAATTACCAACCTGAAAAAGCAATGCTTTTTCCCTGAACAAAGATATTACACATTGTCTGGATCAGTCCGGCATTTCCTCTACGAGAAATACGCTGATCATGTAAGTCGAGCCGGGTGTGTCAGGATCACCGTGAAGGACCACTGCCGCGTCCTCGTAATCGCTGCCGTCGATTCTCCTCGGGTCGAGACTGATCGATTCTGCATCGCCGAAATCCCCGATGTACGAACCGCCGTCGGAATCACCCGTGTATACCCTTATCAGAGGAGCGCCGTCATCGAAGTCAAGGACCAGGAACCTGTTCGAGCTGTCGCGCGACATATCCCTGAGATCGACCCAGCTTGAGTCGGTTCCGTCACCGAAATATTCCCCGGAGTATGTCATCAGGAAGCTTGACTTGAACCATTTCGAGCAGTAGTAATCCGGCTGCTCGATTATCCACAACGATTCACCGTCGATATCGGTGTCTATCGCCTTGATCCACTCGTAATAGGTCTTTTCAGGTCCGGTGTTTCCGTCTGATACAAAATAATTGTAACCGCACCACGACGTGTAATAATCATACACGTAGTCCGGCGGCTGGATAATGTGCCAGTAGTGGCGCACGTACGCTGGATCGGGATCGGGGTATTTTGTCGTCCCCAGGAGTATCGATAGCGAATCCGCAAAGGTACCGTCTCCTGAAATATGTGAGGCGACGTCGCGGACAGGACCACCATCGAGCACGCCGCTGTGTGTCTGCGTTCCGGCCGACGAGAAGATTTTGTACCGGGTATCGAACCCGAATACGTTGTACCCGGTCCCCGCGACGTCCATGTACTGCGGATAGAAATTCGCGGGCATCGAGAACGTGAGCGATCCCGACTCGTAGAAGCTCTCACGGGTATAAATCCAGGCTTCGTAATCTTCAAACAGCACCCAGAGGTCACCGGTCGTCTCGTCCACCCCGACATCGTAAGCCAACTCACCGTCCCTGAGCGGGATATTTTTCGACTGGTGAGTGGTCACGTCGACATCAACATCACAGATGGTCTCCCCACCCTGCCCGTCTGTCAGTCTGAGAAATACCTTTCCGACATATGATTCGGTGTACTTGCGGGTCGGGAAGTCCGGTGCACCCTCGTAAAGATCATCAGGGTCCTCATCGTAGATCAGGTCACCGTCGAAATCCCACTCAAATGTCAACGGATCGAGGTCTTCATCGTAGGATGCTGTTGCGTCGAGTGTAACAGGCACACCGACGTCCCAGCCTTCGGCGGGCATTGGTGTTGACGGATCGATTACAAGCTCGCAAACAGGCGCAAGATTGGTGGGCTCCGGTGCAATTACAAGGTCGTACCTGAAAACAGCGGTAAGGGAATCCGTGTGGGCCAGGTTTGGGACACCGAACTCGTTCTGGTAATCGAGGTCAGGATATTCGACCAGAACAAACATCTCCTGACCGTCGAGGCTGTCGACATTGTCCGGATCGACCTCAAAGTGGTATGTAGAATACTGCTCTGTCCCGCCAACAGGTGTCATTTCGGTCATGTCCAGGATGTATTCACCATCAAGGACAGTCGATTCGATAATGACATTGTAATCCTGCATGTAACCATCCTCGATCTCCGATCCCCAGTCGAAAATTCCGAGATCGACTATCAGTTTTCCGCCCCAGTGGGTTTCATCCACGAAGAACAGTGATTCTGTAACGTCCGCCTGGCATCCGACAGCTTCGGGAGTATTCGACGGATGAGTATCCGGGCCTTCCCAGTTAGCTGTGATCGCATAGTTGAACCAGACACCTTTCGATGTCGGGAATCGAAGGTAGTAATTCCGCGTACTGGACGAACCCGCCGAGAACCTGCCATCAAGCTCATAGCTGTATGTCAGCCAGTCGAAAACGTCCTCGTCAAGGGCGATTTCATCGGCGAAATACCTGTATGGATTCAGGGTGGCAGTGCCGTCGTTTCCCGAGCTTGCATAAATCCCGGAAGTGTAGGCGAACAATGGCATTGTGGAGATTAACGGATCGAATTCAGTCGGGTTGAACCATCGAGTGTAACCGTCGGGACCACCCCCGTCACCATCATCGGGATCGTTCAGCATGAACTGATCGGTACCGGTGACAGGATAGATCAGATCGTTGTTGTGTTCCAGGATTCCGGAGCCATCACCGATGAAAATCCCGCGAACATCGTAGCCATCGAACTGGTTCATCCCAGGGAACGGGTGAGCCAGGCTGACATTTACATCGATGTCCATGTACTCGCTTTCCATTATTACTTCCTGGATATCGAATCCAAGGTACGCCGGGTTGCTGTTCATGATGTTGACCATGTTCGCAGTGAACATTACGTGGCGGACCGGGACAACCGATACATTCATCGTTACGGGATCAATCTCGACCTCGTAGTATCCCCAGAGGTGAGGCTGCTGAACGGTCTGGGCGATAGTGTTTCCAGCTATTCCGGGAGTGACCGGGTCCGTGACTGCTCCATCACCTCCGGAGCATCCCGTGGCGAGAAGGAATACAATTAACAACGTGGTAAGGGGCAGGTGCCTGTGAAACATGATACCTCCGTACTTACAACCTGAATGAATACAACTGTTATTATAGTATTTTATCGTATGATGAGGCAAATGTTAATCCGAGAGTGGTCGCGAGCGTTATTGCAAATGCATCTTATTTTATTTATTGTTATTATATCCTGTAGATAATATCTGGGAGCTGACCCATTCAGAAACGCAAGAGGTTTTAATTATGACACGATGGACTGTCTTTCTCACACTGGCATTATTCTGCCTGATAGTGACGCCTGGATGCAATTCCGGAGCGGTTAATCCGGTAATTCCCGGCCCCGAGGCCGGGGTAACTTCGGGGACTGACCCGCACGCGGGGCAATCGACCACCCATCTCTGGGGATACTACGAGATCGCCATCGACATTGAAAGTCTCACTGTCGACGTAGTTGCGAGCAGGTCCGCAATGTTTTCAGCAAACGTGGTAAATTTCCTGAACGGCAGTCCGGCAGGACTGTCCTTCCATATAAATGAAACACCCATCGGAACTGATTACATCGATGTGGACATAGACATCGCCATGACACATCCGTTCCCGGGACTGCCGCAGTACAACGGATATGACGTCAGGGGAATTTTCATGGGCGACGGCTCCCTGAGCATGGCATACAACGGGGATCTCGATTACCCGGCACTCGGGACCGACCAGTTCATGCTGCCGGATCCCGACGATGGTGACGGCGGTCCGGATGGATACAGCCGCTGGTTCAATTTCTCGGAATTCAATGGCGGGATGCCCCTTCTCGAATACACCCAGGGCAACATTGCCACCCCGGGATTTTCGGGAACAGCAACGCTCTGCCCGTATAAATCCTTCGCCGATGGTCTTGGTCCGACTGAGAGTTTATGGGCGTGGCTGGGCGGCAATCCAGATCAGTTCGCAAGGTTTTCCTCAGGCGCAACAAATCACAGGAATTATTACCTGAGATTTCCCAACGCAAAAGGCGTTGTGTTTGGTTATGCAATCGTGGCGAACTGGGAAGGCAACGAGCCTGAGTACCACCCGTCGAATGCTCATGAAGCTGTAGCGGTTGATGTGCTTGACCAGAGCGACCTGTGGTATATCGATGACACACAGAACGGCGGTCAGATTAACCTCGATATCAGCATCTGGGACTGGGATTCCACTATCAATAACGGTGTGATGGAGGACTACCAGATCATCATCGAATCCTGTGTCCTGTCGGCCACGTGCGAATTCACAATACCTGAAATGACACCGATCGGCGGTACCGATCACTACTCCACCTACCATGTAGAGATCGAAGCTGATGATGTCGGCGGCATCGAGGGTGCGGAATACTGGGTGATCGTAGAGCAGCAGAATTATGACTATTCCAACGACATGGGCGTGATGAACAGCGCATGGGATGATCCACTTGCATCGTTCTTCCGGTTTGACCTGCATGTATCGTCGTCACCCAGCAACCTTGATCCGGTGTGCGACCTTGTCATTGACGATGAAACACCGATGCCGATCGAGGACTTCTGGCCGATCGAGGTTAAGTTCGATGCCACAGGCTCCTACGATCCCGATCTGGACCCGCTCACGTATGAATGGGACTTCGATGGCGACGGGGTTTACGATGAGGATCCCGATGACAATTACACCGGGGATGTCGACAATCCGTCGCATCTGTACACCGAAGATCCAGCAGGAGATGCGTACCTCAGACTTACCGATGGAAACGGCGGGGAATCGGAATGCTCCGTCCCGCTGGACCTGACGGGTCATGAATCGAAGAACATTCCACTTCGTCCCGGCTACGATGCTGTCGATATCGGAATAGACCCGGCAGACGGTGACATCTGGATCGTCTACAGCGATGCCCGTGTCTACCATTACACGCTCGATCAGTGGTACCAGGATGAATCCTATGCTTACCAGGCCAGCCTTTACGGTACAGTACTTTATATGGACACTGCATCGGGCGGCTACAGCGTGTTCGTATATACCACTAATCCGAACGGCGGATCGATTTACGTATACTCCCCAACCGGGAACATGCAGAACGGCGGAGGATGGGGAAGTGCCGGGGGACCGTACTTCTGGTGCGATGCTCTCGCATATGGAGAGACCGGACCGGACGCAAACGACCTGACCTTCCTTGTCGGTGCCCTTAACTCAAGCGGTGCGCAGTACGACATGTACATGAGGGAGTGGGCGTATCCCTATGCATTTTCAAACACCAAATACTTTGTCAGTTATTCCTTCCCTCTTACTCCAGTGACCGGTTACAACAGGATATTCCATGAGTACGTGCAGGGTCTGGATACAGACACCAACGGATCTACGTTCTGGGCTCTCGAAGCACCTGATTACTATTGCGCCGCTTTCAACAAATCACCGTACGCCTCATGGTACATTCTTTCATACGCTAATTCTTACTTCGGGACCGGTACCGAGGAGACAGGTGATACCTGCTGGACAGCCGACGTCCGCGACCTCGGTCGGGACAATGATGGTAGATTCCACGTGCTGGATAATGTCAGCGGAACACCTGCCGTCAAGGTCTTCACAGGGAGCGCGTCCGGAGGTACATCGTACGGTCATTACGGCGATTCAGTTACCATTGAAGGCGAACCTCAACGGATCGACGGCAACGATTACGATGGAAATATGGTAGTCTTGCATGGTGATTCCGTTGACGGTTTCATGATAAGTGTTTTCAAACAGGTTGAAATGCCAGAGTAGGAAGCCGCAACCGTCCTGCCTTGCCAGGTGTCTACAGGTTAGTCCTGAGACAAAGGAGAAATTCATGCGACGATCCTGCTTTTTAGCTATTACACTACTCACATGCCTGTTGTTCTGCGGGTGTAACTCCGGGACGGGTAATCCGTTCGCCGGAAGCCAGTGGGACGCAGGGGTTCATCACATTTCGTTCACACAGACGGTTGCCGAGTGGAACACGGCACTGAACCGCCTCGAATTGAAGTTCGGACTGCTGTCCGGGTCCTCCTACCCGAACGCCATAGTCATTGTTGAGGAAGTGACAACCCTGACGGTCAACCAGCCGCGTGATGTCACCGTCAATCTCGAGATCAGCCAGGATCTCGTATTCCAGGTCGATCCGACGTTCCCGGACACGAACGCGACCATCACCTTTACACAGCTTGATCTGAACACACTCGGCGCCGTGTCAGGTACAATTACCGGAATGGCCCGTGAGGTCGGTGCACCCGGACTGGATCCGGTCGCGCTGACTGCAGGTTTCGATCAGGTGATAATTACAAACTGAAGTTAGCATGACATGTAGCATGCGCGTCCCGATGTAGCATGCGCGTCCCGCGCATGATTACCGGTCGCATGATCGTCCCGATCATGCTTTCCGAGCGTAAAGGGGACTGTCACCTTTTTGCGTCTGCCAATCTTATATAAACGCCAACTTTTCCTGAAGCAAAAAGGATGCCTGTCCCCTTTACGCCGTATAATTTGAATAACCGCAGGGAGGGGATTGGAGCTGGGCACCATGTCAAATGACCGTCAGCCAGCCAATGATAGATCAAACCGTGTGGCTCGAGCATTCAATTTAAAGAACATTATAAATTGGATATTATTTTTAATTTTCATCGGCTTGTTATTGTTTTATGTGCTTTACAGCATGGGTAAAAATAATCTTATCATTTACCACCGTCCCATAAGACCCATTTCTACATATTTCAGGAATCTTGAGAAAGATGGATCAATAGTTACAACGGTTGATTATAACGTTGGAGAATCTTCAGGACACAGGTTCCGGGAAATATGGATCTGGAATTTTAAGAACAGTACTGAAGAAAACTGGGAATCTGCTGCTTGGATTTTATTACCATATGACCCAGAAACAGTAGTACTTTTAGAAGAATTGCAAATTTCGGAAGATAATTTTTGGGCTGGGAATCAGGATAGATCAGGTGGAATTCTACTGCCAATGAATTCAACAGCATTGGATATCCACGTCGAGCTTGATTTGCATTTGCCATCAGCGTCGATTGATGAAATCATGACTGATTTACGAGAATATTACGAGACAGAATTTGGACCAATCGATCAGATAAATTAATAACGTAACATGGCGTAAAGGGGACAGGCATCCTTTTTGCTTCAGAAAAAGTGTGCCTATGTAGAGAATTGGTAAAACGCAAAAAGGTGACAGTCCCCTTTACACCTCGACGTATGCTTGAGGGCGGTATTGGATCTTTTTAGCAGGAAAAAATTGGGGAAATAAAAATAGCCTAATAATTACTCATTATCCGGAGGATAAAACGCTCGGTTTGTTTTAGGCCCATCATCGTCGGGACTGTTGTCTTCCGGATTGTCTTCGACCGGCGTCTCCGACAGTTCCTTTACCCTCTCGTACATGTCCATTGCAAGCGGAATCACCACAGCCTGAATCACCGGGGACATCTCCTCGGACAGCGTGTAGATATCCTCAACCTCGATTGCGAATATCTCGACCTGCCCCGGCATCGGTATCCCCAGCTTCTTTCCAAGTTCAAAAGCCACTCCGACGCTGATCTCGTGTACCGCGTTCAAACGTGCATTCCCGGCGATGTCATCAATGTCGAGGTGACGGACCTTCCCCGGCTCCGGCTCCTCCGCAAGGAAGGCATCGACAATCAACGCTATATCGAAGCCGGTAAGGAGGTCGAGCAGCTCGAATCCGGCACGAGTGCTGGCAAGGACCTCGACACCGGGTATCGGCTTCTCTTTAAGCAGCTTCTCAAGGGCTTCAGCGACCCTGAGACCCGCGGCGTCATCGGTCAGGACGGGGTTCCCGAGACCCAGTATCACAATCTTTCGTTTGCTCAAGATTTCACCGGGCTTTCACTGAGGAGGTGTATACGCGATAAATGGAACCTGTTTTGCATTTGCCAGCTGGTTCAGGACCAGTATTCAGGCCGATCGTTCCTGCCTGGCGTAAGCAGGGATCGTTACCTTACGGACTTTATCATGTTGCTTCACGGCTGTGAAGTAGACTGCGAGAGGCCTGTAGAGAAGATGTGCCCACTTGCCAAACGGCACTTCGACCACAAGCATGGGGACGGCTATCATAAGGTGGATGACATATATTATGTAAGTTGCCAGGGCCAGATCGACCAGCCTGAAGAGGTGCATCAGGATACCGGTAGCTGCAGTTCCGAGAAGCAGCCACGGGAACATCCAGTCCGAAAGATGGCTGTGCTTGTGGATCTGATCTTCTTTCCTGCTGCGATCCAGCAGCATCCAGCTTGACACCCCAAGTAATGTCACTGTCGCATAATATCCGGGCAGACTTGTCCAGTGGAAGTCGGTCCCGGCTATCTGGAACCAGGGAAGGAATACAACAACGAGCATGAACATAGTGGCGTAGCCGGTAACAAGGACCATGTGACGGACCCAGTGCTTCGTCGCGTGCTTCCCACACTGGCCCCATCGCATCTGCGTCAGAAGGTGGATGACAATCTCTTTGAACTCCAGAATATACGCAATCAAGGGAACTCTGGAGCCTTTCATAACGTACAGCATCATACGGAAAGCGTTCGAGAGAAGGAAAAAGCCGAGGACAAACACCATAACGATATCCCCCATGTGAACCGTGTGCATGGGTGCGAATGCCTCAAGGTCAACTGTCCGGAGCGCTTCAGGATTCTGAGCCAGCAGGCGAAATCCAAAGGACGCAGGCACCGTGAACATTATGAGTACGAACAATGCCACTGCGACCAGTATCAGGATCTCTGCAGCCTCAGATTTGTACATGAGGCGGCCCAGACCGGTCCAGTCGTACATTGATGTCAGCCACCTTCGGGCCGCCATCATCATCTCTCCCGGCTCGGCACTTCTCGGGCAGGAATCACTGCAGTCTCCGCAGTAATAGCACAGCCACGGCTCAGGGGAATTCAGCATTTTTTCAGTCAGGCCAAGTTGTATGTAGCGGATATACTGCCGGGGGAATATTGTCTCATCCTTAGTGAGTGAGCAAACCGCCGTACAGTGCCCGCAGTTGAAGCACTTGTTGGCAGTCTCTCCACCATACTTCGCAAATTCCCTGTGAACCGTGGGATCAACCCGGTATTCCTTATCGTCCCCCTTTGTAATTGCAGAAATACTCACCGATGTTGTGTTTGACCTCCCTCATTTCTTTGAAAAAGACGAGGCTATTACATACCATACCATGCTGGAAGAATCCAGTCCGGTTCCAGTCGTTCAAGGCATGCTATTCGGTTAAATCCACGAAAGCTTTTTGAGCTCAGTTAAGAAGAATTCCTTATCCTCAACCTTCTCGATCGCCTCTCCAGCTTCCTTTGCCAGCTTCGTGGCCTTGTCACGCTCTTCTGTATTGCCATCGAGCTCCAGTGCTCTTGCCAGACATTCGTAGCCGAAGGCGATATCGAAATCGGCTATTCCACGCTCGATGCAGAGGTCCACGCAACGTTTTGCATGGTAAAGCGCAGGCTCGTTTCGCTTCAGCTTGATATAGACGTTTGCAAGCTGGTTATGAGACCGCGGTGTTGACTGAAGCCACCTTGTCTCATCGATCTCACCCTTGAGCATCCACCAGTGGAAGGCCGACGCATGGGCCGCGTTGATCATCTCATCGTCATCGTCCGGCGTACGGTCCTGTTTGTCGAACAGACTCCATGCATGGTTGAAAAGGTCAATTGCGAATTTCTTGTGCGCATCAAGTGCTGCGTTTGTTTCTACTTCCGTCATTGTCCGAATCCTCTCTCTCGATTTTTTCCTGCGGTATCGTCAAGGATAATACCGCGATACAGCACCAAAATACCAGATGATCGCAAATTACTTAACCGTGGTTAAGAAAAACCACCCCGGCATTCAGGGTGGCTCCACACATCTCATCGCATCCTTGCGATTTAATTGTCCTTGTTAACCGTACAGCTTTCCTTCGTCGTGACGTTTCTGAAGCTTGTCGAGCATGTCCTTCGTCATACCGTCGAGATCGTACGCCGGATTCCATCCCCACTCCTCACGTGCTACCGAGTCGTCTACCGATGACGGCCACGAGTCCGCGATCTTCTGACGGGCATCCGGGACGTAAGTGCACTCGAACTCAGGTATGTGCTTCTTAATGTTTGCAGCTAACTCGGTCACGCTGAAGCTCATCGAACCCATGTTGAAATCGCCATGATGCTTCAGCGTGCTGAAATCGGCTTCCATTAGATCGATCGTTCCCTTGAGGCAGTCAGGCATGTACATCATCGGGAGACGTGTGTCCTCCCGGACGAAGCATTCGTATTTTTTCTCCTCGATAGCCTTGTAGTAGATCCAGACAGCGTAGTCGGTGGTTCCGCCACCGGGAAGCGTCTCGGCGGAGATAATTCCCGGATACCTCAGGCCCCGCGCGTCAACGCCGAAGCGCCGGACGTAGTAATCGCAGAGAAGCTCACCTGCGACCTTCGTGACACCGTACATGGTGGTCGGCTTGAGGACCGTTTCCTGCGGCGTGTTGTCAAGCGGTGCATAATCGCCCCAGACGGCAATTGAGCTTGGGCACAGGACCTGGTACAGCTCGAATAACCTGGCTACTTCGAGGCAGTTGATCAGGCCGTTGATATTGACGTCCCAGCATTTCTGGGGAATTCTCTCACCGACAGCCGACAGGAGCGCCGACATGTTGATGATAGTGTCGATATCGTATCGACGCACAACGTCCACGATCTGCATGATCTGGGTGACGTCCACCCACTCGAACGGTCCTGAATTTTTAAGTTCCTCATTCGGAGCGGTCCTGTTTCCGGCGGCGACAACATTGTCTGCGCCGTACTTGTCGCGTAGCGCCATTGTGAGTTCGCTTCCGATCTGCCCCACCGAACCCGTAACAAGGATATTTTTGATCTGAGTTTTCTTCGCCATTGTCGATCCTCACGCTTAGGTAGTCTGAATGCTTAAAACAATCCCGTAAACATGCTCAAGCGAGTCACCGTCCGCGTGCAGGCAGATGCAGCACCTGGTACTTAGCCTGAATCTGATTTTGAAATGGGACGGGTCCCTTCAGCAACATCGTACGGTACACATCGGTCCGCTTAATGTCAATAAAAAAGAATGAATCCGTCATATACGCTATAATTCCGCTTGTGTATCGACTGCAACTATCGCTGTTATTACTTGTGTTTATCCTTACGGGATGTAATCCACCTGTCAGAAGGCAACCAGTGGTACCACCCTGGATTGTCAGGGAGTTGACCGACAAATCAATCGATGTCCCTTACGAAGCTGTATCGGTGCGAGAGACAGCTCGTTATACACCACCGGACAGTTTTATCTGGCCCGAATCGTTCGGCATCAGGGGACAAACGTTGATTAGCGGGAATGAAGATGAGTACCACTTATACACTGCTTCGCTTGCTAAAGCTGAGGTGCCGGCAAGGGCGCATGATTGGAATCTGTCGGACAATTCAGTCAGTCACGTTATCCTTGATCCTCAACCTCCTGAAAACACATGGCGTCCGATCCCAATTCAGCTTTATCGTGAAACACCCGGCACTGAAACCATTCCGGGATTCGTTTATGTAAGTCCTAACGGTGAAAGCTCAATCCGTGCAGTATCAATAGACAACAGTGACCCAATCCCACTGCCAATAATAGACCGAATTTTTATTATCAATCCATGGCTTGATGTCGACGAATCCGACAGCAACTTAAATTTCCTAATCTATGATGTAACTCAGATGGAATTATCGGCTACAGAGCTGTTAGCTGCAAGTAACGGCGACTACCAGGGTATTGTATTTGAAAAATATATTGACTGGGAGGTTAGAATACCAGACAAGCCCATTCGACTCGTCCCGGGTTGGGTATGCATACGATTCAATTTTGACCGTCAGATATGGGTTACCGGCCTTTATGAACAGGTAATGAAAACGTTTGGTGCTGAATTCACTGGATGGTATGACAATCTGTTCTTCTTCCAGGGAGAATCACCCTTTGATTCTAACCAATATACCTATATAACAGACGAAACCAACGATGGATCGACGGTTCTGGCAATTCCTCCATGGTCACCGTCCTCAGATATCGAGACACCGGAGACTTTAAAAATCACAGGATATATCCCGGCTGTGAGATGGAATTCTGAGAATGTCTTTTTTGCTGAATACGGTGCTGGTGATAACCAGTCTGCATATTATGTAGCTATCTCAATGGCGATAGAAGACCTTGAGCAGTCTGAACCCTCTGTCATCTGGCACGCCGAGGTCCCGAATATGTTCTCGATCTCGACGGTAATCTATTCAGGCACAATAGAGTCAGACGAACAGCGTCCCTACATAGTCTGCCTTAATCCTCTAACAGGAGAATTAACCGTTTTCGATCCACTGCTTGGCTCCATACGCAACCAGACGATTATAGAACTGTCTGATTTTCAGGAAGGTGGAAGTCTCGCGTCGTTCTGCGCAAATTTCGAGCGGGATACCGTGCAACCAGTGGTTTTCATCCACGATCCGAACGCGAATGAGATAATCCAGCTCGAGCTGGAGTTCAGCGAACCCGGTACCGGAATAAATATAAGGCCGCTGGACGACTAGTCCGGTTGCCTCACGATAAACTTATGATATAAACTTAACGTTCAGTTCATCCCATCCTATTCCCGGGAGGAGAAACATGTGCGAAGAATGCGGATGCGGACACACGGAACCGTCCGGTGAGATCACCCACTATTACGGAAAGCCGCAGGTAGCGGTTGTCAAACTTGCCGAGGAGCTTAAAAACGGTGACAAGATCCTCATACAGGGAGCGACAACCGATTTCCAGATGACCGTGGACGGAATGCGCAACGAGCAGGAACAGGAAATCACAGAGGCTGCAAAGGGAGATCTTATTTCATTCAGGACGCCGGAGATTGCCCGTCCGGGCGACAAGATCTGGCTCACGATGCGCGAAGTGACTTGAGATTTGACTAACGTCATTACGTGCCGGATGCTGTTACACGCTGATCGCGATTGATGATCAACCGCGATCTCTTAAACATGAAAATTCAATGGCGAAGGATGAAAAATACGATATAAGCGATCTCGAACCGGGTGACAGCACCGAGCAGTTCAACCCGATCGACTGGTGCCTTGCCGCCGGCTGCGGATGCGGCGGCTGCATGGACCCGACCGGCTGCATCGATGCCGCGTCGCAGGGCTGCCTTGGCTGTCTTGACATGTGCCTGGGGCGTCTAGGCTGCGGAGTATTCGTAATCGGCCTGATTGGCTGGGGAATTTTCAGCCTCCTGACCTGACACGCGGTCACAAGGAAGTGGGACATTACAATATGTTGAAATCTATTCCTCTCATTGTTCTGATATTTCTTTTTTTAATCACACCACAGCAAGTATTTGCTGCCGGCACTGACACGTTCGACGATGCACTGATTGTCCTTAACATCGCTATCGAACTCGACGACCTCGACGCACTTGAAAGCCTCGTAAACCCCGACCTTGGACTCGACATTGCAGGCCAGGTGATCGATACAGGTAATTTCCAGCGTGACATCCACGATCGATCCGACCGTGAATTCGAGATTTTCCGCGACGGTGACTTCGAGCCGGTCAAATCAAGCTTCGAGGAGTACCTCTGGGGTGACGACGGTGTTTTTACCTTAATAAAAGAAGTAACACTCAGCCACTACGAGATCATCACTCGCGAGGAGTTGTCCGGCATAGCCGTAATAGAGCGCTGGGAGCACGGGGAACTTGAAGCCGCTGTGGTCTCTGACGAAGCGCACCTGTACAATGTCTACATCCTTCCCGACCTGGAGTGGCGAATCACCTTCACCCGGGTCGATGAGTCGTGGTACCTGACCGGAATCGCTGCACGGGAATAGGCTCATTATCAATGGGCATCATCGCAACCATAATCGCGATCATCTTCGGGACACTCACAATTATCGGAGCGGTACTTCTCGTACGTCAGCGCAACCCTGTCATAGCCGCAATGTGCCTTCTCGTCACGATGGCAAGCCTCGGAATGGTCCTTCTGAGTATCGGCGCCGGCGTAATCGGAATTCTACAGCTACTGCTCACATGGCTTATTTTCATCCAGATCAGAAAGACCACGAAGCTGCTGCCCGATCCGGTCATACGTCGGGAGTCGATCCCAAACGTACTTACCGGTGCGACACTTGTCACGCTTGCCCTGTTCCTCGTGCTGCTTGTCGACCTTGGCAAACTGGCTTCAAGCCGGCTTTTCAGGCTGCAAATTTCCGGATTCGATTCCTTAGACCTTATTCACCTGCCTCAACAGATTCAAACCAACGGGCTCTACCCGTTAATACTGCTGATCTTCCTGGCGATTACAGCGGCAATAGCACTGGGTCACATCAACAAAGA
>JAUWTM010000171.1 GCA_030614715.1 Planctomycetota bacterium
GCGTTGGTGTCAGCGTCGTTAACGCGCTTTCACAATGGTGCGAAGTCGAGGTCAGCCGTGACGGTCATGTCTGGTTCCAGAGGTACGAGCGTGGGGTCGTTCAGAATGATCTGGAAAAACTCAAGGAGACCAGAAAAACAGGTAACAAGACGACCTTCTATCCCGATTACGAGGAAATTTTTGAGGACTTCACATATAACTACGACACTGTCAGCCGACGGCTTCGAGAGCTTGCCTACCTCAATGCGGGTCTCAGAATTCAACTTATCGATGTTCGTGACGGGGCTCGTAGAGAGGATGAATTCTGCTATTCAGGCGGAATTTCTGCTTACGTTAAGCACATCAATAACAAACACAACGTGCTCTTTCAAAAGCCGTTTCACTTTATAAAAGAAACAGTCGACGAATCGAATCATCCTGTTATTATCGAGGCTGCAATCCAGTACAACGACAGCTATCACGAGACCGTGATGGCTTTCGCGAACAATATCAACACCCGCGAGGGCGGTACGCATCTCAGCGGATTCCGCACAGCGATCACCAGCGCGATCAACCAGATCGGTCGTGAGCATAAGCTCATCAAGGACAAGGATAAAAACCTGTCCGGCGAGGATTGCAAGGAGGGCCTGACAGCGATTATTTCTGTTAAGCTGGCCGACCCTCAGTTCGAGGGCCAGACAAAAGAGCAGCTGGGGAACACTGAAATAAAGGGAATCGTACAGTCGGCAGTCTATGAGGACCTCAAGGACTGGCTGAACGAGAATCCGTCTGTCACCAGGCGGGTTATCTTAAAAGGACTTGCTGCGCAGCGTGTCAGGGACGAGACCAGGAAAACCAAGGAACGCCTGAGGAGAAAAAGTTACCTTACGAGCACCTTCCTTCCGGGTAAGCTGGTCGACTGCACCGAAAAGGATCCTTCACTCTGTGAGCTCTTCCTCGTCGAGGGTGACAGCGCCCTCGGAAGTGCCAAGGGCGGCCGCGACCGTCGGTACCAGGCGATTCTTCCACTCAAGGGCAAGATTATCAACGTCGAAAAAGCACGTCTCGACAAGGTCCTTTCCAACGAGGAAATCTCCAACATGATCACCGTTATAGGGTGCGGTGTCGGTGAGGATTTCGATATCTCCAAGCTCCGCTATCACAAGGTCATTCTTCTGACCGATGCGGATGTCGACGGAAGCCACATTATGACCCTCGCGTTAACGTTCTTCTACCGACAGATGCACGAGCTCATCCAGCGCGGTCACATTTATATCGCCCAGGCACCCCTGTACCGTGTCAGGTGGGGCGATAAAAATTTCTACGCCCTTAACGACAGGGAGCTCGAACAGGTTGTCGAGGAGAAGCTCAAGGGTAAACGCTACGATGTGAACCGTTTCAAGGGTCTCGGCGAGATGAATCCCGAGGACCTCTGGAGCACGACGATGGATCCCGAGAAGAGGATACTTCTGAAAGTTGAAATTGCGGACGCCCAGGAAGCGGAAGCTACATTTGTGGACCTTATGGGTGACAACGTGGAACCGCGTCGCCAGTTCATCAACTCATACGCCCCTCAGGTCGAGTACCTGGAAATATAAAAACAGCCTTAAAAAATAAACTCTTACCAATGCCGCCCACAAGCTTACCGGTCAGCCTTGGATCCCGTACTGATGGTCCCGCTTGTGGGTGCTTCATCTAATGTTCCATAAATAATTCCTGCAATCTATCTTCCCTTCTTTTTAAAAACGCTGGGTCTGGTTTTCGGTTTGAAGGGATCTGCGTCCTTGAACGGATTTCGTTTCGATATGATAAATTTCTCGCACCGGCGATAGTCCTCTGAAAGTCGCTTGTCACCCTGGTTTAATGCCATCGATTTCATGTCCTCGCAGTGTTTCTTCGCCTGCGGCCACTGGTTGTGCACGATGAAATCGCGGAGGATGGAATCGTCGAATTTTTCCGACGGCCTGGGTGTTACGATCGCTGCCTGGTCGACCAGGTTGTCGTACTTCCTGCGGTCGATCTCCCTGATGCGTCTCTGCGCCGGTGCGTGCATGCCGGAACCTCCGAGTGCACCCCCGAGCCCGCGGGCGATCTCGAACAAGAGAAATCCAATGGGTCCGGTTACCAGGTAAAGAGCCGTCCAGAGAGTGGGATTCATCCCGTTTTCCCTTGCACCCGCAAACACGTAAAACGCTACTACTATATGCAGGACCAGCATGATGAAGAACAGCTGTGCAGGTCCCGATAATCCTGCTGTCAGTACCGTTTCCATGTTCTTTTCCCTGCTCATATGATGGTGGAATTCTCTCTGTGTTGCAAGCGGAACCGACGGATCGCTGGAAGTTCATCCGGAAAAGATAACGTGTGCGCACTTGTTGAACCGATGCATATCGGTGTAAACTGTCTCTGGGGGACTACAGGGTCAATGCCCTGAGGGGAGTAGTTTGCTTAAACGGTATGACTTTACCGCCGGACGATACTGATCGAAGGCAGTGTGTCGCGTTTGTGGATCAGATTTTTTCGGAGGCGGCCAGCGGGCACGCCACGGAGATCCTGTTCCGCACTGAATCCGAGCGCATCCAGACCTTCTTCCTTATCGATGGCAAGTACGAGAAAAGCCTGACCATCCCACGGTCATACTGGGACCTCTTCAAACACATTCTTCTGGAAGATTATTTCGACGAGGGCTTTTACCAGGTCGCACATAAAGGCGTACTGAGCACGTTCGGATGGAACGAGCGGGCTCCGGGTATGATCCGCATCCCGATTACACGTCAGGACGTTCCAGGGCGTCGCAGGGGCCGGATTGATGACATCTTCAGGTCATTCGAGGAGCCGTCCTGGGACGCGGTCAAGTCGATCTTCCTCTCCATCCTCAATTTCGCGCTAGAGCAGGGCTACGACCAGGTCAACATGGAGCTGGATGGGCAGGTGGTCGACATCGGCTACTTCAAGCACGATATCCAGCGAACCAACCTGACCATTTCGTCGGATTCCTACGATGCACTCGCACGGCTGATCGGCGAGAACTACCTTGCGTTCGGTTTCATGACCCGTGAATTCAGGGAGAAGGAATACCTCGTCCGTCTGAAGGAACTTAACGAGGACGTCGTAGCCCCCAGAATAGTGCTGGAAATCGAAGACCTGATGTAGTCACCACTTTTAATAATTCAGAAAAAAAAAGAGAGAGCCTGGCTCTCTCTTGAAGTTTTTTCTCTGTGTCTCTGTGACTCTGTGTTGAAAATCTAATTCTTAATAAATTCCCCTAACAACGTTCGTCGGGATCCATCATCAGAAGCAGCCCGAACGCTGCCATGTCAGCGTAAAGCATCGGTGCTAAAAACGGTGCTCCCCTGACCATTCGCTCCCAGATAAACACACCCTGCGACGTGACAACCTCTTGTAAGTGCAGAATTGTGCCTGTTACACCTATCACAACGAGCAGGCACATGGCGCACGTGTGGACGATCAGGTCCCCGCGACTCGGTTTCTCCGTGCCGCCCATTAACAGGCATGATACGACGCCGAAAACTCCTCCGGCGACCGGGAACCACAGCCACGGATTTTCCCATCCCGTTCTGGCATGATCGAGGACGCTCGATATCAGCGTCGCAAGGATGCCCAGTCCGACAAGCAGGAACCATCCTCTCGTCTTGCTGATGGGGATCTGGATCTTGAATTTGTTGTTAAATACATACTTACCGCTGTCGACAGGTGCTTCGCACCAGGCTGATCCGATCCCTACCAGGCCGATCATGCATGCCGTCAACGGAGCGAGGATCGGCGGCGACCAGATGATTATATTCATCGTGAATCTCTCGCCGATGGGCGCAAATGGTGCCGCGATACGTATCAAATGAAGCACCCACCCCAGCGCACCGACTATCATTGAGAAAACCAGGATTATTGTCGAGTAGATCGCTGCGGTCCGCCTGTATTTTAGCGAGATCAGTCCTGTTATCAGGAGCAGTGTTCCGGCTCCTAACCCGTACAGGATCGGAAAGCGCTCCCAGAACGTCAGTGTACCGCTGATAATGTGTGCGATGTAATGGTCGACACCCAGGAAGTACTGGTTCGCGACCACCAGCAGCAGCATCATCTGGTCACGTGTGACCGGAATCCTGATGTTTTTCAGGAATGGAAATACTGTTGCCAGGTGATACACGTCTTCCCCCTTTACTCAGTTTACTCCGCCGGCTCAGCTTCTTCAGCTTCACCGACCGGATGTCCGAGCACTTCTTCAGCAACTGCCCGCATCTCCGCTAGTTCCCGAAGCAGCTCGTACGCGCCGTGCCACTGTACGTAGTCGGCTCCCCCCATCCATGATCCAAACTTGATGGTCCGACCCCAGTGATGCCACAGGTCGAAGTACGTGAAATCGATGGGCATGTCGAACGGTGCCGGTGTCGTGTAGCCGGCATCGACCAGTTCAGTCCAGATTACATCGCTCTCGCGTACCCAGTCGTTTACTGCCTCCACTGCAAGGTCTGCATCATCGTAGAAATTTCTGGTCCAGCTCGTGCTGTGACATTCCTGGCAGATGGCCTGCATCCGATCCTGGTTTTCCTCCCAGTTCGGACGACGCGTGCTGATTGGTGCGAACAAATACCATGACAGGCGGTCGCCGACGTCGTGGGTGGTTTCCACCTCGCCGAATCCGCTCATATGGCAGATGGCGCACTGCGGTGCGGGGAAGTCTGTGACATCCTGCGTCCCGGCTTCGGCTTCCCAGTTCCAGTTATGACCCATCGTCGTGTACGCAATTCCATGGGCCGATTCCTCGTAGATTTCCCACTGCGGATGATCGGGTCCGATGTGGCAGGCGTTGCACGTTTCGGGCTTGCGTACCTGCTCGACAGAAAATTCGTGACGCAGGTGGCATTTCTGGCACTGGCCGATCGATCCGTCCTCGTGTGGTAGACCTATATCGTGACAGCCGTGACATGCAAAACGTGTGATCGCGTCGCCTTCAAGTGCGTACAGTGCGTTTCGCATTTTGTCCGCCACGTAGCTTCCCTCTGGAACCGCTTCGTATATCGCCAGTTGCGCTTCGTTGAACGCCTCGACTCCCATCATCGCGGCGTAAGCCGGTGCTGCGTGACGGCTCTGATAGAATTGTTCGACTTCCAGCTCGTGGCACGGCTGGCAGGTTGCGGGAGTAGGTTTCACCAGGATCGTTTCACCTATGTGCTCGATGCTTCCCGGGTATCCCTCCTCGACTCCGTGACAGTCCCTGCAGCCGACCTCGGCCGCGGCCATCGTGCTGTAACCGTACTGCTCGACAATGCCGGGTGTCATCTGGAGGTGGCACGTAACGCATTCGTCCTCGCTGTTCGCGAGTGCGTTTACGCGCTCTGATTCGGTGTTGTTCGGTGAGTCCGCAATTATCATCGGCACCCAGGCAAAGCCCAGTACGATGAGGACAATGACCAGTCCGATAATAAGTGAGCGGCTTGTACGGACGAATCCGTCGGAAGGTTGAGACATGACTTTCCTCTCTCCAGGACAAAAATTCCTAATATTTAGTGAATAAAAAAAGCCCCTCGTGAATCCCCTTGCAGAACGGTAATAATAGCTGTAAAAAAAGGTAATTTAAACCCGAAAAACCGGAAATTTCTGATTAATTCATGCGGGGAGAATTATTTCCAACAATTAAATGTAGATGATCGGATACATGTTCGCACGGATATGGTCCGGAGTAATACCTGATACAACACGCAAATGACGATGCGGGGACGCACATGACACCCGTTGAAAAAATCGTGATGAAATCCATATGCATATGATATACTCATGAAACAATAATTGAAAATAATCATTGACAATACCGCTGGATTTTTGTAAACTGCCGCGCCGTACCATTAATGTTGTTATTTTCCCTAGGTTAAATAGCGTCTGTTTAATAGTCTTACATAGTTTTTGTCACTTGCTGAGAGGGGGGAACAATCTGGAAACCTCAGTTAATAGTTAAGTCACGTTAAATTTACGGAATCCTGTTAAATTTTTATTTTTAGAATATCTTCAAGGGGTCAAATAAGATGACGTATCAAGAACCGCCAAGATCAACTTTTATGAACTCGTATCGAGTACTGGTAGTCGGTCTGGTTATGGTGCTTTGCGTAATGGGCATTGCATTAATCGAGATGACAATCGGGCATTACACCGGATTCGGTGATTCACCGGAGCGGATAAACGCTCTTGAAAATAGTGTGGACGCATGTGTCAACTGCCACATAAACACCGCACCGGGTATTATCAACCAGTACGGATACAGCACGATGGCTGCGGTTGGTGTCACCTGCCGGGACTGCCACGAGGTCGAGGAGGATTATCCCGGCGGTGAGAGCCACATGGGACAGTTCCATATTATCGCCTCACCGACCCCGAAGATCTGTGGCAAATGCCACAACCAGCAATGGCAGCAGTTCAACCGGTCCCGTCATGCCGCACCGGCTTATGCTGCGATGCGGGGGCTTGATGATTTCAATCCGCAGCAGCTCGAGGATTACGAGGCGATCCCGGAAGGACTGTTCGATCTGGCCAAAGCCCCGGACCCGCTTTATGAGCTCCTGGGATCTGACATCACTCAGCTCGCCTGCATGGCATGCCATAAAATCGGAACACCCCAGCCGGACGGATCGATCGGGGAATGCCAGTCATGCCATTTACGTCATGAATTCAGCCTGGAACAGGTTCGACGACCCGAGACATGTAACGCCTGCCATATTGGACCCGATCATCCCCAGTGGGAAATTTACCAGGAGTCAGCCCACGGTATTGCATACCAGACGTCCAGTGAACACTGGGCATGGCATGGTGAGCCGGGAACACTGACTGTCGATGATTTCACCGCACCAACGTGCGCTATCTGCCATATAAGTGCGTTCGGCGGCTCTCCTACAACACATGATGTGGGTGATCGTTTAAGCTGGTTCCTCTTTCAGGAAGTCAGTACCAAACGTCCCGACTGGGACGAAAACAGGGAGCGGATGCAGGATATCTGCGGGGAATGTCACAACGACGGTTTTATCAGGAACTTCTATTCCGAAGCCGATTCCGCGACTGAAGCAATTAATGATCTCGTAACCGAAGGCCAGGCGCTTATGCAGCAGCTCGACGACAACGGTCTGTTGACACCTGAGCCGTTCGACCAGGCGATTGAATTCGCATACTTCAACTCATGGCATTCGTATGCTGTTACCGCAAAGTTTGGAGCCTGGATGCAGGGTGCGAATTACACACAGTGGGATGGTGCATTCCCCTTGATTCAATCGCTTGTGGAACTTCGCATGGAAGTTAATGAGTTACTTGAAGACGCAGATAATGCGTCGATTCCTGAGCCACCAGTCGCTGATGATCCGGAGGAATCGGATACGTCACACGAAACCGAGGGTACCGACTGATGTACTATCTGGCGATTCTGTTACCCACGCTGCTGAAAAAAAAGCAGATACCGTTCACACGGGACCAGGTATTGTTGGCGGTGATCGTTCTGAACGAGATGTTTCTGGGTGCCGACCACTTCCTCGCCCACTACATCAGCGGTACAATTGTTCCCGCGGAATTACCCCCGATAATTTTAAGCCCGATTGCAGGTTTCATAATTATCATTGCTATTTTCATCTCCAGGAAGTACCGGCTGGCGGCATCGATCCTGATCACGGTCCCACTCGTGGCTACTATCCTGATGGGTATCTACGGCTGGTACCTTCATATCGACAGGACCGTGATCTCAGGTGCTCCTGAAGGACTGAAAGTGACGATCCATACACTGGTCTGGGCGGTTCCCATTATCGCACCCCTGACCGCAAGCTTTATCGGTGTCCTCGGTATAAGCGCTGCATGGCGCGAGGAACCCGCCGATTCCGGAAGGCTGGTTCTGTTCGGGCGGACAAGAATTCAGTTTCCATTCAGTAAAACACGAGCCTATTTCTTCCTTGTGGCTCTCGGTACGCTGGCCTGTTTGATCAGCAGTGTACTCGATCATGCTCGTACCGAATTCGTTAATCCCTGGCTGTGGTTCCCCTACGTTGCCGGTCTGTTTTCGGTCATGGCAGCGGTTCTCCTTGGTGTAATCAATAACCCGTCCAAAGGGGATCTCATTGTTTACTGTGTGGCGATGTTCATCCTGATTCTGATCGGGATTGTCGGGACATTCCTGCATATACAGGCGGATCTGTTCGGAGCCGGTGGAAATATACAAGTCGAGCGATTCATCAGGGGAGCACCCATTCTGGCTCCTGCCCTGTTCGCGGATATGGGTATGCTCGGGTTGATAGCCCTGCTGGATCCTACCGAAGGCACCGAACGTGTTCAAGCCATCAAGAATGGCAATTAAGATGCAGGGAAATCCTGACGGGATTCAAATACACCATTCCGTGTAACTTCTAAGGTTATCCATGCTGAGCTTGACGCCATCCGGTTAATGCGTAGCGTTGGTAATTTCCGATGCTGTTGTGGAGGTCTAATTTCGTCAAATCCAACCTCTCCCGATGCCGCCCACAAGCTCAGCCCTTCGACCCCCAATCCTCCATCCCCGTTCGAGCTTGTGGGTACCTCATCTAATGTTTCCATTAATAAATTTCTCCCAATCCTTCCGGATGAATCCCATGATCAGGTGGTACAATACCCATATATCGATGCAGTTCATCACGCGTACGTTTCATCCGAACCACTCACGTAGCGGCGCATGGCA
>JAUWTM010000129.1 GCA_030614715.1 Planctomycetota bacterium
AGCCCTGGCAGAAAATCCAGTACGCTCCGGGTCCGGGCAGGTTATAAAGTATGTTCTCCATAGCGGTCGGTGACGTTGAGCTTGCGATCCGCTCATTGTCGCCGTCGAGGACTCGATTACCGTTACTGTCGTAATACAACCAGAGATCGACATCCAGGTTGGCGTCGTCACTGGTTACTTCTATTCCCAGAAATCGCTCGTCCACATCCACAGTGAATGGACCCATCATCCAGGACGTTGCAGGAAGTGGTGAATTCGGATTGTCCTGGTAGACGACCTGGTCCACGAAGGCCATCGATGGCTCAAGCGTGAATTCAAACGGATCGGACTCAGCGTAGTTTCCGGAGCCGTCCTCAGTACGGAAAATTATCACGTACCGACCCGGGAGTGCCGGTCCGCCCGAACCCGTATCCCAGACGTACGAGAACTCCCCTGAATCGCGATTGTATGCATCGGTAATGTCGGAAAAATTCAGTCCGCCATTGATTGAAACCATGAGTGCTTCGACATGCAGATTATCTGACAGCGTTCCTTCAAATCCCGCTTTCTCACCGGTGCCACATGAATCCGGTGTGGATACAAGGTGGATGGACGGCAATTCGGCTGGTTGACTCACAGTAAGAGTTGCATTAAACCTCACGTGCGTGTATCGATTCGGATTGTAAAAGAGAAAAACTTCACCCGCATCAGGATCGAAAGATCTGCTGAATTCACTGTTTCTCGACCAGTCGGATCCTGGCAATTCACCGGATATTCTGTACGAGTCGTATTCATCCATGGTTAACAGGGCTGCATAAATACCGTACTGATTGCTGTTCGGTTCTGAGTACCAGCGTGTTCCGTGATAACCGGTTAACTCGTACAAGTCCATTCTCCTGATTTCAGAACGTCGTCCGGTTGAAAAATTATGCGGTCTTTGCTCCTCTTCGATCGTTGTGATGGAAACCTGTGCGCAGTACGGTCCGGGATCTGATTCCTGCGATGGCATTCTGTCCGGTTCGCGCCTCGCAAAGCGTCCCGGAAGGACGTACGTGTAACTGAAATCCTCATTTTCCCTGACAACGAAGTACTCAGTTCCCGTAACGCCGAGTGGACTGATTACGTCGGCAACGCATGTTCCGGTAATCGGAAAACCGAGTTCGAATGTGCAGTACCCTTCCGGATCTGTGTGATCCCAGATTGAAGTCCTGTAGTAGTAATTCCATTTGCTCCTTATTACCACGAGCGCACCCTCGACCGGCTCGTTAACTTCGTCTACTACTCGAATAGAAACGTTACCAACTTCGGTATATCCGGGCGCATTATCGGTGTTGTAATTCGATCCGGGGGGATTCACGGGTCTAGTTGAAGTGTTCTCGTCCAGGCCATCTCCCCTCCGACGGGTGATCGAAAGAAGCGGTGTACGGGTGTGTCCAGTTCCTTCGTTCCACGGACGGCCAAGGCCTGAAACCGCGTTCCCAACGTCCCACTTGTACCACTCACCGTCCATCCACCATTCGTTCCACGCGTGATCCTCGCCATGACAGCCAACCGGGGCGTTCGGGATGAGTGCTGTACGTGAGAACGCTACACAGAGCATCGCCTGCTCACCGCACGAACCGTAGTTCTTCTCATAAATGACCAGGGGCTGGTAGTCGTTGCTTGCCTTTCCATATTCATTCCAGCAACCGGGTCTGGACGACGAAAAAGTGATCCAGTCCGCTACCAGGTACGCCGCTTCTCGTATGTTCCTTGCCGGTTCCACGACTTCGAGCAGGTTCTTTCCGTAACGGTTGTCGCTGGGAAGAAAGGATCGCCAGAAATAAGCGTTCTCCGTGTGTTCCAGTCCTGCGACTGTAAGTTCGCTTCGCGTCCATTGCTCGTTCGTGATGCCGTAGTAATCTGCGTCGTGACGCCAGTAAGATGCATCCACCCGCGCGGGGATCTCATACTCGATAACGGGATGAACCACCCACCAGTAGTAAATATCGCGAGGCATTTCCCTTGTTGACCCGTCCTCGGAGATGTACTCAAGCGTGGTGTAGTCCTCTTTCTCGACAACATTCACGTACGCAACACGTGACGCGAAATCGTAAATGTCGACCGCGTTCTCAAACAGAAGGTCGGCATTACCGAGACGGCTCATGGCACGAAGGATCTCAGTCTGAGTATTGGCGAATGCGAAAACGACCTCATCAAAATACTCGTCACCACATTGCTCGAAAACATCCAGGAATGATTCGAGCGCCGTATTGTCGTTCATTCCACGGAGGAGTGTACACTCAGGGTGTGTACGATCGAAATACTCGTTGACACCGCCCAGCCCCAGCGTCTGGTGGAACTCCCACGAATATTCCTCCTGCCAGTCAGCTGCTCCGCCTTCGAAGTACCGAAGCGTGCCGTCGATTGACCCGACCAGCAGTTCAGGTTGATTGTCTCCGGTCATATCGCCGAACGCCGGGGAGGCGAAATTACCCACTCCGACCAATCCCAGACCACCGGCCACTTCGCTCCAGTCAGGAGCTATGAATACACGGACGTCGCCGGCACGATTACCCACTACGAGATCGAGCAGCATATCATTGTTGAAATCGTATCCTGCCGGTGACGGATATTCTCCAGGCTCTATGGCGTCCAGAAAATCCTCAGGTTCTTCAAAGCCCTCAAGGTTTCCTTTGAAAAAAAACAGCTTGCCGTTGCCTGCTCCGGACACGATATCCGGTATGCCGTCATAGTCGAAATCACCAGCACAGGGCGTCGCGAAACCCGGAACGGTCAATCCTGCGGAAAAAGCCTCATCGTATCGAGAGAGACCGTCATCCCCCGTGATGTAAACATTGATGGTTCCGTCCTCGTACCCGATTGCATGATCGCATTTACCGTCCAGGTTAAAGTCCGCGAGTGCCGGTACGAACGCGCCATCAATGCAATCCTCAAAGGCAGGATCATAATTGAAACCACCCGTTTCGGTGTAAGCCGGACCGTAGTAGATCTCAAGTCCCCGGATGTCCTTCGCACCGCAGACGATATCGTTCACACCGTCGCCGTTGACATCATCTATTCGAGGCGAGGACAGGTAGCCGACATCGTAATCATACATGCGTTCGGTTTCCGAAGAGCCCGACACAAACCACCAGTTATCGGTAGTGCCGTAGTTTTCATAAACGCTTATCGTGCCGTCGGATGCGCCGATCAGGAGATCGGGGATAAGGTCACCGGTTACATCGTGAAATCTGGGTCGCGAGTCACCCGACACCTTGATCCTGTTTAGATTTTCTATCAACTGGCGATCAGTGTACGGATAACTCGAAGATGCAGCTGCATCTATCCCACCATCTGCTCTTCCCTCCACGTAGAATCCCTGTCCTGCTGCGTAACGTAACTCTCTGGTATGCTCGCTGCATTGACGTGTACGTACGAATTCGCCGTTATCAAACTTCCAGACTCCCATAGTTTCATCATTTACGTATAATCCCAATTCATCGTTTTCATCGTACCCAATGATCGGCACAATCCATCCGGTGCACGGTGAATCCGGAAAATCCTCATACTCCTTGAAATACGGCGCTAAGTAGACTTTCAAATCGGTTGTGGAGTTGCTGACAATCAGGTCTTTAATGCCATCGTCGTTGATGTCAAAGAACAAGGGTGTCGCATTTTCACCGACATCGATATCATCGTAGTACAGATCGACAAGACGGTCGGCAAATTGTTCCCTCAGCCATACGGGTGACCTGAGGATCTGGCCCAGTGCTCGATCCGGAAGTGCCATGTACCCCCGGTCCGGTTCGGTCTCGACGAATTCCCCGCGGTCGGGATCGTAGGTTACTGCGTAGAATTCGCCGGGAGCGAGGCGCAGTTCTCGCTCGAAGGTGTATGTCTCGGTGGAATTGAGCGTGTCGATCGGATCGGCCATTGTGAGCTGCGGCGCGACCATTGCGAGCAGCACGAGGCAGGGAAAGAGGTGTTTTAGTCCAGCAGGCATTTTCCCCTCCTGAAGGGAAGAGTTTCGTTGCAGAACATCTGCCGGTTGGCATTCTTTCACAAAGAGGGGATTTCTTCAATGTCTGGAAAGCCACGCCCGAGCCGCGACCGTCAGGGAGCCGTTTCTGCCTTTACTAATCCCTCATCCCTCCGTGCCCGAGCCGCGACCGTAAGGGAGCCGTCTATATCATGGAGCCGTTACCCATACCGGTGACACCATCGCGAGGTCGGTATTGGCAAGGTATACCTTCATCGTGTACGCGATATCTTCGTTAAATGCGAGGTCCACAAAACTCCCACTGAACTCCATCGATTCCGGATAATATGTCTGAATCGGGATCACCTCGAAGGAATCGATCGTCAGGATTTCAACCCTCTCGATTATCTCTTCTGACGACATGCTGAACTCGATCTCCGGTGGTCCCGACGTCTCGACTTCACTACCCATGATCGCACCATTGACCGAGAACATCACGTTGATTCTCGTCCCGGTCATTCCGTAGCAGTGACGGTTCTGAAGTGCTTCGAAAAGCGCTTCGCTTGTATGCTCCGTCGCCCAGACTCCTGTGATGCCCGGATGCGAGTACGGCAGAATCGATCCACCGCGAGTCTCACCGATCCTGGCTCCGGGACGGGTCAGATGCGTGTCGGAGCCTGCCATCAGTCCGTACCTGCGACCCTCCTGCGTCATTGCCCTGAAAACTGAGTTTTCCGATTTGGGGTCTGTAAGAGGCCTTTCGTCATTGTCATCAAGCGACATTCCCCACTTCGAATAAAATTCCACGCAGGTCTCGACTCCGGGCATGTTTTGAGCCCACCAGGCCTCGGACCATATCATCGGGTGATGCGGCACAGTAATTACATCATATTCTGCAAGCGCATCCCATAACTTCCACGGGTCGTCCGTCATGGGATCATCTTTCGAGATAACTGGAATGCTGTTGTTCGTTGTGTACACGTTCCGATGACCATACAGGTTACTTGTCCATTCGTACCCGAATAGCACAACAAAGTTCCCGGGGTCATTGTAACGCTCCGGAAGTGATCGATAGTAGCTCATGAGCTGTGCTGATCTGGTGGTCAGGTCCTCTGTATGGTCGGTTACGACGCACCAGTCCAGCCCGGCTACATCCCGCGCATATCTCAGAGCGAAATCGGGAGTCTCATCACCGTCGGACAGCATCGTGTGTACATGCGGGTCACCATAGAGGACTACCAGGCCATTGTATGGTCCGGCCGTACCGGACTCCGATTGAGCTGTCCCTTTTCCAATTATAAGGAGTATTAGAAGAAGGAGTATCAGGTGGTGCAGCATTGAATTTCGTTGAAGCATCATTGATCACCCCCCGTTATTACCTGGCTGTAGACTTGAACGGACGCCATATCCGCGATATATAAATATCCATCGTTCATCTTGGCGCGACGCACGTAGCCCGGTGTGTCGATTTGGTACCCGTCACTTAACTCTGGAAGTCCGTTGAGGTCGTAGATGATCAAGCCGTCCTCACCGCACGCGACCATGAGATGTTCCTCGCACCTCGTTAAACCATCGATAAATCGTGCAGGATTATATACACCTGAGGTTCGAATGTTGTTGAAGTTCTTGACGTTGAACACGTAAAGTGATGATGGGCAGTCGTTACGGGAGATAATCGCGTAGTTGTTATAACCTACAATGTCCTCGTAATTCCCTAGCGTGTCGAAGGAGTAAGTGCGGTACGATGCAGTCTGGGGATCGTAATTGTAGATGTTCAGACCTGTCTGCTTGTTGCTGACGAGGAGGAAACCGTTGAGGAATGTAATGTCTCTCGCAATTGTTGAATCGATTACCTCAAGCAGTTCCGGACTGGCTGGATTCCCGACATTGTAGATCCTGATTCCCTTATAGAAATCACCGAGAAACATGTTACCGTTGTGGAATACCACTGATGTCGCCCAGTCCGTATCCACAGACCACCTGAGAACCGGGTTTAGCGGAGACTCGATCGAATAAATTTTCAGTCCTTCGGAAGAATCGCAAAGATAGAGGTGCTGCTTGTAGATGTAAATCCTGAAAGCGTATGCCGTCTGTTCTGTCCCGATAAGCACTGGACTGGACCTGTTCGAGAGATCAACAATTTTAAGTCCACCGGGACCGTCGGCGATATAAAGAGTATCCCCGAGTACCGCTATGTCCTCCGAACAGAGTGTTTCAATCGAACTGACAAAATTATAATCCGTGCTTGTTTCTGTGGGGATTGGCGGAACAGCCGGGGAGCCGCCACCGCATGAAACGGCGTTACAGACAAGAAGCAGGATTCCAATTAAGGGTGCTAGATATTTTTTTGCTGCCATTTTTTCCCTCCATACTTCTAATGTACATCAAATTACATAATCATGCTACCCTTATTAATGGATTTCCCGGTGGTAATTTACTGTCCGCCTGAATAGCCGTTATCCCGACGGTTCTCAGATACTCATGCTGCAGAGTTTGATCACACGCAATTTTTATTTTTATGTTTACATTTCTGCTATTATTCACGGCAGGAACTCCCATGCCGATCGAGAATCTCGAAAATCTCGATTTGTACCAGGCACTTGACGTCCAGCGGACAGACCCATCCGGTGCGATTCACGAGGCTTTTATCAAACTCGTCCCGAAGCACCCTCCCGGAAAGGATCCCGAAGGTTTCAGGGCACTGAGCCTGGCCTACCAGACGCTCATGGACCCGAAAGCTCGTGACGAGTACGACAACCTGCTCGCATGCGGACCGAATATCGAAAATTTGATGTCTAATGCATTTGCTGCGATGGTGCAGGGGCGTCTCAAGCGTGCTGAGCCATTGATCAGGAGCATTGTAGAGGAAACAGGCGGTGCGAGCGAAGCCATAATGATGCTCGGGCAGGTTCAGTTCGAGCAGGGGCATGTCCGCGACGCTATTCAGACACTTCTGGAACTAGTCGAGAAATACCCGCAGGTCCCCCTGTATCGCGTGAACCTTGGCAACATGCTGATGAACCGCTACGTCGAGTCAGTGGATGAAGAGGTGAAGCAGCACGTACTTAATCGCGCTCGTGAGAACTACGAGAAGGCTATTGAGCTGGACGTTTCAAGCCATTCACCGTACATCGAGATGGCGAAGACGTACCTGAGTACTGAGGATCACGAAACGGCTTACCAGTGGACCGAAAAAGCGGTAATGGCAAACGGACGTGAGGACTTCGATGATTTCGATGCGTTCCTGTTCGGATATTTCGTACTGGCACACACCGGCGATACCGACAGGATGTGTAACCAGCTATTGCGTATCGAGAGCGTGTTACCCAACCTGGACGACGCTAAAAGGTTCGTGGTTGCGTCGTTTGTTCACCTGACATTCTCAATAGTACGGCTGCGCAAGTTTGCTGCTGTGAGGGAACTGATTTTGTCGTCGATACGTGTCAGTGTAGACAGGAAAGAAATTCGTGATCTTGAAGAGCAGTTGAAGGAAACGGAATTCGCCCTTGAGGCGGACCTGACGTGGAATGAATTTGTTGCCGACCGCTTCATACTTGATCCTGTAAAGGACCTGGCCGCGAAGATGTTCGATTTTTACATGCTCAAGACAACGCCTGAGCGGTTCGAGGCGCAGACTCAGGAATTTTCAAAATCCCTTGAAGAAATTTCGGTTATCACAATACGCGAAAGCCTTGCCAGGCTGAAATTACGGTATCCTGCGATCTGGAAACTAAACGAAGTTCTATGGAATGAACTTTTTATAGCTGTTGGTGGTAAAGTCGGTCGCGGACTTCATAACATCCCATGTTGGGTCTGGCTTATTATAGTTTTTGCGCTCATGTACCTTGTTGGGTCACTCGCACAATGGATTGCTAGAGTAACCCCGTAGGACGTAATCCGGCACCAAGGAATTAGCAATGACAGAACAATTAGATCACCTCTTTGAATATTTCGGAAAGGACATCATCGATATCGCGATTCAACGCGTCGCGACGATACCCATCGAGGTCCCGTCGTGGGGATTCGGACGTGGCGGCACACGATTCGGGGCGTACAAAGTCGGAACCGAGCCGGTTACACCCGGGGAGAAGATCGCGGCAGCCGGGCAGTTTCACAAACTGACCGGAAAGGGCTCAACAATAGCGCTTCACTTCCCGTGGGACGGGAAAAATAAAACCGAGGTCCGAAAACTTAAGAAACCCTTGAAGCAGGCTGGAATTGCGGCTGGTTCCATTAATGCCAACCTGTTCTCGATCCGCGAAAAGGGACCGTTGACCGACACGATCCGGTTCGGCTCTCTGACCCATCCACACGAGAAGGTCAGGGATGCATCGGTGAAGCACTGCATCGACTGCCTCGATTACATGCGCCTGCTTGGCTCGAACACGTTCGTGCTGTGGCTTCCTGACGGCACCAATTCACCGGGTCAGATGTCGATGTACGAGCAATCGGAACGTCTTGAGGACGCGCTCCTTCAGGTTTCTGAAGCGTTGGTTGAAAATGAGACGATGTTGATCGAGTACAAGATCTTCGAGCCGGGATTTTATTCTACAGCTATTCAGGATTACGGTCGCAGCCTGTACCTTTCATGGCTTGCAGGCGACAACGCAAAGGTCCTGGTCGATCTCGGGCATCACCCGCATGGTGTAAATGTCGAGCAGATCATCGCTCAGGTGGTCCGCCAGGGAAAACTGGGCGGATTTCACTTCAACGACAGTTACTACGCTGACGACGATCTCGCGACAGGAAGCCTTCATCCGCACCAGTTGTTCAGGATTTTCGTTAACCTCATCGAGGGTGAAATGCGCGGCTACGTTCCGGTGCACGAGCTCGCTTTCATGATCGATCAGAGTCACAACATAAAGGACCCGTTTGAGGAACTGATAGAATCGGTGGAAAATATCGAGACTGCCTACGTGAAGGCGATGCTTGTCGATTATCATGGACTTGAGGGCGCACGAGCGGCACCCGATCCCACACCCGCTGACAGGATCCTCATGGATGCTTTCAACACCGACGTTCGTCCGATCCTTTATGAATCTCGACGTAATCATGGATTACCTCTCGATCCATTATCAACCTGGAGGGAAACCAGTTAATGCTCAACTATCCGGCAGTATTACAGATCATCAGGGTTGCCGAAATTCTCGCCCGTCGAGGATGGGCCGAGGCGAACGCGGGCAACCTGTCAATACACATTGATCCGATGAGCATGCCTCAACTCCAGACGATATTCGATGAGGCGCAGATGAAGGATCCGTTCCCGGATCTGGAGGGTAATTTTTTCCTCGTTACGGCTACCGGAAGCAGGGCCAGAGATGCGGCCAGGATTCCGGAGGAGACCATCGGTCTGTTCGAGATTATAGGCGGGGGCAAATCGTTAAGGTGTCACTGGGGCAGGGTGCCTCCGACCAGCGAATTTCCCGCGCACCTGTCCGTTTATAATGTATGTGCGAAAGATCGCCAGTATATTAAGGCAATCCTTCACACTCACCCACCCAATATTATAGCGATGAGTCATCTTCCTGAGATGCAGGAACCCGGAGTGCTCAACGCGACACTCCGCATGATGCACCCTGAGCTTGGAATTCTCCTCCCTGACGGTCTCAGTACTCTTGAGTACCGGATTCCAGGTTCGATTGAGCTCGGTTCTGCCACGAGCGAGGCGTTACGGAACTGCAATGTCGCCGTCTGGCCGATGCACGGTGTTGTCTCCATCGCGGATGACCTTGAAAGGGCGCTCGACCAGGTTGAGATGGTCGAAAAGGCTGCCATGATCTACCTGCTCGTGAGGTCGACCGGAGGGGAGCCTGTCGGGCTCACCGACGAGCAGATTCGCTCTTCGCGCGAGTACTGGGGCGTCACGGGTGATCTTCCTTGAAACTTTTAGGTATAGATATAGGGGCATCGGGAGGAAAAGCAGTCCTTGGTGACTTCACTGACGGCAGGCTTGAGTTATCTGAGGTTCGACGCTTCCCGAACCGGATGATCGATATTCACGGGCACAGGCACTGGGACATTCTCAGGCTGTTCGAGGACGTTAAGGAGTGCATTAAGGCAGCACCCTACGTTGACGGTATCGGGCTCGATACGTGGGCGGTCGATTACGGCTACGTGGGTCATGACGGCGACCTTCTCGGTATGCCCTTTGCGTACAGGGATTCACGCACCGAAACATCGATCCCCGTCGTGCATGAGAAGATCAGCAGTCTGCTTCTGTACGAAACCACCGGAATTCAGTTCCTGCCGTTCAACACGATTTACCAGGTCGCGGAGGATCTGATATCACGACCGTGGCTCGTTGACCGCGCAGATAAGCTTCTCATGATCCCGGAGCTGCTGGGGTATCTCCTGACCAATGTAAAAGCGTCGGAATACACCAACGCATCTACCACCTCCATGCTCGATATCACCTCGAAATCGTGGTCGCTTGAAATTCTGGACCGGATCGGTTTCCCGCATGACAGGCTGCCGGAGCCGATTCCCCCTGGCGGTGCCAAGGTCGAGTTATCTGCCGGTGTCGAGTCCGAGACAAACTGCAGTGCTCTTTTCACCTACGTTGCATGCCACGACACGGCCAGTGCTGTCGCGGGAATACCTGCCTTTCGGGACGGTAACTGGGCGTTTATTTCTTCGGGCACATGGTCGCTGGTCGGGATGGAAATCGATAAACCAATCGTTTCCGATGCAGCACGCGACGCGAATTTCACCAACGAGGGTGGTGTTGACGGAACCATCAGGTTCTTAACGAATGTGACGGGGCTCTGGCTTCAGAACCAGCTTCAGAAGGCCTGGGTCCGCGAGGGCAGGGGTGGTGAAGAAAAACGCGGCGGCAGCGGTGTAAGTTTCGAGACCATCAGGAGGGAGGTAGAGAAGGCACCGCCGTTTAGATCGATAATCAATCCCGATGATCCATCGTTCACTGCACCGGACGATATGCGGATCGCGATTCGTGAGTACTGCCGGTCAACCAATCAAACCATCCCCAATGGAATCGGGCCATTCATGAGGTGTATTTTCGAAAGCCTTGTGCTTGCATACAAGCGACGGATACTCCAGCTTGAAGAACTAACGGGGGTGGAAATTGACAGGATTCATGTGGTTGGCGGAGGGTCCCGGGATTCGCTTCTGTGCCAGATGACCTCGGACGCCTGCGGAAAGATGGTTATAGCTGGGCCATCGGACGCTACTGCATCAGGAAATTTAATCGTTCAGGCAATCGCGCACGGACTTGTCGGCAATCTCGCTGAGGGCAGGGAACTACTGGCAAGGACTTTTTCTCCCACTGAATACACCCCTTCAAGAACTGATCTCTGGGAGCCTGCTTACCACAAATTCGAGCAATTGATACAATCCCCACGCAACTAAGTTCAACCATGGCAGTCACAGTAGTCCCTGATGGATTTTTCAGTAAAATCCATTATCCGGGTCTTGACAAGTAAAGGTGAATGGCGTACAATTATGAGGCAGTTCATAATTATAGCCAACTCAGTTTTGGAGTCCATTCATGGCAGGTGTGCGTGAAAAAAAGAAGCGTAGAACCCAGGACGGCATTCTGAAAGCTGCGAAGAAGCTCTTTATTAAAAAGGGCTACAGAGATGCCAGGATTGAGGACATAGCAGCTGAAGCTGAAGTGGGCGTGGGAACCGTATACAACTATTTTGGCTCGAAACGGGTTCTCCTGCTCGCAATGATGGACCTTGAAACGACTGAAATTCTTGCCCTCGGTGACAAAATGATCGCCGGGATGAAGAAGGAACCGGTGGTGGTTCTCGGTGGCCTGATCGGTATCTACCTCGATGCGATCAGCACGTGGGACAAGATACTGCTCAGGGACCTTGTGGTGTCGGGAATCATGGAACAGAGCACCGGCGAGGAGCTCATGAAAGCCGATTACCGCCTCATCGAGCAGGTTACCGGGCTCGTTCGAAATTTTCAGGACGAGGGTGTCATGGACGGGAGTATCGAGGCTGAACGTGCTGCACTGGTGCTCTACAGCATGCTCTGCATGCGGGTGATGATGTACATGTTCATGGACAGCATTACCCTGGACCTTATCAAGATAGAGATACAGAAAGACATTGAGCTTGTGTTTCGCGGCTGGAAGGAGTCGTAAGAACAATGAAAAAACTAACGATTATCACAATGACAATATGCTGCCTGATGCTTGGAATGATTCAGGTTCAGGCACAGGATGAAACCGTTGATGAGGTGGTGGGTACCGAAGGCGCGGGTGAGGGACTTACCGCGAGAGAGATGATCGATTACCACATGGACCAGACCCGCGGTGAATCATCGTACGGCATCATGACGATGAATGTTGTTAATCCCGACTGGGAGCGCAGCATCACAATGGAATGGTGGGAGAAAGGGGACGAGCGGTTCCTTGTCAGGGTAATGAGCCCGGCAAGGGATGTCGGCAACGGCACGCTCAAGATCGACAACAACCTCTGGAACTACATCCATGCTTTCGATGAAACCATCCATATTCCACCGGCGATGATGGCCATGTCCTGGATGGGCAGCGATTTCACGAATGATGACGTGGTCCGTGAATCGAGCATGCTTGACGATTACGAACATGTAATTGAAGGTATTGAGGAAATTGATGGTGTCCAGTGCTATGTGATCGTTATGACGGCGGACCCCACAACACCTGTGCCCTGGCTGA
>JAUWTM010000220.1 GCA_030614715.1 Planctomycetota bacterium
ATCGAGGAAGGGCTCGACATACTCGGCGGTAAGTGTATAACCGGATGAGTCGCCAAAATCAGCTGGAGTTACTGCAACATAATATGTTTCACCCTCAACGCACTCCGTCCCGACGATTTCGTAGGAATTCGTAGCGTGATTTTCAACAGCTGACTGGTCGATTATCGATGATGGATCAAGAGACGGATCCCTGTAAAGGATCAGATCGAGATCCTCTCCCCAGGCCCAGATATCCAGATAGAAATTCAAGGCACCGTCCTGGTCAGCGGTGATTTTGTAAACATCGATTGTATCCGTGTAATCACCCAATGCTGCATGGATGCTGTCGAAAACGTTGTTGTCGTGAGCTGTGAGGTCAACTGCTCCGTATTCATCCTCTTCACCGGAATACCTGTCAGGCCCGTAGCAGGCCCTCAGGACGTTGATCCGGCCCCATCCCGACTGGTCATCCCATCCCGGTGTGTAGAGATCGTCTGCTGTGTACCTGAGCCGGTTCCTAAGCCACTCGTTATCCTGCTCCGGATGCATTGACCACAGAAGTGCAAAGGCACCAGATACCATTGGGCAGGCGTTCGATGTACCCCTGAAGAATAAATCATTTGCACCGTCCCAGTACTTGTGGTCGTTTCCACCGTGGGTGGTGATGTAATTCTCACCGTAGGCCATTATTTCAAGGCTTGCACCGTAGCTCGATCCCCAGTCGAAACCGTTGTCCTCCGATATCCGCACCTCGTCAATCGGCTGGTAGTTCCATCGCTTGAAGAACGGTGACGTGCCTCCTACCGACATAACCGATGAATATCCTGCAGGATATTCGGTATCAGGGGAATCATAATTCCCTGCGCTGGCGACACTGAGCATTCCATGTCCCCACGCACCATCGAATGAGTTTTTCAGGATCGACGAGAAAGTCTCGGTGCTGAACGACATACTGATTATCTGTGCACCGTTCTGGTAGGCGTATGCCACTCCCTGGGTGATATCCGTCAGGAGCGCATAACCGAAACCGATCTTGATACCCATGATCTTCGAACCGGGTGCGATTCCACTGCAGCCAAGCTCGTTATCCTGCTCTGCAGCTATTACACCGGCACAGGCGGTACCGTGATAATAGTAAGTACCGCTATACTCGGTGATATCGTTATCGTTCTCGGTCATGTCCCAGCCATAGATATCATCAATGCGCTGGTTTGAGTCGTCGTCGATACCGTTATCCGGTATCTCATCCTCATTGATCCACATTACGTTTTCTATATCTTCGTGCCAGACCTGTATGCCTGAGTCCATTACGCATACGATGATATCCTGACCCACAACTGAATCGTTCCAGAGAACCGGAGCGCCAATCATCGCGGGACCCCACTGCTCGAATACACTCGTTCGGGGATCATCGTCACCATCGTCGTCCTTCTCCCAGAAGGGGTCGTTGGGAACATAAGGCACATCGCAGAATTCATACTTTATGTTCGGCTCAGCAATATCGACAAACGGCAACGCAAGGAGCTCCGTTACCTTCTCCGGTGGTGTCATGCCATCCGTAATTTTCAAAACATATACGTTGGCCCAGATAGCATCGATAACGTATTCAAATGCTACCCCATGCCGGTCGAGAAGCTCCAGTACCTGCGCAGGCGGGATCTGTCCGGGTGAGATGTTTGCTGTGTATTGTGGGTCCAGTGTTATAAGAACCTGGTCGGGAGCCCACGGAAGGCCGTCGTCCTCGTAGCGGGGAGGCACATAGGCTGAATCGCCGGAGTCGGTCTCGGATATGCCCGTGTTGGGACCATCGGATGCCGAATGACTGCCATCCGGATCAAGTGCCGGAGACAGGGGACTACCCGATCCGTTACAGGACAGGACCAGAGTGAGCGAACAGAGGATTAAAACAAGCAGATAAAAAAACGTACTTCGTTGCGGCATGTAGAACCTCAAGCTGAAAGCATTAGCCAATACCCTGGCTTTTACCCTTCCTATATTATAGATGAAAACTACCTGTGAGTTCTTAGAGGATTATTTTCAATCCCTCGTTATTCTCCGCAGAGTAGATGAAAGTCCCGTCAGTATCCATGCCATCCGGACCGTTTGTGGCCAGCTGCCCGATCTCAAAGGTGTTATCGACATCATCGACGTTGATAACCTCAATGTAATGCCAGCCTGTCCCGAAATAAATGTAATCGTGCAGCCAGACGATGTCTGATCCGCCGGAACCCGAGTCGGACTGCCAGTAGCCCACGAATTCAGGAGCCCCGGGAAGGGTCAGGTCGTAGATTGAGAACCGGTTCCCACCCCAGTACGTGACGTAGAGCCTGTCACCGATCGCATCGCATTCATAAGCCCCGTTGCCGCCGAAATTTGTCAGCTTGACGGGTGCTTCAGGGGTGCTGATATCGAAAACACACGGACTTCCATTCGCTGAGACGTACAGATAATTCCCCTGTGCGTCCATGCCGTATCCGTAGTTATTCGAGGTCACTGACGGATGCAGTACCGGAAGTGCCGGGTCTGTGACATCGACCGGGAACAGATCGGGGCCGAAATTAGTGACATAAACGAAGTTCCCGACCACGCAGACATCGAGTGCATTGGTAGTTGGCGTAACGGAAAGAATCTCGGGACCGCCGACAGCGTCCGGATCAATGACCATCATGCCTCCAGCACTCGCCGCATAGACATATGTGCCGTCGTAATCAACACCATAGACATTACTTCCGGGAACGATGCTCGCAACAGATGGTGCTGTCGGATCTGAGACATCCACTGTCACCATACCGCCATTTGCATCAGCCACAAATACACGGTTGTTGGGGGGGTCGCATTTTACCTCCCACGAGCTGCCGTAAAGGTCGAGTAATCCAACAACCTGTGGATTTGTAGGATCGGCTACCGCGTTCGGAACCACTTCGAGATAAACAGTGTTCGTGTCTTCGTTGCCAACCTGGTCCTCGGCACGGACGGCAGCATAGTACGTGTTTCCGTTGATAAGATTGTGGATCTCCCACTCGTGATCGTAAGCCCCACCGTCGTCCGGATTGACATTCGGAGCCATGCTGGCGGTCCCGAAATCGAAGGGGAGAGTTTCGGTCCAGTAGACATTGTATTTAGTTGGAGGTGTCAGGGCGTCGGTTGCACCGTTCCACTTGATCAGGGTGCCTTCGTACCTCGGCTGGGCCAGCTGGGCACCGACCGTGCTGTCCCAGGCAGGTGGATCGGTGTCAACACCGACCATGAACGGTCCGTACGAGATCGGGAACCTGTCGTAGTGGACCTCCAGTCCTTCAGTGGTCACCAGGTCCTTGTACGTTGACAGTTCGAGGTTGAACCACTCATCGTCTGTTATACCGCTTAGATCCGCAGTGATAAAGAATCTCACTGGTGAGTCCGCGAAGTAGACTTGAAAGTGCATATCTTCAAGAATGAAATGGTTCGTCCCGTTGAAGGACGCGCTTCCTGCAAGCGTGTCACCGCTGTTGAATGTCCCGCTATTATTTGTGTCTTCGTAAAGATGAATTGCCGTGATATGAGATGGTGGCATTGGCCCGCTGTGATTGACACTCATCCGGTCAAGGTAAATCCGGAAATTTGTGTCGACATCGAACCATCCAGCAACCATATTCTGCTTGCCATTGTGTATGAATCCCGGATCGACAACTGCTGAGCCGCTGATATCGAACGAGTTTTCAACGACTTCGACACTGAGGCCGTAGGATGTCGAATCGCCGGGGTAAGGTGCGATAGCACGAATGTATACAGGTACTGCAGCCTGGCATTCGATAGCGGCGCTCTCGTACGATGAATCGAAATGGTTCTGTCCGGTACTCGACGCCAGCAGGAATTCCGGAGCCATCGACGGGTCAGAATATACCTCCAGATCGAGGTTCTCGCCCCATGTGAAAATGTCGAGGTAAATTCTAAGGAAACCGTTCTCAAGCGGGTAGTACTTGTACAGGTCGGCAGTATCAACGTACGGACCATCTGCAACATTGTGAAGGCTGTCAAAAACCTGGTCGCCGAATGCACCGATGTTAACAAATCCCTCTCCATCTTCATCATCAGCGTACCTGTCAGACCCGAAACATCCGCGGATCACATTGACGCGACCAAATCCTGAGTTTATATCCTTTCCGGGCTCGAAAAGATCATCTGCTGTTTCGCGCATTCTCAGCCTGAGCCATTCGTGTGATTCACCCGGGAAATAGCTCTTGACCAGCGCGAATGCTCCCGCGACTGTCGGTGTCGCGCAGGATGTGCCGTTGAAAAGATTCCCCTCGACGCTGTCGCGATACGCGCTGTAGTGCGATCCGTGCGTCGTTATCGTGTATTCACCGAATCCCATGACCTCGAGGTGATCGCCGTAATTTGAACCCCAGAAATAGCCGTTCGACTGGGCTATACGGACCTCATCCCGGGGTGCCCAGCTGCTGGTAAACGGAATCGTCGCCCCGACCTCTATCACGCTGTCCCAGCTTGCAGGCCATGTGAGCGAAGTTGAGTTCTCGTTACCGGCAGCACCGATAGGAAGCGTACCCTCGGCGTAGATCGTGTCGAAGGTCAGCTTCATGGTCTCGGACTCGGTATATGTCCGGAACGACATGCTGATTATGTCGGCTCCGTTGTCGTGGGCGTACTGGGCACCTTCGATGACACTCGTTGTATACCCGCCACCACCGCTGAGGTCGCATTTGATGCCCATCACACGGACTCCTGCCGCGACTCCG
>JAUWTM010000217.1 GCA_030614715.1 Planctomycetota bacterium
GATGATTGGCCTAGATCCGTTCAAACTGACAATAATCATAACGGTCATAATCCTTCTATTGATATCGGTTATCTGGATTTTTTCTGGCGGGATGAATATGGCGATCCTCAATGGACAGAGAATGTTAACTGGATCGCAATTGCATATACAGCCCAGTATTATGAGGGGCATAATGGTTACGACGTAGTAGTTGGCGGTTGGAATATCAATCTGGGCCATGACAATAGACTCTTCCAGGCTCTCCGAAATCCTCAATTTCCATTGTTAAATGCAGGCTTGCCATCTCTGGATATCACTCCTAACGGATCTATGCGTAACTTTGCAGCAGTCGCGTTTGTACAGATGGAGGGAGCGGACGGTTATGGTCCGGTAATGAATGTATACGAGGCTGACTTGTTTGGAATGGGATCGATCGTTTCATCCAATGAACAGATTGCAGCGAGTGCTTATACTCTGATTGATACACCAGATTTTGCAGATGGCTTATTCCCTTCAATCTCCATGCATAGAAATGATATCATTGGCGGATCATACTTTGCTAGCATTACATATATGGCGCAACAGGCTGAAGATTCGATTCTATATCCGCATGCTGTTCGATTGCAAATTACGCCGGAAATTCACGAGTCACCACCCTATCTGCGAAGCTCCCACGAAATAGTTTGGGGACCGGATTCATTGGATCCTATTAACCCAATAATCGGCAATTATAATATTACTCAACTGCCCTTCATCGATCCTGGTGTTTCTACGTCAATTATCTCGTTAGACGGAAATCGGTTCTGGGCAACCTGGTGCGAGGGAATCGAGATGGAGCCCCCACCCATAACTATCTATGGCACATATGGTAACACTCAATATTAACCGGATTGTAGACATTACCAGCTGATCGAGTTTAAGAGAAGGTTAAGTCACTCACTCACCAGACAGTACACTTTGCCGAATTCGTCAATCGTGTACAGCCTGCCGTCCTGGATGGTCAGGCCGGCGCGGGACGGGGCATCGAGCGTGTAGGCCGACGCCACCTGGGTGCCATCCGCCGGATCGAGCATGTAAATCTTCCCGGCGTCGGATATTGCCCACACGATTCCGTTCGCCACGACCGGCGTTGTCCAGAACGCTTCGTCGCCAAGTCCCTCGAACTCCCATTCGACAGTGCCGTCGGTATGGACAGCCATGATCTTGTAGGGTCCTTCGAAGTCTGCGACGTATATGTTGATATAGGTTGTCGGCTGGTACAGAAGGGTGCCGTCGAACGCGGGACCGGACCATGCCACCTGGTCGCCCATCGGGACGTCGACATCGATCGAGCCGTCGACCGGGTCCACACCGTGAAGGCGGCAGTTGTAGGATGCAAACCAGACAAGTCCACCAGCCATACACGGCTGAGCCCAGACCGCATTCCTGTTTTTCGGACCTCCCTGAACGAATTGTTCCTGCCAGATTTCGGAGCCATCCACCAGGTTTAATGCAAAGTAATTTCCGCCCATGTCTGCAGCGTAGACCACGCCGTTCTCAATCACGGGAGTGGTTGGATTGCCCGGCAGGGCTTCGACCTGGTAGTCCCAGATGTATTCACCGGTGACCTGATCGATTCCGTAAAGGGTGTTGCTGTCCGCCCAGATCACCACGATACCGTCAGTAACAGCGCTTCCCCCTGTCGTGTACTGGGTATAATAGCCTTCGAACGCCCAGATTATGTCGCCGTCCTCGGAGTCGTAGCACTGGACCGAGGAACCGCCGACATATACCTCACAGTTTCCGACAGTCGGGACGCTCCTGTAGATCGCTAAATCCGGTGTGTACTTGATCATCCTGTCCCAGACCGGATCGCCAGTTTCGAGGTCGAGGCACCAGATTTTTTCGGCGTACGGGATGCTTACAACCATATAGACACCGAACGGTCCGATAATCGGGGTGCTTTCGAAAACCGCACCGAGCATGTTCGGGTAATCGTAGGACCAGAGCTCTGAAAGCGATGTTGTGATTTCAGTCTCATTGACGTTGTTATTATTGTTGTCCAGGGTTTTTCCGTGCTTGCGCCAGCTTGTGTTGTAATCGATCGGGACAAACGCCACTGTCGCGGTCGCGGTTGTATACATCCCGATAAGTCCAAGAAACGGATCGGGATTCAGGTCGAACGCACCGATCAGGACGCGATAATCACCCTCGCCAACTTCGAGTTCATTCGGGATATTCCCTGTGTACCGCGTGAAACCACCCATGTCCACCCCGTCCATGTTCTCGATAATACCGTTAAAGAGTCCAGGAGATTCGAAACTGACCTTGTCGACTGTCGCATGGCCCTGGTGGTCGTATACATCGATCTCGTATGGAGCGGAGCCGCATCCGGGCATCATGCCGCTCCCGATCGATGCTGAGACCTGGTACGGCTCGAGGCAGTTGGCATTCGGACCGAAGTCATGAATCGGATCGGTGACAGGTTTAACAGCCGGGATGTCCCACGACGCATCGACTACATAGCCAACTCTGATCGGTGTGCCCATCGGCTTGGCAATGTGGTAATTCTGAGTGTCCGCATCGCCGGCCCTGAACAACCTTCGTTCAGCGTCGGGATAATATGCCTTGAAACCGTTGAGTGTCGCCGGCTCTGCCAGTGGTGTTGCGATGGCACCGTGGCTGTAGGTGAGAAGCGGACCATTCGATCCGAACGGGAAATCGACAGGATTGAACACCGGGGTGAAACCATCGGCGTTTAGAAGCTCCATGTCGCCAAGGGTCCGGTCGCTGAACTTGAATCCGGAACCCGGGTACTCATAATGGCCGTTGAAGATCGCGATACCGCGGACATCGAAACCGCTGAGGTTGTCCAGACCCGGGAACGGGTGCTCGAACTGGACGTCCACATTGAATGTCTCGTCCGTATTCATCGTGAAATTCTGAAGAGTAAGACAATCGAAGCACGGCCCTTCCTCGAGGAACTTCCTGACGTTGAAATGGCCCTCTGCGAATCGCTTCGGGACCGCTTCGGCAGTCATGGTCTCGAAATCGAAAATCAACTCCCACATCCCGAGAACCTTGTGTCCCCCGGCCTGCATTCCGGAAGAGGATCCGGGAGACTGCGTGGATGGAAATTCGCTTACAGGCGGTGTAGTCGGGGCTGCACACGACAGGGCAAGCAGTCCTATGATCAGAATCGATGGGTAAAGTAGGGTTCTCATCAGGGGAAACCTCTCAGTTTCAAGTTAATGACGTACCGGACCCGGCAGGAAGTGCGCGCGGGTCCACCAGATGTCATTTTATCATAAACCCGCTGTATCAGGGGGGAGTACGACTATTTATCCGTCCTCTTCCAGCTTATCCATCACGGATTTCGGCTTGCAATGCAGCATGCCTTCAGCTCCAGCCTTGTCGTCGACCCAGATTTTTATGCTCACGCGTTCCGAATCCTTCCTGAGCTCCCTGCGGCATTGGTCGATCAGGTCCATCACCTGGTCCCATTCACCCTCGACAATAGTGGACATCGCCGTAAGCTCGTGCGGGAGTCCGCTTGCCCTGACGATTTTCATCAGGCTCGCAACGTAGCCGGAAAAATGCGGGCCCTTGTCGAGCGGGATCATGCTGAATGAAACGAGCATTGGTACGCCTCCGTAAAATGACTGCAGTTGAGTATACAATAATAATATATTGTAAAACGTCCAATGGTACACACAAGATCGTCCCCGATTTTGTGTGTGAAGCACGGTCGGGTCGACCGTGCGACCGGTATTCATGCGCGGGTCGCGCATGATACAAATGGGCGCGAATGATACAAATGAGCGCGCATGCTACAATACATACTGCATGAGAACAGGCATTATCACATCGTGGATGCGTCTCGGATGGGGTGTCGACCTTACTCTCCACCTGACCGCATCCGCGCTCACATCACTCGGTCACGAGGTCCGTCTGTACACCGCAAATCATGACGGTTCGTTCGCACAGGCTCCGTACGAGCTGATTCACGCACCTGTGGTTCCGCATCGATTCTTCCCACGGTTCGAATGGCGTGCACGCAGGTACATTAAATACTTCAACGAAGAACCGAACGACATCTATCTCATTGCAACGCAGCCGTACTTCTATTACCCGTGGTTCCTGAAGCAGCCAGTTGTCAATTATGAGTTCGGGATTGTTCCGACAACCGGTTTCTCGTGGCGTAAGAAACTCATGTGGTCCTACATGAAGTTCTCCCAGTTCCACATTTACCATCCGATGGCGGCAGCACTCGTCTCCAATTCAGATTTCACAAGGTGTGCTCTGCCGTGGGCCGCACGTCGGAAGACCATCCCGATCTATCACGGTGTCGAGCATTACGACCCGCTTCACCCGGATCACCAGAAGTTATTCCCAAGGCCAATGCTCCAGCCTGTAGCTGGTGACCCGGAGAACCCGATCGAAGTCCCGGTCGATCGCCGAAGTAATGATGAACTCCGTAAGGAATTTCGTAATGAGCTGGGATTTAACGATAATGATCTTGTCGGGTTGTACGTGGGACGGATTAATCCGGTCGATCAACCGTACAAGGGCACAAGCGAGTTGTTCGAGCTAATCCCAAAACTCCAGGCAGAATATCCCCGGTTGAAATGGGTGATGGTCGGACTCGGCACCGACGACGATGCCGAACTCTGCAGGAAGTCTGGAATAATCCCGCTTCTGAACCATCCCGACTGGAAAATGCGGCAGGTGTTTGTCGGGTGTGACCTTTATGCCACTGCCAGTAAATGGGAGGGATTCGACCTCCCGATCCTTGAAGCACAATATTTCGGAAAACCCGTCCTCGGTTACGGACTTGCCGCGCACCCGGAAGTTGTGAACGATGGCGTCACAGGATTCCTTGTAAAAAATAAGCCTGAATTTGA
>JAUWTM010000077.1 GCA_030614715.1 Planctomycetota bacterium
CACTCGTCGAACGTCTGAAAGTATACTGTAGACGCCATCTCCTCCCGGTTACCATAATATACACGGACTATCAACAACACCGTTTCCTCGCCGGACTTATGATGATCGATTAAAGCCCTTGCGAAAGCCTCGACACCGTCGCGTACAAGTTCACACATAACAAAAAACCTCCGGTAGTTTATCGGCGGCGGGAATTATACATAATGTTGAGTGGATGGAAAGCTGGAACCTACTTAAGCGGGGTTAATTCCTCTCTTTCTTCCGCTACAGACAGCGCAGTCAGGTGTCTCTCAATGACCTTGATCCGTGCCCTGCCAAAGACGATCCCTGCGAGTGATATCCCGGTTATTACAAGTGCCAGGGCACGTCCGGTCATCTCACTCCCGAGCACGTAGGTCATCACGGGTACCGGAAACAGGAATATCGTACCGAGAAGCATAAGGCGGATACTTGCGTTACGGAATGCGTTGAAGGTTTTTGCCGGATGCTTGCTTGCGGCGTGGAAGAAACCAGCGGCAATCACGCAGCTCAGCAGGCTCCACCCCGCGAGGACCAGCGATATAAGGATGAGCATCAATGCAGGCGACTCGAGTCCGTCATACAGTTGTGCAGGTGATGTTTTCCATCCGAACGCCCAGACACATACCAGCAGAACCATACCCAGACCTGCAATCAGATAGTGGGGGAAAATTGCTTTACTAATTTGATCTTTCACTGGTTTCGGGAATCCTGAAAATTAGTCTGTTTGAAATTATCGCGGAAGTATAACAAAAATTCAGACCTGTTGGTCACTCCGATGGTTCATCATCCTCTTCGACCGGCTGCGGTCTTACGGATTCCAGGAGTACTTTCAGCGTTTCATCGGTGAACATAACGCGGAAAGTGCCCTCGATCAGCGCGGGATCGACAACCGGAGAGGCCTGTGTTGCCGTAACAATATTAACGGGCGTGTCGGGATCATCATAGGTCGTGTACTGATCCCAGTAACGTGCCATTCCACGCCTGCCGCCATCCTCAAGAATCACCCGCCAGTAAAGAATCTTCCCATCGATCATACCGCCCTCTACACCAACATCCAGGTTTACCTCCTCGTCGAACGGCCAGACACAATCCGGGTTCGGCACAAGGCCCAGACCTGTCATAAGGTCGTCGATCGATCCGGGCGGCCTCTGGTACAGCTCAATATACCCTGCAGCGGCAACTTCCCATAACTGGCCGAGAAAACTCACGTACTTTTCGCCAAATCCCGATGAGTCCTCGATAAACTGTGCATGGATCGATGTGTCGTCCTGAGGATTGACAATGGAGATCTCGTCCTCGCCACCGAGCCAGCTGTCACCGAAAAGATTTATGTTCTGGTAACTCCTGCGACTTGTGAAGCCGGCACTGGTACCCTGGAGCATTGTCAGCTGGAACAGGAAAGCATCGTCAGTTTCTTCTACCCCAATATCATGCACCGGGACCTGTCCGCCAGCTTCATTCACGAAATTAAACGGCATGAACCCACCGGCATTCAGTTCGGCCACGCTCCGGGCCGGTGTCTGGTTCACATTGTGGAACCATGCAAGGCTGGTTGCCAGCACGTCACCCTGCGCGTTATGCAGGAACCATCTTGCGCGGGAATATGGCTCGATCTGACTGACGGACTGCGGCTGCGCATATTCCCCGGAATTCGTTGTTTTTACCGGGATGAACTTGAGAGCTGAAAATCCGAGAATTCCCGCCAGGATCACGACCAGGGTTACGACAACACCCCGACGGAATCCGGGCCTGGTCGACGATCCTTCCCTCTTTGCCCTGGGTTCAATAGTGTATTTTCTGAATCTCGGTTGACGCATACAGTTATCTCTTCGAGCACCTTGTCGAAGCTTACCCTGATTTAATATCGGGAAAACCAACGCTGTTTTGGCTGATTGGGGTGTTTTAATTCATATTCAATATCTCAGAACCGAGTGGTTCTGATAATCCCGGTGGTATCCATGGGCGCCAGGCTCTTTGCCTTGATTCCCGAGGAGGCCCCGGCAGCAGTTCACACGGGACCAGTCCACCCCTCTGATCCATGAATGCGTCCCACCAGGCAATGAAAGAACCGACCCTGCCGGGATAATGGGCATAGAGCTCAGCACGGGTCGATGTGCGGACATACTCATCGTCGCAGTTCACAGCCCTGAGGAACTCGATCTGTGCGTCGCGAAATTCCAGCCGTCTAAGGATCTCGAGCAGGTAGTCATCGGATACAAGGAGAAGTGAATCGGTACGGTCGAACTCGTAAACCGCGGGAAAACCGTAGAAATTCGTGTCCATGTAACCGCCCATGAACTCCCAGTTATGCTCGTGCTCCGGAAGTCCCTCGTTCTCGTAATGTACGCTTAGACGGGTATTGAACGTGTGTGTGATTGGCTGATCCAGCCAGGGTGACGTCTTCTCAAGGATTCTCTTGCCGCACAGGGTGCACCGTCCCTCCCTGTCGTGAAACGGAGCGATCGCACCGGTGACCAGCACCGCGACAATGATCAGGGGACTCACGATACCGAAAATTCGCAGGATTTTCACAGTGAGTTTCATGACTATTACAATTTACACTACAAACTCCTACCCGATCTCGGTCTGTGACATTACCTCCTCGTACGTGGTCACCTTTTCAAGCACCTTACGGATACCGTCCATGTGAAGCGATACCATGCCGCCCACGATCGCCGCTTCCTCAAGCTTGATCGTGTGTGCCCGGTCGACAATAAGCTGCCTGATCGGGTCGTCAGTCACCAACAGCTCACCGATAGCGGTCCTGCCGTAAAATCCTGAATTAAAGCAGGTCTCGCAGCCCTTTCCGTAGGCAAGCATTACCGGTTCGTCGACCGACTCCGTCCTGTACTCGGGATACATCTCAAGGATCTCCTCAAGCAGTGCTTCATCCGGTACGTACTCTGTATAGCACTTTTTACAGATGGTTCGGACCAGCCTCTGGGACAGGACGCACCGTAACGTGCTTGCCATGAGGTACGGCTCGACACCCATGTCGAGCAGGCGGGTGATCGCGCCTGCCGCATCGTTCGTATGAAGGGTCGCGAAGACGAGGTGGCCGGTCAGCGATGCGCGGGTCGCTATCTCGGTAGTCTCAAGGTCCCTGATCTCCCCGATCAGGATGATGTCGGGGTCCTGTCGTAAGATCGATCTCAGGCAGTGAGCGAACGTCAGCCCGATCTCCGGCTGCACCTGTATCTGGGTGATGTCGTCCATCCTGTACTCGATCGGATTTTCTACGGTCGTGATGTTTTTCTCTTTAGAATTGAGGATATTTAACGCCGAATAAAGCGTTGTCGTTTTACCCGATCCGGTCGGGCCGGTCATGACAAGGATTCCGTGCGGTTTCGTCAGGTGCATCCTGAATTTCTGGATCAGGTCCTTGGAGAAACCGAGGTGACGCATGTCGAGGATAGTCGAAGACCGGTCGAGGACCCTCAGTACCGCTTTCTCGCCATAAATTGTCGGTGATGTGACAACTCGGAAATCGATGGGCTGCCCTTCCAGCGTGATGCTGAAATGACCATCCTGAGGTAGACGTCGTTCTGTGATGTCCAGATCACAAAGAATTTTAATCCTGTTGACGATCTGCTCTGATTTATCCATCGGGATGGGCTGGATAAGCTCCTGCAGCACGCCGTCGACCCTGAACCGTACGCGTGATGCGATATCGGTGGGCATTATGTGAATATCCGATGCATGGACCTGCAACGCCTGGAGAATCAGGAGGTTGACGATCCGGATAACCTCGGTCTGCTCCGGCAGTTTTTTCAGGTCCTCGATCTCAATTCCGAGTTCCCTTGTCAGCCTGATGCCCTGGTCCTGCCCGACTGATTCCAGGAGCGTGTCGATGATCTTTTTTCTGTAGAATGGCCTGTACTCGAAGATTTTTTTCTTGATCGCACCCTTGCTTGAGAGGTAAGCGCGTACGGACAGGCCCGTGATGCCCCTCACACTGTCCCTCAGGGCAATGTCCTTGGGATCCGCCATTGCGAGGTGGATGTATGAGCCGTCCACCTTGATTGGAAACACGCTGTGATGCTCGCAGAAGTCCTGTTCGAGTAGCGTAACAACTTCGGAGTTAGGTTCGAGCTGCTCAAGTAACACGAACGGGACGTCCTGCTTCAGGGACAGGAACTTCAGGATATCTCCTTCCTGCACGAGACCACTTTCCAGGAGTTCCTCCACGATGAAAACCCCTCTTTCAAGTGCCTGGGACTGGATTTTTCGGAGAGTTACCCGGTCGAGGGCACCAATGTCAAGAAGATGACGTTCGAGCGAGGTCAGCGGAAATCGCTGGTCGAGTGTATCCATGGGGTATTCATCGAGTTTACGTGACATACAGGCCTCCTGTAGTGGTCAATTATCGATTTTACCACAATGCGGATTGAGTGAGGCATAAAATGCACGTTGAAAGTGAACTGAGCTGATTTAATCAAACGAAAGAATCGATCCCGTTTTGAACTCTATTAACACAGATTCAGAATCTTATTAATAAACAGCCGGGTCCGGACGATACTAATATATAGCAGATGATTAACCCGACTGTATTACGGGTGTGATATAATGTATGCGATGGTTGTACAAGGAGGTTCAACCAATGAAAATACCCCCTGTTTCAAATAACGCAGGCCAGCCGGCTCAGCCTGAAAAACCTGATTCAAAAGCGGTTGACGGTCCCAGGCACGCCGTCGAAAAGCCGCAGGCACCTGAAGCGGAACCCACGGCTGGTGTGAAAGTGCAGATATCGGCGGAAGCCCGTATTGTTCAGCAGCGTCAGGCTGAGATCACTCAGCTCCAGGTTGCCAGGAAGACCGCTGAAAGGATTATCGATCAGGAAAAGCACGCCGAGGCTATAGCACGACGAATGGAACTGGCCGAATCGGATGTCGAGCGTGCACGTGCTACGCGTGAATGGGAAAGCACGAGGGACAGCCTGATAGAGACAGCAAACCGACGGCAGCCAGAGGGCCAAAGTAAAGAAATTGTCCTCGATGGCCGTGAAGTGAAATATGAGATCGAGAACAGGGAATACAAGGTAAGGACTCCCGACGCGAGAAAGCATGTTGAAGAGTTCGTAAAGGCCGTTGAGAAGTCAGACCGTGCGGAAAGGGTAGCACGGGCACGGGAATTCCGTGATGAATCCAGGGAATTCAAAGTAAAAACCGATGACATCCAGATGAGGCTTGAAAGGGACGTTCGCAAGTCAATAGAAAATGTTGTGAAGGAATCATCGAACGCCCGTCTCAGTGATGCCGCCGAAGCTGAAGCACGTCTCAAGGATGCAATGAAGCAGCGTGCAGATTCTTCACACCAGCGTCCTCCGGGCATGGAGGGCAAGGCGATAGACCTGCTGAAATAACCGGTCCAAACCTTTAAAAAGTGAAAATAGAAATCCAGTTACAGCAGACGGCAGTCTGCTTTTTTTGTCCCAATTTACACCTAAAAAGCTGATCCTAATTTAGTAATACTGGAGTAGATTATGGACAACCTGCAAACAGCGTTCGTAATTATTGTCCTTGGATGCCTGACCGGTCTGTCCGGTGGAGTCATTGGGACGTGGTTCTCGATTAAAAACTGCACAAACGACACCCAGAGACGCTTCATGGTGAAAGCATCGACAGCGATCTGGATTTTATTTTTTATTATGTTCATCGGTATCGTACTGACAATCCGGGGAATAATCCCTCAATGGTACCGATGGGTAATAATGGGTGTGTTTTTTGTCGGACTGGTACCTTCGGTTATGCTTGTTAACCGGCAGCATGATGAACTGGGAAAAGCACCCTGATCACTCGAAGTTGTCCCAGATATTCATAATCAGAATGTAGGTAATTAACGGTCCCAAGCCGATACTTAGGACTGCAATTAAAACCCCGAATCCCAGAACAAGCGATAAAATAACATTAACCAGTACCAGTGCGAAATATCCATATACTCCCCATCGCTTCCAGGTCCAGAAGCCCACAAGGAATACCAGGTTAAGCAATGCCATTACCACCGACACTGGCAGGTACCACGGGGGAAGGGCGGGTATAAACATCTGCAGGAAATCCATCTCCTCAGTACTGGTCGTAAGGTTACCGAAGAATCCCATGACCGCTCCGAGCGTCAACAGCACCAGCCAGATAGTCAGGCAGCCGCCACGCTCCTTGAAAGGTTTATAACCGTGACCATAGTTCTGCTGGTACATATGCACACCTCATCGAGTTTATGTACTGAGTGAGCTATCTACATATTCGATCATTAATAATACATTATGTTGCAGTGCAGGTCACCGGCATAAAAAAAATCCGCTTGAGCAGCGGATTGAATGAATCACATTATAAAGACTTTTAGCCAACCTCAGCCTCGACTTTCTCAAGCTCCATCTCGACACTTCCGGTTAACGGTTCGATTTCCACGTACGTCAGTGCACCTGTCGGACAGAACCTCGCGCAGACAGGATCACCGTCGCAGAGATCGCACTTGTATACGTGACCGGGCTTGCTGCGGTCCTGCAGCATGTTCCCGAACGGGCACGAAACCACGCAGCTCAGGCAGCCGATACAACTGTCGTAATTGACCCTGATGCAGTTGATCCTGTCATCGAGGTAAAGGGCACCGGTCGGGCATCCCTTCATGCATGACGGATCGATGCACTGGAGGCAGATTTCCGGGACCGTAAGGTCGTCCTCGGCATGAAATATCGTCTTCACCCGTGAGTGTGCGAGGTCGAACTCCATCGAGTGCTTGAACGAACAGGCAAGCTCACAGATATGGCAGTTGGTGCACAGTTTCGGTTTTATAATCAGCTGCTTCATGTCTTTTCTCTCTTAGATCACAACATTGAAAGTTCTTTCTGCTTCTCTGCCGTATGCTTACGCTTGCAGATGTCGCAGAGGTCGTAATAATCGGCCGGCAGGTTATCCTTCGCAATCAGCCAGTCCTTCTGCTCGACCGTGATATGTGAGATCCCGCACTCGACACACTTGTACATGTCGAACGTGCGATCCCAGATGACACGGTAGTCGGGTGTCTGGATCACCTGTATTACATCTGTCGGACAGACGTACGCGCATGCCGCACATCCGATGCAGTCGACCGGGGGTTCCTTCAGCGGTTCGCTGATTTCCTTCGACGCACCCCGGTTGGCGGTCCCGATGGCGGTAACGCCTATTACCTCATCGCAGACACGTACGCAAAGCCCGCAGAGAATGCAGTTGTCACCGTCTAATCGAGGTTCGTAATTCGTATCCTCTACCCCATACTCAGCCGCCAGTTTCTGAATAACACTGGAGTTCGGGCATCGTGCAAGCAGAAGATCGAGTACGGTAGCCCTCAAACGTCTAACCCTGGTGGTATTAGTGCCGACAACGAGACCGTCCTGAACCGGGTACAGGCAGGCGGTTACCCAGTTACTCCAACCCGGCCATTTCGGGTGAGATATTTCAACCATGCAGAGACGGCATCCGCCCCATGACTCGATGGCCTCGTGGTAGCAGAGGGTCGGGACTTCGATCCTGTTCCTCTTGCAGACATCAAGGACCGTCTCCCCCTCTTCACACTTAAGACGTCTTCCATCAATAATAATCTCTGGCATTATGAGGCCACCTCCCCGGCAACCTTCACGGGCTCAACCTTGATGCAGTCTACCGGGCAAATCTCGACACAGGATCCGCACGCGATGCACTTCTCCTGGTCGAGAACATGGACTGTTTTCTTCGCACCCGTAATTGCATCGGTCGGACAGACCTCGATGCATTTTCCGCATGCGATGCATTCATCGTGAATCACAAGCCTCGTCAGTGCCTTGCAGACACCCGCACGGCAGTGTTTGTCGCGAATATGTTCCTCGTACTCGTCCCTGAAGAACTGGATAGTCGACAGTACAGGATTGGGGGCTGATTTCCCGAGAGCGCAGAGGCTTCCAATCATGACATCCTGAGCAAGCCACTCAATTTTGTCGAGATCCTCGAGCGTTCCGTAACCTGCCACGATCCTGTCGTACAGCGCGGTAAGCTGCCTGAGGCCCTCACGGCAGGGCACGCATTTTCCACACGATTCCTCTTTCAGGAAATCGAGGAAGTAACGCGCCACATCGACCATGCACGTTCTCTCGTCCATGACGATCATGCCGCCGGAACCCATCATGCTGCCCTGCTCGGTCAATTCGTCGAAATCGACCTTGAGATCGAGCAGTTCGTTTGGGATGCATCCACCGGACGGTCCTCCGGTCTGGACGGCCTTGAATTCGCGGCCCTTCTGGATGCCACCGCCGATCTCGAAGATCAGCTCCCTGAGTGTTATCCCCATGGGAACTTCCACCAGGCCCGTATTGTTAACACGTCCGACCAGAGCGAATGCCTTCGTTCCCCGGGACTTCTCGGTACCGAACTGCGTGAACCAGTCGCCGCCTTTTTCGATGATGATCGGGATGTTTACGAAGGTTTCTACGTTGTTAAGGACTGTCGGGAGATCGTAAAGGCCTTTTTCCGTCGAGTGAATGTACTTGGCCCTCGGTTCCCCGATCTTCCCTGCGACCGATTTCATAAGCGCTGAAGATTCACCGCAGACGAACGCTCCGCCACCTCTTGCGATCTTTATATCGAAATTCAAACCGCTGCCGAGTATGTTCTCACCAAGCAGACCGACCTCGCGTAATATATCGATAGCTTTTCTCAGGTTGACAACGGCAAGCGGGTATTCCTGGCGGACGTAGATGAATCCTTCTTCGCATCCGATCGCGTACGCACCGATTATCATGCCCTCGAGCACATCGAACGGGTCACCCTCCATGATCGAACGATCCATGAACGCGCCGGGATCGCCTTCGTCGCCATTGCAGATGATGTACCGCTTCTCGCCTTCAGCCTTAATGCAGCTTTTCCATTTTCTCGCGGTTGGAAATCCACCACCACCGCGACCCCTGAGCCCGCTCTTGTCGATCTCATCCACGATCTCACCGGGTTTCATGCCCAGTGCCTTGACCAGCCCCTTGAAACCGTCGCGCACAAGGTAGTCATCGAGTGACGTAGGATCGAGTTGACCGATGTTCCTGAGTGCGATACGGGTCTGGTGCTTGTAGAACGGGATTTCCTCGTACTGCTGGACTTTTTTCTTGGTCGCAGGGTCCTTGTAGATCAGCTTGGTAACTATTTTGTCATTCTTGATGGTTTTCTCGATGATCTCCTCTACATGCTTGGGTTTGACCTTCTCGTAGAGAATACCGGACGGGATGAATGACACGATAGGACCGCGTTCGCAGAAACCATGGCAGCCCGTTATTTTGACTTGTAACTCGACCTCCATGTCGATGCCCTGTTCAGCCAGCTGCTTCCTGAGCTCATCCTCTACGTCCCGAGCCCCGCTTGCGAGGCATCCTGTCCCACCGCAAACGAGGATTGTATTCTTAACTTTTTGCTGATTTTTTAACGCCTGTTCACGATGTTCTTCAAGCTGTTTGATATTATTAAAACGCATCACTCATCACCTCCCTCGTCTTCATCTGATCCTTCCCCTGTGATCATCCTTTTCATATCAGTCGGTGTGGCGTTGCGATGGTAAGTCTCGTTTTCAACCACAACGGGCGCCATCGCGCACGCCCCGACACAGTTGACCACTTCAAGTGTGTATTCAAGATCCTCTGACGTTTCACCGGCACCGATTCCCAGTATCCTCTGGAGCTCATCAAGGTTCCTGTCACCACCACGTACATGGCAGGCGGTGCCTTTGCATACCCTGATAATGGTTTTTCCCCTTGGAGTGAGGCTGAATCCCTTATAAAACGTAGCAACACCGTAAACGCGTGCGATGGGCACATCGAGTCGTTCACTGACTCTACGTAACGCGTCAGCAGGAAGGAAATTGTACTCGGATGAAATATCGTGAAGAATTTCGATCAGGCTTGCTTCATCAACCGGGTAATCCGCGCAGATCTCATCGATCCTGGAATTTACGGATTCAACAGTCAGGGTCATACCTTCACCTCCGCGGCCTTGCCCAGTTCGAAACCGCGCTCGAGCGCCTTCCTGTTTAAGTCGATAATTTTCTGCTTCCCCTCGAACTGGTGTTCCATCCATTTAATTACCGAATCAAGCGTGCAGACCTCCATGATGCCTATGTACGCACCAAGGATAACCATGTTCGCTGCCTTGTCATTGCCGATCTTTTGTGCTTCTTCGTTGGCGGCGATTAGTACTTCCGTAACATCATCCCGACCGGTGTTAACATCAATCAGACTCGAATTAATCAATACCAGTCCACCGGACCTGACCTTGGGACCAAATTTTTCCAGCGACGGTCGGTTCATAGCGACAAGGGTCCGCGGTTTATTGATAACGGGACTCGCAACAGGGTTATCGCTGACCACAACAGTGCAGTTAGCTGTCCCGCCCCTCATCTCGGGACCGTAACTCGGAAGCCAGCAGACCTCCTTGCCCTCGTCCATGCTTGCCTCGGCGAGAAGCTTTCCGATCAGCATCAATCCCTGGCCTCCGAAACCTGCCATGACGACTTCTGTAAGCATTACTCATCACCCTCGATTAAATTCAATCCCGCAGGCAGGGGATCATCGGGAGTTTTAAACTCACCAAGCGGGTAATACGGCATCATGTCAGACACAGCCCATTCACAGGCCTTCAACGGATTCATCCCCCAGTTGGTCGGACATGTCGACACGAACTCGACCAGGCTGAAACATCGATTCTCGGCCTGGTACTGGAATGCCTTTCTCAATGCATCTTTAGCCCGTGGTATTTCCTTCGGAACAGCAGCGGTAACGCGTGCAATATAGGACGGCGTAGTGATCTTGCTCAGTACTTCGCATACCCTGACAGGATATCCAGCTGTTTCTACGTCCCTGCCGAACGGGCACGTGGTCGCTTTCTGGTTGGGCATCGTAGTCGGAGCCATCTGCCCACCGGTCATGCCATAGATCGCGTTATTGACGAATATAACAGTGAATTTCTCACCGCGATTCGCCGCGTGGAAGATCTCAGCGGTACCAATACTCGCAAGGTCGCCGTCGCCCTGGTACGTAAAAACGATCAGGTTGGGACGGCAGCGTTTGATACCTGTTGCCATCGCCGGAGCACGTCCGTGCGCCGCTTCGGCGAAGTCGCAGTTGAAGTAGTTATATGCCAGGACCGCGCAGCCCACCGGAGCGACACCCACTGTTCTTTCGCGAAGTCCCAGCTCATCCAGGACCTCGGCAATCAGCCTGTGCGTGATTCCATGAGTGCAGCCCGGGCAGTAGTGAGTGGAAACTTCCCTCAGCGATTCAGGTCGACTGAATATTGTCTCTATCATGATGGCTTCCTTAACTCTCAATCAACTTTAGAAATTCATCCCTGACGTCCTCGGGTGTCGGGACGATGCCGCCCTGTCGGCCGAAGAAATTTACTTCCCGTCCCGGCGCAGCCAGCCTGACATCATCGATCATCTGGCCCGTCGACAGCTCAATGCTGATCAATTTTTTCGCCTTCGAGGCCACTTCACCAGCTGCCTCGTATGGGTACGGGTAAAGGGTGATCGGCCTGAACAACCCGATTTCAATTCCGCGTTCCTTGAGCTCATCGATTGCTGTTTTTCCGATCCTGGACATCGTTCCCCAGGCATAAACCGCAAGATCCATGTTGTCCGATATGTTGTAAGTCTCCCACCGCTTCTCCACGGCTTCCATCTGCCTGTACTTGGCAAGCAGTCGCTGGTTCAAGGCTTCAAGCACGTTGGGATCGAGGAAAAGGCTGGTGAGGATGTTCGGTTCCCGCCCCTTGGCACCCGTAAGTGCCCAGGGTTTTTCGGGGAGTGTCTCAGGATCGACCATTTCACCGAACTCAACCGGCTCCATCATCTGTCCGATTATGCCGTCACCGAGGATCATGACCGGATTCGTGTACTTGTCAGCAAGGTCGAACGCAAGCATGATAAGGTCGGCTGCTTCCTGTACGCAATTCGGTGCAAGCACGAGGATCCGGAAGTCACCGTGACCCATTCCGCGTGTCGCCTGCCAGTAATCGCCCTGGCTCGGGAGAATACCCCCGAGTCCGGGACCCGCCCTGACGATGTTGACGAACACCACCGGAACTTCAGTCCCGGCGCAGTAGCTGATCGCTTCACTCATGAGGCTGATTCCCGGCGACGATGATGTCGTGAGGACACGCGTACCGGAGCATGCGGCACCGTAAATCATGTTGCTTGCCGCGACTTCGCTCTCGGCCTGGATGAAATGTCCATCGACTTCGGGGAACCGCTTCGCGAGGTACTCGGGAACCTCGCTCTGTGGTGTGATGGGATATCCGAAGAAGAACCGGCATCCTGCACGGATGGCCGCCTCTCCAATCGCTTCATTTCCTTTCATTAAAACCCTTGCCATTACTCTCGTCCTCCTTAATATTCATACAGGACATACCGGGTACCCTGCACTCCGACCTCGATAGCAACATCCGGACAGGTGAGAGCACACATGGCGCAGCCTATGCAGCGTCCGGGATCCTCAACCATGGCATAAAAGTAACCTTTTTTATTGAGTACTTTGCTCATGACCAGGATTTCCTGCGGACAGGCGTGAATGCAGAGCTCACACCCCTTGCAGGTTTCCTTGTGGACCTTGATCATCGGCATGAAAAACACCTAGCGATCCAATTGACCGCCGAATTATGATTCATCAGAATCTTTTTGTCCAATGATTCCCGGCTCAGCGCCGGTTTGCAGTTTCCTTACTCCCAGTTCACCCGTACGCCACGGTGGGAGCATGAAACGGTACAACGGCAGGAGCAGGCAGTCAAACTCATCAGCACTCAGGCCGCCGTCTTCGATCAGCCGGCTTTCCACAGAGATCATCAGCAGCGGAAGGCCGGTTTCCTCGCTCATTTTCTTCGTGAATTCGTACCCCCGTCGGACCTCGTCGGCATCGGTATAATCCATCAGGTGAGTGTTCGCGATCAGACCTCCAATTTGCAGTCCCGATGCGACCTCCAACTCACCAAGCACTTTTTTAGCACCTTCAACTTCCGCTGTAAACGGACGGTTTGCGTTGACAACCATCATGAGCGTATAGGTGTCCGGGTTAAATTCCTCACTCAGATGGCTGAGGACCTTGGCCCCGAGGTCGTCACCGCCGACATCGAGCACCACTGTCCCTTCACCACGCTGGATGTGGCCTTTGACCTCGGGAAGGATTATTGGCAGGTCGGCCCAGAATTTGTCACCGCCCGGAGTAACTACTTCGACACCCGCTTCATGCAACGGGACGATAGCTTCCCTGCTTCGAAAGTATGGGTTGACGATGTCCATGTCGATTACCGTGATCGGTCCTTCGATTGGATCGTCCGTTCTCATCGCTGCAAGCCCGAGCTGCATCGCGAAATTAACAGCGACCTCGGTCTTACCCGATCCGAAATTCCCGAGGAAACCAAGCGCGAAACGTTTGAGCAGGTCGGGCAGCTCCAGGCGCCTGTAGACTGCGTGGATAGCACTGGATTCACCGAGAGCATGACGTGCATGTGTATAAATATGTGGTTTGGCTACACCCCAGGGGGTACCGGGCTTGACCTGGCTTAAACTCGATGCGGGATCGGGACGGGTAATGTCAGCTTCGGAATCAGGTGAATCCGTTGATTCTTCGCAGCCGTCCTTTTTCAACTCAGCTTCGTCCATAAACATTAATATTTACAACGCACTTATGGTTGCGATTTACGGTGAGGGATGAAACACCAATCACCTTTGTCAGGAGATTGTGAGATAATTCACAACCGTTCTGTTTTAAAAAATACGAATGTCTTCGCCAATAGAAATTTACACGAAATTCAGCGTCAATTCAAGGGTTTTTAACCTTAGTTAAATATTTACCTGTAATTTAATGAAATTCGTGTCCTTTATACAGGTATAAACGCGTACCTGAGTATGAAAACAACCGCCAGCAGGTAGATAATCCAGTGCACTTCATGCGCTTTTCCGCTCAGCAGTTTAATCAGGGCGTACGCGATAAAACCGAACGAAATTCCGGTCGCGATCGAGAACGTCAGTGGCATTATGATCACAGTAATAAACGCCGCGATAGCCATCGCGGGATCGTCCCATGCCACTTCTTTCAAACCCTTCATCATCAGGCTGCCGACGATGATCAGCGGCGCAGCGATCACTGGATACTTGAAAACCGGAATGCCTTCGGGATCGGCAATGATGTTGTAGCCGCCACCAACCATGCTCACCAGCGGCATGAAGAATATCGCGAGGACAAACAGGATTCCGGTCACGACGTTCGCAAGGCCTGTCCGGCCACCCTCCGCGACACCGGTCGAGGATTCGATATAACTCGTCACCGTACTCGTACCCATCGCGGCACCGGCTACTGTTCCGACCGCATCGGATATGAGAGCCTTCCCCACTCTCGGAAGTTTGCCTTCCTTAGTCAGCAGCCCGGACGCATGTCCGACTCCGAGCAGAGTTCCGATCGTATCGAAAAGGTCAATGAAGAAAAAGATGAAAACGACCTCCCAGAGCGGCCAGAATTTTTCGCTGAAGGAGAAGAAACTCCCGAGGTCCATCTTGAAGAGAGTCGGAGACATCGACGGCGGTGCAGAAACGAGTCCCGTGAACTGCACCAGGGTATCGCTACCGGAATCCGGATGAACACCGCCCTTCATGACGAGTCCGATGATCGCAGTGAGTATCATCCCGATCAGTATCGCGCCTTTAATTTTCCTGGACATCAATACACCGATTATTACCAGTCCCACGATACTCAATGTGGCCCACGGTGTTGTCGGATCACCCAGACGTACGAGTACTGCCGGATCGTCGACAATCAATCCTGCATACTGGAGCCCGACCATCGCGATTAACAGTCCAATGCCACCCGCGATCGACAGTTTCAAACCCTGTGGAATTGCATCGATGACTCGTTCGCGGAACTTGAAAAAGGTCAGCAGTAAAAAGATCGCACCAGCGATAAACACCGCGCCCAGTGCCTCCTGCCACATGAATCCCATTACACCACACACGATGAACGAGAAGTACACGTTCTGACCCATGCCCGGCGCCAGGGCTATCGGATAGTTTGCCAGAAACGCCATTACGAATGTCGCGATAGCCGCAGCGATACAGGTCGCCATGAATACCGACCCGAAGTCCATGTTCGAACCGAACGGATTTGACAGGATCGCCGGCTGGACGAAGATGATATAGCTCATCGTGAGAAACGTTGTCACACCGGCTATCGTTTCAGTCCGGACATTGGTTCCGTTCTCACTGAGCTTGAAGAGTTTCTCCATCCTTGGTTCCTCCGTTGCCTTCTGCAGTCACGTAAGATGGAAATTAGTTTGAAAAAAAATCACGATCGTTTAGACCGCGTAAATTCTGGTTACAGAGCATCCCTCTGCCGGTGGAAGTCCGACCCGGCATGGTAATAAGCTGCCCGGACATCCATCCGAGAGCACATGATAGCGGCAATTATAGCGATTTAAAGAGATTAAGTCGAATGTTGTATCACACTCGCCCCGAGTGTGAGTATCAGTCACACGTCCGCCCCGGACGTGTTGTCTATCATGCATGTGCGAGTCGCACATGCGACCGGTATGCACGCCCGGGTCGGGCATGCTACTTTGTCGGGCATGCTACTTTGTCGGGCGTGCTACTTTTGGAATACTATACAAATTTTAAGTAAAATGTGGTATAATCCCTGACGTCGGATTAGTTGAATTGGCGGGAGGGAGTTTACCGTGACGGTGCCGCAATTACACATCCACTCTGCTTACAGCATGCGACGGGGCACATCGCTCCCCGAGCTGCTCGTACCCCGGGCCGCGAAGCTCGGCTACACACACCTGGCCATCACCGACCGCGACGGCCTCTGGGCCGTTCCAAGGTTCGTGAAAAGCTGCCGGAAACATGGCGTCAAACCGCTCATCGGCGCGCAGATCGCCAGCCCGAAAAATCCCCGGCGACGGCTGATACTTCTCACTGAAAATCTCGACGCGTTCCGGCGTCTCTCCGAGATCGTCAGCACCCTGCATCTCGAGAGGGACGCGGACCCGGCCTTCGATCCGGTCGAGCAGGCCGAGAAGTACATCCACGAGGGCTTTGTCGCGATCGCCGATATGCCCGAACTCTTCCGCGAGCTGCACGAGAAGCTCCCTCCCGGACGTCTTTTCGGCGAACTCACGTGGGGCGAAAGATCGATCACGAAAAAACGTTTTTTCAAAATGCTGAAGGAATGCAGGCGTCTCAAAAGACCGCCGGTCGCCACCGGCAACGTGCACATGGCGTCGAAGGACGAGTACCTTATCCACGCCATCCTGACCGCGATGCGTACCGGTCGATGCCTCAAGGATAAAATCCCCGTAGTCGACCCATCCTGTTATTTTCAGACGCCCGAAGATTTCGAGAGACCGTTCCGCGACCACAACATACCCGAGGCGCTCATCAACGCAAGGGAGCTCGCGCAGAGGGTCGCGTGGGAATGGCCCGAAAGAAAATGGCTCGTCCCTCCCCCGCCCGACCTTCCGCCCGGCAAACGCCCGATCGACCAGCTGAAGGAGGAGGTCGTCCCGCGCCTCAGGCGGAAATATAAAAAGTGGACGCCGGAGGTGCAGGCGCGGCTCGACATGGAACTCAGGGTGATCGACGAGCACGGTTTCGCGAACTTCTTCCTGATAGTCGCCGATGTCGTGCGCGAGGCGACCCGTCGCGGCTACCGCACTCTCGGTCGCGGCTCCGCGGGCGACTCCATCGTCAGCTACGGCCTCGACATCTCGCAGGTCGACCCGATCCGCTACGATCTCTATTTCGAGAGATTTCTGAACCCGTCGCGTTCCAGCCCCCCGGACATCGATCTCGACTTCGCGTGGACGCATCGCGACGAGATGGTCGAGTACGTGGAGGAGCGCTACGGGCGGGACAAGGTCGCGAGCGTCGGGACGATCATCACGACCGGCCTGAAAAGCGCGTTTCGGGAAATTGGAAAATCGCTCGGTTACTCCAACCACGAAATCTCACGATGGAGCCTCTATCTACCGACTTGGTGGGACGATACCGGTGAGAAAATCGAGGATCACCCGGTCGCAAACGAGCTTCCGCTTCACGAGGAACCGCTCAAAACCATTTTCTCGACCGCAAAGAAGATCATGGGACTCCCGATCCACCAGTCGGTGCACGTGGGCGGTCTCGTGATATCCCCTGAGCCGATCAGCCGTTACGCGCCGCTCAACCGCGCCGCGAAGGGATTCATCATCACGCAGTACGACATGCGCGACTGCGAGGCGGTCGGGCTGATCAAGCTCGATCTGCTCTCCCAGCGCGGCCTCGGGGTCTACGAGGACTCGATGGAGGCTCTCGAGCGCAACGGTGTCGAGCTCAAGGTCGACATCGATGACATGGACATGCTCTCGAAGGATCGGGAAACCGTGAAGCTTTTCAAGAGGGGCGCGACCGTGGGATGTTTCGATGCTGAATCGCCGATGATCCGCGGGCTCATCAGGAAGCTCGGAACACCGTCCTACGACATGCACATGGCCGCGACCGCGCTGATACGTCCCGGCGTCTCCGCCAGCGGCATGATGCAGGAATTCATCAGGCGGCATCACGACCCCGAAAACATACAGCACTCACACCCGGAAATGGCCGAGATACTGAAGGACACCTACGGGATCATCGTTTACCAGGAGGACGTGCTGAAGGTTCTCCACGAGCTCGCGGGGGTGTCGCTCCGCGACGCGGACCTTCTCAGGCGCATGATGAGCGGAAAATCGCTAGACAGCCGCATGGCGAAGGATGACCTCGAGAGGGAATTCGCACGGAGATGCGAGGGACGGGGGATCGATGAGGAATCGAGGGAGAAAATCTGGAACCAGGTCGCGTCGTTCGTCGGATACTCCTTCTGCAAGGCGCACGCGGCGCAGTTCGCGATCTTAGCGTGGCAGTGCGCGTACCTCAAGGCGCACCATACGGCGGAATTTTTCGCCTCACGGCTCGCGAACGTCGGAGGTTACTTCCCCGCCGACTACTACGTCCGCGACGCGCGACGGTTCGGGATGAGCACCGAGCTTCCGGAGATAAACCGGAGCGAAAAAACATACATGGGCCGCGACAGGCGCATCCTCATGGGACTCGAACAGGTCGGGTGCCTGACCGACGATGCGGTAGATTCGATTCTCCTCGCGAGAAACACAGGCGGACCGTTCGGTTCGGTCGCGGATTTCCTCGCGCGCACCGGCGTGGGCTACGAGCAGACCCACGCGCTCATAAGGGTCGGGGCTTTCAGATCGCTGCAGGCGACCAGGCCGGTCCTTCTCAGCGAACTCGCGGAGGCGACCCGCGCGAAAATGCACCGTCCCGCCAGCGCACCCCGTCAGCCGCTTCTCTTCAGGGACAGGGCTTCATCGAAAGGCGCGCGAACGCTTAAGGTCACCCCGGACTGGCACAGGGATTACACGCTTTTCGAGCAGCTGCAGGCCGAGGTCGACGTGCTGGGCATGATCGTGTCGATTCACCCGCTCGAACCTCTCGCGAACGCGATGAAAAAGGCGGGATGCATCACCGGCACCGAAATGGCGCGCTACGAGGGGCAGTACGTCCGCGCGGGTGGAATCCTGGTGTCGTTCAAGCCCGCCACGACGAAGAAAAACGGCGATCCGATGGCGCTTATTCCGCTCGAGGACCTGAGCGGGACGTTCGACACGGTCGTGTTCCCCGAGGCGTATGCGCGTCACGCAATGATACTCCGCACGCAGGCGGACGGGGGTCTCTGCATGGAGGGGAAGGTGCAGGTCGAGCACGGGACGGCGACGCTGGTGGCGGAAAAGGTGATGCCGCTCAACGAGGCATTGAAGATCAAGAGATCGAAGCGTCAGATGCCGAACGAGATCAAGCTCGGGATCAGGCCGACGATACCGATATATCCGAGCGATGTGGAGCTGGATTCGGGCGGGCAGGATGCCCGCGAGACAGCCGGCGAGACGCCCGCGCTACGTGAGGGTGATAAAACCGACGAGACAGCCGCGCTACGTGAAGGAAAGCCGGAGGTTGTCCAGGAAAAGCATGAGAGAGAGGAAGTAATCGAATCCGTAGCTTAATACCGATAGCTTAATATTGATAGCTAATACCGATTGCACAGTATTTGGAGATGATCTGCTCTCGTGCCCGATAAGTCCGACAAAATAGGGTTCCTCAACATGGCTCCCCTGCCGATCCTCTGCGAGCGCGCCGTGCATCCTGAATTCGACGG
>JAUWTM010000123.1 GCA_030614715.1 Planctomycetota bacterium
AGTCCGTCCATGTAATCGGCGGGAGCGGCCTCATCATATTCGAGATACCTGGTCTGTCCCGTGTGGGTGCCCGGATCATCTGGTACCGTCCCAATGCTCAGACGTCCATAGTTATCCCAGCATTCGTTCATCGGGATTACCTGCCCGCCGAATATCAGCTCGATATACCATTCCTCAGTCGTCTGGGCAAGGGTGGGATCTGACAGGATCGGCAGCTCCTGGGATGCGATGACACTCCACGTGTGACGTCTCAAATATGCCGAATCAGGATCCATCATCCAGCATCCGCCTGAAACTGCACCACCGTAGCCGGGCATCTCGAACTGCCTGAAGTAATACGATTCATTCCCACCGTAACCCATCGACCAGAAGAACAGGTCGGCTGTGCCGCCTTCAGGTTCACCGTTTTCGAACTCGATAAACGCCCATTCTGTAGATCCCTGGCTTTCAGAGTTCGGGTTTCCTTCGATACCACGCGCTTTTACCATGAAATAATACGATCCACCGCTGTCGTAACCGTATTCACCTGTCAGAAGGTTCGCGAAAAACATTACGCCTGCCGGAGTGGTACCGATCTCCAGCCATTCCTCAATCTCATCATATGGATTTTCATCCCGGTAGATCACCCATTCCTCGATATTTCCTGTTACGCCTGATCCGTCCCAGAACAGTTCGATTGCGGGCATGTCGCTGGGATTGTTGGAGTATTCATACGAGTAGAAAATTGTTCTTCTCAGCGATAAACCCAGATTTACGGGTGCAATCGGGAATTCTGGAAGTGGCGGAAGAATCACTTCCACCTCGAGCGTCTGTTCTGTGTATCCGTAACTGCCATCCAGGTCCCTGACCCTGACATCTACACTGTATGTCCCTTCATCCGGGAAAGTAATCTCTATTGATCCGTCACCCTGTGTGAACACGCCGTTCACGTTGCCGAATCCGTCGTTGTACAGCGGTGGGTCGTCATCTCCGATCTCCCATGCGAACGCAAGGTCCTCGTTCATGTCCTGGCAGTCGAGGTATTCTGTCACCTCGTAATGTGTTGGGTCACCCGCGACTGCCGTTATGGCTCCGGTGACAGGCCCCACGACAGGTGGTGAATTAGTACCTGTTGTCGGCATGTACATCTGGTACATCGCTATCGATAAATCCTCCGATCCAGTGAAGGGTATGCTCAGGCCCTCCGGACCGGTCGTGTAGTTTCCGTATGGTCCCTCTGCCGCGATTATGATCACAGGCTCACTGGTCATGAATGGATCGGGTGAAATCTCGACCTCGTACGTGCCGATGTATGCCTCGTACTCATCCTTGCTCCCGACCTGCGTCAGCACTACGAAGTTGAAGCCGAGGTCCGGCGACCCGATCATTAACTCGCTGATGCCCTCTTCTCCGCGCCACGACGCTGCATCGATCTGCAGCCTGATCGTGCCACCCGATTTAGGACATTGCTGGAGCGATGGATCGTAATAAAGCGTGTTGACTAGTTCCGTCACTGCAATATTGAACGGCTCCAGCGAGTTGGCCGACACCGGGAAATCATCGAATGAATGCGGTGGTACGTTTTCCGGCCTTTCCCAGCTTGCGTCTACCGCGTAGTTGAACACCATGAAATCGCCGGCATATGGCCCGAACCTGAGAAAGTAATTCCTGCGGTTGGTCGATGAGCTCGAGAACCGTCCGCGACCCTGAAGTACAAGCGGATTCATCACATCATCATGTGCACCGAGTCCGTCAGCGTAATACTTGAATCCGTTTACGGTACTGCTGAAGCCAATGCTGCTGTCAGGGGTGCCAAGTAAGCCATCGTTGTAACCCAGAATCTCCTGACCGTGAAATTCCCTGGGATTCCACCATCGTGTGTATCCGTCCGCGTTAACGAGCCTCGATTCCTCTGCTTTCGGGAAAACAAGGTCGTTATCGATTGATAATCCGTCGAGCGACCCGTCGGTAATGAAAATTCCACGGACATCGAAACCTGTGTACTCCGGAAAACCGACCAGGGGATGCTCAAGCAGAATATCCACATCGATCGTCAGCTCATCCATGTCGACTATCAGCGTAGAATCGTCGATTGTCAGGTATACGAGCGGTGCGGGTTCCAGCAATGTGACCGCATTTAAATGTGCCTGGCTGCCGCGTATGGGTACCACATCTATGGACTCATTGACGAGATCGACATGGAACTGCCACATGCCCCATAACATCCTTCCTCCCGTCTCATGGGAGTTCGCCTCGACCTGTATTGCATCTGTATGAAGAGGTGTGATCGGCTCTTCGGATCCGCAGCCTGCCAGCATCAGGGCTGCAGTGAGTATCAGGGCTGAAGTTAGAATCCTGGACACATTTGTTTTCATTATTGATCCTGCCGCTTGTTACTCCATTATATTTAACAGAGTTGATGCGTGCATTCATGGGACCCGCAATGGCGGGAAGTATTCCCATTATAAAAAGATACATTTTAGGTTGTTTTCGATACGCCAACCCTGGAGTTCCAGGATGCGCTACCACCATGACCTCTGTGGCCTGCTTTGCCTGTAACTCCACAACTCCCTGGTATTATAGAAAATTATATCAGCAATAACCTGTTCCGCAAACAGAATATCACATATATGTAATTTTATCGTAGCCGATGTATCAAAGTTTAATAAAAAAAAGCCCGGTCTTTAACCGGGTGATATTTTCATTATTCAAGTTATATCCTTATTCCCCGCCGGCTTCCTCACCGCCGGTAAGCAGGTCCGATGCTTCCTCACTCGGTGGTTCGGGTGCCTCCTCGGGCAGGTTCAGCTCCAGCTGCTGGATCTGCTGATCCATCATCGCCTGCCTTTCGGCCTCTGCCGCTTCTCGAACAGCCGTGAGTTCATCAACTGCCGCCTGGACCAGGCTGTGCAGCTCGTCAAGCTGGTCCCGAAGCTCCTGCGTATATGGACCATATGGCTCTGCCATGCCGACTACAGGAATGTAATCGGGGAGTTCGATCTCGATCTCAGGCTGGGTTACCGGTGGCTCCTCACCCTCGATTCCCATCGCTTCCAGTGCCTCTGAAACCGATTCCTCGACAGCTACCTCCGCTTCCTCCTCGACTCCCGACAGGTCAGCTTCCACGACCGGCTCAACTTCAGGCTCATCATCAATGTTTGGATTGAGATTGGTGCGTGCCTCCTCGATCAGCTCGATAAACGGTGCATCGATCTGCTCGAGTGTCAGGCCAAGGACGTATTCCGGGAACATCGGATCTGCCCATGTTTCGGGTCGTACGTCCTCGTTCTCAATCAGCAGGCGGTCATCGAGTGCAACCGCCTGGTTCAGCGAGGATAGTACCCGTGTATTTTCCAGTTCGTAATCACCCGATGAGTAATCATGGGCGAACTGCAGGTCGCCGATCAGATCGGTCGAAAGCTGCTCGCGCGCGAGGTGAAGCTGGGCGCGCTGCGAACGGGCCCATGGATCCATTGGCTCCAGCTCGATGGCACGGTCGAGATTCATCAGAGCCAGCACGAAGTACCCCTGCTGCTCCTGCTTGATCTCCTCTGGAACCTCTGGGAATTCCCCGCCGAAACTGTCGGGATTTGCCTGGAAAGTGGTCCAGATCTCCTGCATCCACGCTGCCTCGGACTGGAACGCACGTGTTCCCCAGAGATTGCCTATGAGGTATCTTATCCGGGCTTCATTGATGCTGATTGAATACTCGTTGCCTGCTTCCGTATCAAGATTATCTGCGTTTCGCTGGAGAGAATCCATGAAATCTGCGCATGCCAGTGCCCATTGTTCGTTCATGACATGATGCATTGCACGGAGCTCAGGGTCGTGGATCACAATCCGCAGTCCTGCCTGGTCCGCACGTACTGCATCGCTGACACGCTGCATTGGATCCCCGGCCTGGAGATATATCACCCTGATGGTCGCTTCCTCGTATGCAGCTATTATTTCCTCTTCACTTACAGTCAGGGTACCGTCCTCGGGCATTTGAAGCTCGCCGGAATCGACCAGCGCTCTCTTTTCTTCAAGAATGGTCTGCCTTAGCGCCTCACGGCTGGCTTCCCACTCCGCGCCGCTGGCGGATATCCGACTGATTACTGTCAGGAGCCAGACACCGTTTAAGCCTTCGCTCGTACTCCCGGCAGACTGGCCGATCGGGATCGGCTGGCTGATCTCGCCAAGGGCCATGCTGAAGGAATCATCGATAAGTCGCTGCGGAAGGTTCGTGGCATTGTGTTTCACCATCGGAACCAGGCCGCCTGCCGACCGGGACTCCATGTGGTCCGAGCGTGACGTTGCGATATCGGCGAATTCCTCGCCCTCGACTATGCGAGTCCGTATTCCCTCAGCTTCAATTGTAAGCTCGTTCATGATCTCCGTGGTTTTCTCGGTTGTCAGCCGTGTGACATATTCACGTGCGAGAAGATCCTGGTAGATGGTGTCACGGAGTTCGCCTTCGGTAATTCCCAGGCGGGTTCGAAGGGCATATTCGAATGCCTTGTCTTCCTTTGCCGATGACAGGGCGTCGCCTATTCTCTGGAGTATGCTTCTATCCTCTTCATAGGTGATCTGGGGGACCAGCGTATTGCGATACTCATCGACCGTCTCGTTAACCTGCTCGTCGGTTATTTCGATTCCGGCCTGCGATGCCCGGAGATCGAAATACTCCATGTCGAGCATCTGGCGCAGTGTTGAATACCGTACGTTGAGCTCCCATTCGGGTGGATGGAGGATCGATTCGCTCTGCATCTCCATGCGAGCCTTCATCTGCTCGTACTTCTGAAGGTAGTCGAACCATTCAATCTGGCGGTCCTCTATTTCAGCGACGTATTCGGACTCGGCTCCCGGAGGCCGGTCGCTCCCGCCGTTGTTACATCTCGCTGAGCCGAAACCAAGGCTGCCTCCGAATACCAGTGCAAGACCTGCTACGATATACGCAACTCGGATTTTATCCGGATCCCGGAGGGACGCAACCAGTCCCGGTCCTCTTTTCCTGCGAGTACTTCGCTTACTTGCCATTTTAACCTCACATGCAAAATCTACACGTACTTATATAAGCACGAGGCGCAAACGATGTATCGTATTCTATTCCGACCCCTTTGTCAATTTAGACATTTGATCGGATTCAGTATTCCAATTCAGCACCATGAACACAAACCGCATTAATTCCGGAAGCCGTCCAAGCCTTTCTCCCGGCTGGGTCACGATCCTGTACAGCCATTCTGTGCCGGTTGCCCTGAAAAAATCGGGTGCGCGACGGATCGAGCCCGACAGCACATCGAATGTGCCCCCAACGCCGATCGCTACTGCACATTTAAGGTCGTTTAAGTTCTTTTCAATGAAAAATTCCTGCTTCGGTGATCCCATTCCCACCAGCACAAGGTGAGGATTCGTCTCCGCTACCGATTTTACCAGTTCCGGCTCATGATCCTCGCTGAAATAACCGTCGTGGTATCCGCTGAGGGTCAGGCGGGGGTAATCCAGGCCGATTCGCTCCGCGGTTTTTTCTATAACATGTTGTTTTGATCCGATAAGCCAGACCCGTCCCGCGATCCTGTCCACTTCCTCCAGCGCCCACCTCGAAAGATCGATTCCGGGCACTTTTTCAGGCTTCGTTCCGGTCAGATGCCCCTCGCCCCAACTCACACCCACACCGTCCGACACCACAATCCGTGCGGTTTCTAATACCGATCTGAATTCACGATCTTTTTGAGCTCGTACGCACATCTCCGGGGTCAGCGTGACCACCTGGGCTGGAACAAATGATGCGAAATGCGTCCTCAGGGCGTCCTTTGCCATCTGCCACGATGTGTGCGTGACACCGAGACCCCTGATTTGTCTATCCGGTGGTGCCTGGTCCATCTTATCGATTTCGTTCCCAGTGTACTTTCTGCCCCGTTGCGCACCTTATGATACTCACGAGGCTGGCAATGTTCACCATTGTGAAGTAAAGCGGTATCTGGAATATCTTCGGTGGATGCTTTCCGGTCCTCTCCATGACAAATCCCAGCCCGGCAAGCAGGTAAAAAGCGATGTGAATGACCAGCAGAACCAGGTAGAATATCCCGTACCCGGCCAGCAGAATATTACTTAACAGCAGAGTGATCTGGAAAAACGGGATGAGATACCTGAGTATCTTGTGGGAGAAAAGCTCGAACGCAAGGAGCAGACGTCCCCTCAACAGCGCCTTCCAGTGAAGCAAGAACGCCGACGGAATCATCTGGCCGGTAATCCTGACCTTCCTCCGGTATTCCGACAGAAAATCAGTGCTCGGGGCTTCCCGTGATTCCGCTTCCTCGACCAGTATGGATTTATAGCCATCGATCATTGCCATGACCGGCAGCTCGAAATCATCGCCACGGGTGTCGGTCAGGGGCTTGTACGCTTCGATTCTCATCGCGAAGATGCTTCCGTTCGCACCGGGAAGTGCTCCGAGTCTCGATGCCTGCCTTTTCAGAAACGTCTCGTACTTCCAGTAAAGCCCCTCCATCCTGCCTGCCGCGGCATTTTCGGGATCGTAGTACGTGAGAAGTCCGGAAACGCTGCCGATCTTCGGATCGCTGAAGGGCACGACTATCTTCCGAAGCGCGTCCGTCGTCCACATTGCGTTGGCATCGGTGAACGCGATTATTTCCACATCAGGATGATTGCCCCTCAGCCATTCGACACCCTTGACCAGCGTGGCGCTTTTACCCGCGTTTTCATTGAAGTCGAGGAAATGAACCGGTACGTCCGGATTGGCGGCGATGAATATATTGACCGCCTTGGACGTTCCGTCCATTGAACCGTCATTGAGTACAAGTATTCTGAACCGATCATGGGGATAATCAAGCTCGAGTGCGTTTATAAGCTTGCCCTCGATGACCGCCTCTTCGTTGAAGCAGGCTATCAGGAGCGTCACCGACGGCAGTTCTTCATCGGATTTTTCAGGACGTACGCGGTACCACGGACCTGCGAGACGAGCGATTAAAGCGAGAAGGAGCGGATAGATGAAATATACGTACGCGCCAACCGCGATTGAAATCCAGAAGATCCATTTCAGGACCAGTTCGTACATTGAATCACCGGGGACAATTATAGCCCGGTTATCTCACTCCTGAATCCCATTGTGACAGTTTTCCAGGAATATTTTTCCTCTGCCAGCGTCCTGGCCTTGCGCGCGATCTCGACACACCGCTCGGGATCCTGCAGAAGCTCGACCATCGCATCCGCGAATTCGTCAGGCTTGTCCTTTATTACTATGTTCTCCCCATCGGTGTATTCGATCCCCTCGGCTCCCAGTGTTGTGGATACCACGGCTCGTCCGAGAGCGAATGCCTCGAGAATTTTAAGTCGCATCCCGCTCCCGATCCATAGCGGCACCACGCACAGGCTGGATTTTTCGATGTATTCCCTGACGGATTCAACCCACCCGGTCAGGGCTACTGTTTCACTTTCGAGTGCTTTCAACGGCTCTGTGGGTTTACGCCCTACCAGAGTCAGGTGGGCGCCGGGAATCCTGTCGACAACCTTTTGCCAGACCTTTTTTATCAGCCAGATAGCCCCATCGACGTTGGGCTGCCAGTCAAACGAGCCTACAAACACCACTTCACCCGGTACCTGTGACGCTTCCGAGAACTGAAGTTCCTCCGTATCGACCCCGGCTGTAACACATATGATATTGGCCTCACTCCCAGACACCTTCTGGAAATGTGCCTGGTCTACCGGACTTATCGCGGCTACAAGATCGAATCTCGGGAGAATTCCAGCCTCGTACTTTGTCATTTTTCTGGCTTCACGTTTTGCGAATGTCGCGACAAGGACATTGTCGACCCGTTCAGCGTATTTTTTCACTATCGTTGATTCCACGTTGGGAGCTCTTAGCACGAACGGTGGCAGGTCCCTGGCCCTGGTAACCGTTTCACGGCATTCGAGTGCCAGCGGGGCAAGATGCACGTGATCGAGTAGCACTACATCGAAGGTCCTTTCGATCAGGATCGTGGAAAGGATCGATACTGCTTTCTCAGAGTAGTACTTTCTGAATTTAAACGGCACATCATCAGCGAGGCTTGAAAATAGCTGCGCGTGGAGCTGGGCTGGATTGCCCGGCATGAAGAAGGTTTCCTTTACCAGTTCCCCGAACTCAGGCGGCACATCGGGTGGCGCTTCGCCGTGAAATATGACCCCGCAAGTTATTTCATCGCCGGCACGGCTGAATTCCCTGATCATGTAGTACGGGTCCTGCTTGCCGCCGGTGTCGGGAGGGTATGGTATTACTGTTGTGAGCCAGAGAACTTTCATAATTAACGCGACTTTGTACTGATCCGCACCTTTCTCACATGTTTCCCGGCCAGCAATGTTACTAATCCGGCAAGTCCGAAATATATCCACGCGCTTGGCCAGAAAAGGCTGTTCATGACATGGAAATACAAAAACTCCACGAGTACAAGGTAAAATACCATTCTCGCAAGGAATTTGAGATTATCCTCGTCCTCTTTATATTCACTATCCTCCGGGAGAGTCGATTTCTTCCTGAAAATTCTGAACAGCCCGACCAGGGTAGCCAGTGCGAATCCGAGAAGCGCGAGGAACCCGACAATTCCCATTTCGGCCAGCGTGTTTACCAGTGCATTTGCCGAAAATCCAAACGGATTCCATTCTCCATAGACGTGCGATATCAATGTATACGATCCAAGCCCGACTCCGATTAGAATATTGTCCAGCCAGACCTTGAGCGCGATGCCGGCTGTGTCTATCCTCATGAACAGGCTCTCGCCTTCGACCATGTACGATTCATCCCCCCGAAGGTACATGTAAATGCCGTAAAAACGATCGAGCAGCATCTGCGTGAGTGCGAAATCGCTCAGGGATTCGACTATGAGCAGCACCACTGTGCCGACAGCCAGCATGATCCCGCTGACAAACACGATCTTCCGCTTCTCAGCACCCCTCTCGATCAGCAGCATGACCAGTACAACCTGCGCAAGGATATAGAACGCTGCCATCGAACGGCATATTACCAGCGCTGCAGCGAGAAGCACGACCACGAGGAATATCCAGACAGGTTTTCCGAGAAGTTTCGGACGGTGCAATGCCGCGGTGAGAGCGAGTGCCATCATGTTCAACAGATAATGGCCGAAGAAAGACGGCTCTGAGAAGATCGATGACGCTCGCGTGAGATGCTGAATGATGCTTGTAAGCTGGACTATTCCTGATAACGATGGGTTTGAGAGGTGGACCACTCCGCCGGGCCATCCGAAAAACCGCGCCGGCAGCTGGTATATTCCGAAAATCGCTACGAGAACGCTCAGGATTATTACTGCCCTGAGGATCACGACAAGGTGACGGCTCCTAGCATTGACGTTCGATATCGCGAAGAACATCAGTACGAGGAAGATCAGCTGTATCTCCGATTTCCAGAACTCCTCGACATGCTCACCGGGCTGGTTGATGATCGCGACCGCCGACAGGAACGACGCTCCGATCAGTGCGATTGCCCACGGTCCGGCGGGTGCCATCGGAAACGGATTTCCGAGTATCAGGCGTACGATCAGGTGAATTATCAGGATTATCCCGAACAGAGGCGCCCACTGAATGCCCTCACCCGCTACCACCACTACGGCGAAGTGGGCGAACGGGACGCTGAGCGCGACAGCTGTCAGGATTACCGAGCTGATGTTCCTCTGCGGCACCACGAAGAGGAAAATGCACATCGCGAGCGCTGCCGCGGGCAGTACCTGCGCGATAGTCGCGGAGTACCTGAACCCGTAGAAGAAGACCGCGGTGAAAATTACCGCGATGCCGAACAGTATGACAATCGTCGGATCGACATACGCGTCGCGCGCGAATTTCCTGAGTGCACTTCGCATTCCTTAAATATATCGGCAGTATTATCCCAGACGGGAGTACAGGATCAAGGGGTAATCTAATTTGCGTCAAAATTTAGCTTTGAGTTTCACATATGCAAATTGTTTCATTCTATATCTAAGCTATTTTTCAGATATCAAATCCTCGAATAACTTAATAATTTGCCTTAAAATATCTTTTGTCTCATCACCAGAATCCTGCTGATTCATCTTTTCCTTTAGCTTATCGATAAAATTACTTCGTACCTCAGGTTTGACATCTAACAACAGCTTTCTGCAATTGCTTAATTTATAATGGATCCAATGGAAAAATTCATTGTCATATTGTTTTGTGATTTCATCTGTTACTCGAATCATATATCCTTGAACTTCATCAGTCAGGTTGAAGGTTTTTTCATTTATCAGAGCTCTTAGAGTTTCAAGCCCAAGTTGATTTCTCAACACGAACTTAACGCCTAGTGAATCTAAAAATTCAGGTACTTTGTTTAGTCTAATCATAACCCTCGCTACACGCTCCAGTTGAGGGATATAATCTTTTGAGTTATCTCGCATTTTCAAATATATCTTATTTCCATTCTCTATCTCTTTTCCGGATGGCCCCCCAGGTAGTTTGAAATTATCAGGTGTGTAAAGGAATGTGACCAAGAGTATAATACTTTCAATATCAGGATTTTCTGCCTTCGCGTCTTTATCAGCAGAGTCAGCCGACATTACTGAGTTCCAGACTTTACTCAAGTAGTAGAATTGATAACCTTCATTGCATATATTATCATCAATCATTTTAGATGCTTTCTCTTGAAAGGCATCGATATTAGTCATTGCAACTAGTGTCCAGAATATACCAGCAGATGTGCTTGGGTGGAATGACAGGAATGTTTGAAATTTTGATTTAAACTTATTGTCCACCAGTTTTGTCCATGGAAAGTCTTGGTCTACCAGGAGCATGGCTTGAATCGCAGGGCCATGTGCGACATGAAATTTGGCTCCTGTTTCCGTAGATTTGTCTATTAAGTTTATAAATTTCTCAACAACCTGTACCGTTTTGGCTGGACCTCCAAGTCTCATAATATTTGCTCGTTTCATCAAATTTGGTTTGTCTGCAATCCTGTTCATTACATGTATATAATTATCAGAGGATGAATTAATGGAAAAGCGGTCAAAGTGTTTTACTAATGAATCGTTAAGGTGTGTAAAAAAGCTATTAAGGCCATTTACGTAGCGAGATATTTTCGTAAATTTTTGGGGATCTTCATCTGATTCCCAAAATACTGGAGTTTTTGATAGAGCCGCTTGAATCACATTAGGTAATTGTGGTATGTAATTAGGTTCATCAATTCTTTTAGATTCCCATTTATTAAGCGCCGCGGCTAATCCGCTACCGGATACAGGCTCTAATGGCTCCCAGGATCCTTCAGAACCTACAATTGTGATTAGAACACTCCAAGCGCTTTTAAGATGTATATCCTCCTCAATTTCGCAGTTTTGTAGCAACGAGCAGGTTCGAGTTATTATTTGCCTATCTTTAGATAGCCAATTAGTCTTATCCTTTTCAATAACGATTTCAATATATTTTGTTGTAGAGGGATTATTACCATATTTGTTGAGTTGCTCAATGTCGTAATTTTCAATAATTTGACGAATTTTATCTTCAAGTAGAATTTGCTCACCCCTAAGAGAGTTGAAGTGGATATTAGCAATAGTTTCTCGCCAATTAGATCCAGTAAGCTCAGCTGCTAGATCACCAAGGATATCCTGACCGCGAGATGTCCCTAGCCAAGATTCATAAGTTTCGTTATTATTGAAAATCATATTAAGTCCCTTGTTTGAAACCTACGCAATGATAGCAAATATCGAGCATGCGCATCTGGGGTTTCAGATAGAATACTAGAGTCATATGAAACAATCATATCATTTACAAATCTGATTACATCTCTGGGCGTTACAGGTCGATTCCTCAATTTGTTAATATTTGACAGGACCTTGTATATTCTGTGGTGTTCATCAGGAAAGCTTTCCTGTGTGAAACCAGTAAAACCTTTTTCAAGACACTTGATAAGGTACTCGCTCCATGATTCAAGGCTTATAGGAGGTGTCCTAAAAAAGGCTTGAAATATTTTATCTGTGAAACCGCGTGCGATAGAATTTTTGTTACTTGTTTTAGTTATATCTTTCCAGATATCATCAATCGCAGCAAATTCAAAAGGAACCAGGAACCAGAGCTGCTTTAACCACAATTTATCAGGTTTTTTATTTCCAAAACGATCAAACATCTGACTATGGATTTCTGTAAAACTCCGCATTGTTGCCCAAATTTCCATAGATCGTTTTGGTTCAACTCTGTCAAGGTTATCGAATACAATCACAAGTTTACGTTTATTACTAATTAGAACGTCTTCAATTAAACCAACATAATCTTTTTGGAATTCGATTGATGAAGGTTCTGGCAATTGCTCAATAACAGATTTTGTCTCTGTTTTGCTTATTGCTGACTGATTAGAACCATTAGGATATAGGGTATTTTTGATGTAAAAATGCCAAACACTATAAAATACAGGGAGTAATGCGATAAATGAGAGGATATACAAAGTCAACTTAGTACAGGTGCCATTAATAATGTTGAGCATCGCGAAAATAAATCCTGCAATGAAAATAAAATTACCTATACAAAAACCATATTCTGTAATCATTGGTTGGGAAGAACCTTTGGTAATTTGCTTTCCAAGATCATCAAGTTTTTCTTGCCAATAATCTTCTTGCTTCTCACATATCTCACTAAGTAAAAAACGAATTAATTTTGCTAAGAACGATCGCCTTAGGTTTTCACCTTGATGTTCCCAACCATCGAATTCAAAAACAATTATTTTATCTTTATCCTCTCGGACTTCTCGTTTCAGCATCCTGATGACCGATGATTTACCGCTTCCCCAATCTCCATTGAGTGCTAATGCCATGCCGGAATTTTCTTCGTTACGGATAGTATTAGCAATGGCTTTTGCTACAGCATGATGAGGACCAATTGTTTCATCTGAGCCAAAGGAATCTTCATCAACGGGATCATCTGGCAGTAATCTGGTATGAAATTTGGGTGTTTGTCCATTGCCTACACCTTCGGAATTATCATTACCATCCGAGATCATATTACCCCTCCTGCAACAGTGATGTATTAATATATGCTAAAAAATACAGGATAAAGATTATCTAATAAATTCTGCTATATGTCCAGTTAAAACTGGAAGTATAAAAACGGGCCCGATTCGCTGAAGAGCAGCACGCAAACCGCTGTCAGTATCCCCAGCACGACCGCCCACCACGTCTTTGGCTCCGCCTTCTTCTCTCTTATCAGCTCGACAGCGTTGGGTGCAACCATCGCCCAGAATCCGGCCAGAATGATGAAGAAAATAAGCTCCCACTGGATCGACACCTGCTGGAACAGGCCGGGGATGTTGAACAGTTTACCGAATATCGTCCACGACGCTTCGAATGTCGGCGGACGGAAGAACACCCATCCGATTGTCGCGAGCAGGAACGTCCCGATCTGCGCCCAGACCCTGTTCCGCGGAATCCATTTGACGCCCTTCAGGTGATGATGGAGCTCC
>JAUWTM010000086.1 GCA_030614715.1 Planctomycetota bacterium
AGGCTGAACGCGAGGACGGGCGGGTGACGTTCATCGGGCACGAACGTCGCGGTGCGGACATTGTCGGGGATCACCTGACACGCATGAAATTCCCGACCTACGAACGCGACCTCGTCTGCAGGTACATCGCGGGACACCTGAGGCCCGCGATACTCGGGCGCGATGAGCCGGACCGTCCGCGTGTTGCATACAGGTTTTTCCGCGACTACGAGGATGCGTCGCTGGGGATTATTTTAATCGCGCTCGCAGACCGTCTCGCGGCACAGGGAAAACTGGTAACGCCGGAAATTCTTGACCGTCACAGGACAGCGGTCTCGTTTCTCCTCGATTGCCTGTACAACCGGACCGAGGTAGTCGTGCGTCCGCCGCAGCTGATCGATGGTGCCACGTTAATGCATGAGCTGGGTATGGAACCGGGTCCGATGATCGGGCATCTGTTGAAGAGGGTACAGGAAGCCCAGGTAACAGGAGAGGTCGCGACACGGGAGGACGCGTTGGAGTTCTGCAGGGAAATCACCGGGGAGTGAGAGGGAGGAATCCCAAAATGTGTATGTTGCCAACTCTCAATCCTTGACAGCAGATTAAATTTATAGCAATATTCTAGACCGACTTGGGTAAGACTTGTCCAAGCTATTTAATCAAACTGGGAGGTAAAGATCAGTGAATGCAACATTCCTGCTAATTACGATTCTGTCCTGCTTAATAGCTGTTGGAGCCGTAATTTTCCTTGTCAGGAAAATTTCGGAACTAAAAAAGCTGCAGGACAGATTTAAAGGCGTTGTAGATATCGACAAGGAAATTGTGAAGGTCAGTAACGACCTGAAACAAAAGACCAATGAACATCAAAACGCCGTAGCAAAAATAAACTCACAAATAACAGAACTAAGATCTGACTATGCAGAGAAACGTAAGGTATTTGACCGATTAATGGGTGAAATCACTGTCCTTGAGGAAGATCTGGAATATATTTCGTATGGAATGTACAAACCGCATTTTGACTTCGACACGTCTGAGAAATACAAGACAAAATTGATCGAAACCAGGCAAAAGCAGAAACAAGCCATCAAAGATAAACAGGCAGCGGTCTGTGCGATTGAATGGAGTGTGGAGGGTAGTAAAGCCAAAGGCCGTACAATGGTCAATCGGCAGATCAAGCTGACCCTGCGTGCATTTAACAATGAGTGCGATTCAGCCATATTAAAAGTGCGATGGAATAATGTTCAGAAAATGGAGGAGCGAATTAGAAAGGCCTTCGATGCACTTAATAAGCTAGGGGAGACGAATCAAATATCAATCACTGGAAACTACCTTCAACTCAAGCACGGGGAATTACACCTGGCTCACGAATATCAGGAAAAGTTGTACGACGAAAAAGAAGAACAGCGTCGGATTAAGGAGCAGATCAGGGAGGAAGAAAAGGTGCAAAAGGAAATTGAGAAGGCGACTAAAGCAGCTGAGGATGATGAAAAAAGATATCAGAATGCGCTTTTGCAGGCACAATCCGACCTTGAATCTGCTCATGGAGATGAATTACAAAAGCTGAACGACCAGATGAAGGAATTACAGCAGAAACTCAAAGAAGCACAGGAATTAAAAGAAAGGGCTGTTTCCCGGGCACAACTCACGAAGTCGGGGCACGTATACATCATTTCAAATATTGGATCTTTTGGTGAGGAAGTTTACAAAATCGGTTTGACCAGAAGACTTGAACCTTTCGACAGGGTAAAGGAACTGGGAGATGCGTCCGTACCTTTCGCGTTTGACGTCCACGGGATGATTTTTTCGGAAAACGCACCTGAATTGGAGAATAAACTTCATAATGCATTTAACGAATTCAGGCTTAACTTGGTAAACAAGAGAAAGGAGTATTTCAACGTTTCATTGAATGATATCGAAAAAATTGTGAAAGAGAACGATGCTGAGATGGAATTAACTAAATTAGCTGAAGCGAAGGAATACCGAGAAACATTAGCAATTCGCGAGCAGCATAAGATAGATGAGCAAAGACAGGTTGAGATTGAAGAAAAATTTCCGCAGTCACTGTGATACAAAACTGAACGGCTGGTGGCAGGGTAATTCGGAGGTCTAGAGGGGGCCCGGCAAATGCATGTACAGACCGGGGAGTGAATAGGGGAGAGAAAGGCGTAAAGGGGACAGGCATCCTTTTTGCTTTGGCAAAAGTGAACGTTGGTGGAAGATTGGCAGACGCAAAAAGGTGACAGTCCCCTTTACGCCATCCCCTTTACACCTAGTTCTTTATGCTGCCTTTTACGCTTTGGTGTGCAGGGTAATTCTGCATTAGGCGAGACACCCTCAAGCACCAGTCACACTCAGGGAGAGTAACTCGCGTTGAGTGCTTGAGGGCGGCATTGGTGTTTGTTTTATGTATTTTTCATAAAAAGTAACCTGGATAGTAATTATAGTGGACAGTAGCCCGGCGATGCCTTCGCCGGGATTGGTTATTTAACGGAAGAAATTGATACAGAATGGAACCCGGCAAATGCATTGCCGGGCTACAATACAGCACGGAAATTACAGGTAAGTCTAAAAAAAGAGCCATGCGGAATATGCATGGCTCATGGTTTTCATGTGGTTAAATTGAACTGGTCTGATAAGTCGTATTGATCTGTTAAATTCTACTGATCCGAGATCACGACCGGTTCGGATTCTGTCGAATTAGGATCTTCGTTTGGCGGTTGTGCGGAATCGAAGACCCGAACGGCAAAGTACTACGTCTGGTTGTTGACAAGTCCGGTAACATTGTCCTCGTAAATTTCCAGCTCGACCAGTGGTTTGAACAGCTGGTTCTGTGCAGTATCGAAGTCAATCGGAGTGGTGGTCGACCAGTAGATCCTGTAGGTAACCGGGTCGTTCTCGTCATCGTAGGCTTTCGGGAACACAACTACCGCTGTGTTACCGGTGGACTCCTGATCGTAAGCGTCAAGGATTCCCATGTAAGGTTCACCTGTCATGTAATCGAGCGGTGGATTGAAATCGTCGTTCGGACCCACGCCATCAGGATAATCATCCTGATCGTTCGGAATCCCGTCACCGTCCATGTCGTCGTCGGAACCGTTGGGGATATCGTCACCATCGATGTCCGGGTCCACGTTATCCAGCAGGTAATCGTTGTCCTCGTCACCGTCGCCTTCTTCGGAGCTCTGACCGTCATCATCAGGCTCGATAACGATCTCATCACCGGGATCGTTAAAGTCACCGTCACCGTTGGCATCGATTCGGGTTTCGCCAGCGATGTGGAGGTGGACCTGTCCACCGGTCTGCTGGTCGCGAGGCCTGCCGTACAGTGCATATGAGAAATCGTCATCGTTAAAAGAGTCGCCATCAGTGTCGTGGAAGGTCTTGGCGGTAACCTCCACTCCGCCTGTATCGGGATTCCTGAAGACAAGAACCCTTGTACGGCTGGTCACATCCTCGTTAATCTGAATCGGGACGTTGTAATTATGACCGTCCTGACCGGTGATTGTCATTGTCAGGAAACCCGTGGGCAGGTTGCTGATTGTCACGCGTCCGGATGAACTCGTGACACCCTGTGCCACGAAGGACATGTCGGGTGCGGAGATGATCACGTTCAATCCCGCTTCAGCATTCCTTTCGCCGGTGAAGATATTCAACGGGTATGAGTTAGAATCCCAGCTCAGGTCCTGTCCTGCGAATGCGACCCCTGGCTGCAGAAGCCTGCATAATCTTGTGAATGGATTATCAGGATCCGCGAGGTATTCCTCACCTTCAAGGTCATAATCAGCGATCAGGTTGCCGTCACCACCCATTTCGCCCCCGCCACTGCAGGCCGGCAGTAAAATTAAACCGATCGCGCTGGTTATCAGTGCAAGTAAGAGAAGGAGATATCGCATAGAGTGCCTCCCGTATCTGGTCCGGTAATAATACACTAAAACATATGGATACGGGAAACCATTTTAATCAGATTCGGGTGATTCTTTGTCCGATTCTGCGGGTGGATGTCCCATCGATTCCCATGTAAGGACGTCGATTTCAATGTTTCCCACGTCGGGTTCGTATATTCTGACTACCTGGTCCTCCCGAATCGCGAAGGTGCTCAGGTATCCCGCATGGGTTTCAAGCGGGTACGCGATAACAGTGTAAGTGCTTCTACCTATGTAAGTTTCACCGTCCTCAGCCAACTCCCGTGGCGTAACCTCCCAGGTCAGGGTGTAATTTTTAGCCATATTTGAGAATGTGTACCCGTCGGGGATCAATTCGAGGTCCTTGCAGTCCCTGAACGATCCATAATTGCCGGAATTGTTATGTTCATGATACAGGCTCTGGATCTCACCGATCGAGCGTAAAGTCTGCTGTGCACCGGACTCCCAGGCATGACGTCGGGCGTTAATTACCGCCGGTACAGCAATAGCCACGATAATAAGGACAATAACCAGTGTAGAGCCAACCGCGAATCCGATCACAAGGCAGGTGATCGCCTTTTTATTGGTGCATCCCCGGTTTTCCGGCGCGGGAGGTTGTGGCGTCGGCTGAGAACGTCCCTCGTTACCGGCGGACCCGGATGTCATGCCGTTGGATTGCCCCATATCTTCCCTCCAGAATACTAAATCACACTCGCTGCGACAATCACTGAAGGATTTCCTGGTAAAGAAGCCTGTAGCTTGCGCACCATTCAGGATCGTTCAACTGCGACAGGTTTTTTTCTGCGAGTTCCTTCGCGTGTTTCCTGCTCTCACTCGATTCCTCGTCGAGGCCGCACTGTTCCTGCAGCACCGCAAGTCGTAGAAGTGCCCACGGACCGTGTTGTATGAATCTCTCTATCCCCGCTTCGGCGACCAGTTTTGTAATATTTTCCGAACATGTTTCCCGGTCCTCGCCAAGTGCCTGCTTCGCGATCAGTTTCTCCATGTTAGCTTCGACCAGTCTATCAGCGAAACCGGCGCTCTCACCGAGCTCCAGGGCTTGCGATGCGCATTCAAGCGCGATCTTGTGACGTCCGGCAAGGTTATGGATCCATGCAAGGTCTGCAAGTGCAGTTGCCTCCCCGCGCTTGTCGCCGATCTCCTCGTGAATGGTCATTGCCTCTGCAAGCCTGTCGACAGCCTTCTCATATTCCTTTCTCTGGCGGTTAATATATGCAAGGTGATGGAGGACAATTGCTTCCCCGAGACGGTGCTCCATTCGCCTGCGGGCATCGAGGCTTTCGAGGAAGTATTCCTCGGCCTGGTCGAAGATACCGACCTGGTAGTAAATGTTGCCCATGTTCAGGAGCGTTCGTGACAGCGATGTCATGTCACCGGTCTGCTCTAGGATGCCAAGATGTTTGGTGAACAGCTCGTTTGCCTTCTCCCACTTACCCTGGTCGTAATTAATCAATGCAAGCGATCCCAGCGGGAATGTCTCAGCGTACAGGTCCCCGATATCCTCGGCTATCTGCTGAGCCTGCTCGAACTCAAAGATCGCACCTTCAATGCGTCCGACCCTTTTCAGGCTGATGCCCAGGTTGTTATGGGTTTTGACAAGCTCGGACGATGGGGGGAGGTCGTCGAGTGCCTCAAGCGCCTTGTGGTAGTACTCAATAGCCTTTTCCTCGTTCCGTCTCAGGTGCTCGATAGTGCCCAGGTGACGAAGTATGGACGCGCATTCAACTCCCTTCTCAACAGGGCATGTTTCCAATGCAAGCTGGTATCGTTCCAGTGCTTCATCCCACTCGGAAATGCTCCTGGAGTGCTCACCAAGCAGACGGTTGGCGAGACTGATCAGGTGCGCATCATTCAGATCCTCAGCCAGGGCAAGCATCTGAACGGCGCTTTCCAGCTCTAAATCCCGCTCTCCCAGGAGTCCCGCGACTTCGCCTCGCTGACCCAGGAGCTTTGTAACTACCGGTTTAAACGTTTCGGGCTGCCCGAGACGGTCGTAGGCTTCCCATGCCCATTCCGCATGTTCGAGTGCGAGGTTATTCGAATATTCGTCGCGTGCACGTTCGCAGGCCAGCGGAAGGTATTCAAGCAGGCGTGCATCCTCACCGGATCGTCTCAGGTGGTAGACAAGCAGGTAAACGATCGGGTGGATTTCATCCGTGTCACTCAGCAGGTCAGCCGCGAACCTGTGATATTCGGTCCGGAGTTCAGGAATGATGCTGTCGTAGACGGTTTCATAAACGACGTGATGATCAAACCTGTATCCCGCTTCGTGGCAGACGATCAGGCGACGGTTTTTTTCCAGTTTCTGGAGCACACGGAGCAACTTGATCCTGGGAATATCGGTCAGGTCTATCAGTAGGTCGGATGAGAACCTGTAGCCAAGAATACTAGCGGCTTCGAGGGTTTCGCGCTCTTGTTCAGTCAATCGTTCGAGTCTGAACGCCACGATCTCACGCAAACTCGGAGGAATTTCGATCTCCGATGTGACACCGCGCATTTCCCAGCGTCCGTCGGTGAACCCAACGCGTCCTTCGTCGTATAGGAGGTTGAGGATCTCCATTATGTAAAACGGATTGCCTTCGCTTTTACCATAGACGCGTTCAGCAAGCTCATCGACGAATTCCGCGTTCGGGAAGCACTCCTCGACGATATCGAAGCAGGCCTGTTCGTCGAGACGGTCGAGAGAGATTCGCTTCACCTCGTGCTTGCGGGCGAATCTTGCGAGTACGTCGACCAGTGGATGTGATTCGCCCTCCGGGGTCTCCAGTTCCTCCTCCCTGAAGGTGCCGACAATCAGCAGAGGTGCACCCTTAATGCCGGAAGTGAGGTAGGCAAGCACGTTTATCGTGTTTACGTCGGTCCACTGAAGGTCGTCGAAGAACAGGATCAGCGGTACTTCTTTCGCGATGGTTGTGAACAGTGTCTGAAAGAGGTGAAGCAGGTTTGATTCGTTCAGCACGCCCCTGATATCGGAGTCATCCATGAACCGCTTATGCGTGACAAGCTCGAGGAAGGGCGGGATGAGGGGACGCAGGTTCGGAAGGTACTCGCTGAAGAGCGCTACCAGATCGACGTCCGGCTCATTCTCAAGCATGAAGAAATCGCGGACCATCTCGATCAGCGGTCCGTACGGCACATGCCTGCTCTCCTGGAGCGACCGTCCGGCCAGCACCACAAACGGCTGATCGGCGCTCTCCAGCTCTATGACCAGTTCCTCAACAAGGCGGGTCTTTCCGATACCCGCCTCGCCACCGATAAGGACGCTAAGGCCATTAGGTACTTCTTCATCCTCCTCGCCTCGATTGATCCCGATCGCGTCGTATGCCCACGACCTGAACTGGTCCATTTCCTTCGTACGGCCGTAAAGCCGAGTCCGTCTCGGTACGCGAACCATCCGGCGAAGGCTGGTCGATGTGCTGATTGAGTCAAGCGAGATGGATACCGAGACACGTGCCCTGTACCAGTCGCTCTTTTCGCGTTCGCGGATAATTTCCCTGCATGTCTTTGCTGTCTGCAGACGGTTGTCCGGCTGGATTTCAAGCATGTCGAGTACGAGCATGTCGAAAAATGGCGACAGGGTCGGATTCACGCGGCTTGGACGCCGCACGGGCACATTGACTTTTTCGTGAATAAGTTCGCGGATCTCGGTAGACGGGTGCGGACGTGCACCGGTGGTGATTTCGTAGAGCACCGTGCCAAGGGAGTAGATGTCGCACGAGAACCCTATGTCCTCTCCCATCAGTTGTTCAGGACTCGCGTAGTGATAAGTGCCGATGAAATACCCGGTCTTCGAGAGCTTGATCGAGCTCTCTATGACCTTTGCGAGTCCAAGGTCGAGCAGCTTGATAGTGTCACTGGGGGTGATGACGATATTTTCGGGCTTGATGTCACGATGTAAAAGGCCGGCAGCATGAATTGCCTCGAGACCCTCAAGGACACCGTCAGCCACATGAAGTGCCCATTCCTCACCGTAGACGTCACCGGTTTCCATCATTTCCGCGAGGGACTCTCCCTCGACAAATTCCATCAGGATCCCATGCGAACCCTTCACTCCAAGCGACACCTGGCGGACGTCGAATACCCTGCACACGCGCGGGCAGTTAATTCGATGAGCGACCTCGGCTTCGAGATAAAACCTGCGGACAAGTTCTTCGTCCTCGAGAAGGTGGGGATGCAGGATTTTGAGCGCAGCCTTTTCACCGTCCTCTTTTTCAAGGAGCAGGACGGTGCCCATGCCACCTCGGCCGAGATAGCTGGCGACGATGTAGTCGAGATATTTGTCCCCGATAGAAAGCATGTCCCTGACAATCGTTTAAGTTTAAACAAGGTTAATGGCTAATGCACGGGGAATGGGGGAATTTTTGGTAAAGATAACTAAAAATCTCATACGGCAGACTGGAAAGTCTGCCCCACACTGGAAATCATTACTTTTTTAATAATCCCTTGTGTCATGTGCTGCCAGCACATGATCATCTCTAAAAGCGTGACTCCCGGGAAGGATTCCCGGGAGTTCGCAGGGACATTAGGTGAGGGATTGTATGTGATCAATGGAAGTGTCTCAGTTCATACCGGCGTGTCTCTTATAGAACCACCGCAATAAGGAGGCTGGTGAATATGGCTACGAGTAATGCTCTCTGGATAGTGATGTAAGTAAGGCCTGTCGTGAGTTCCTTGTAGATATTTCGCTTTGCAGTCATCTTTATGTCCTCCGCGTTTCGTGTGTACTCGCCCTATGTAATGCACACAGGGCACCAAAGCGGAAGAAATGGCTGAAAATCGACTAAATCAGCCCCGATTTACCCTGAAACCCGCATGAAATGGGGGAATTTTAATGAATTTAAATCCATACGCAAACTGGCCCTGATGGCTGAAATCCACGGAAATCAGCAAATTACTCTCATTTTGATAGCCTGCAGGAGGCGTCTTGAGTACAATGCAGCCATCCATCGCACAGGGACGGACCATGGTTGAACATATCGATAATCTGAAGAAATCGCTCGATAAGGTCGAAGCGCTCATCGACGACAAGAAAATCCCGCTCACGAAGGTCAGCGAGAAGCCTGTCAATGCTCTCCTCGAAACATGCCATGAGCTTCTAAAGTTCGCCGAAACCCATGGAAAATCGGGCGGTGACGGGTATAAATCGCTCTATGAGATCGCGCTGGCCCTGACCGGCGCAACCGACCCTGTCGTGGTGACCGAAACAGTCCTCGACGAAGCGATCAAGCACCTTGGCTGCGAGCGCGGGATGGTTGTCGAGGTCAGCAGCGAGGGTGCGATGGCGATACGGGTCGCGAGAAGTGTCGGGCAGGAGGAAGCAATAGATATTTCCTCAACTCTTGTCAAAGCGGCGGTCGAATCAGGAGAGGGGATCATTTACGACAGCTCCGAGGACTCAGCGAGTGAAAGCCTGATCCAGCGTCAGGTGACAAGCGGTCTTCTCTCACCGTTCGAGATCGAGAAGGATCGCTACGGTGTGCTGTACGTGGATACCCGGGATCCATCGATTAAACTAGGCAAAGAACAGCTTGGATTCCTGAACAAGATCGCGGAACTTGCAGGGACGGCAATCAGTGCGGCAATCAGGATTAGCCGTTACCTCGACGAGGGTATGTCGGGTGCGTTCGGGACTGTAATTGGTGGATCTCCCGCGATGCGACGTCTGTGCGAGCGTTCGAGACGTGTCGCACGTACTGGTGAGACAGTCCTGCTGCTGGGTGAGTCCGGAACAGGTAAGGAGGTTTTCGCAAGGGCAATACATCTTGAATCGAAGCGGGCAGACGGGCCGTTCGAGGCGATCAACTGCTCCGCGATTCCCGATGACCTCCTGGAAAGTGAGCTGTTCGGTTATGCCGAGGGAGCATTCACGGGCGCGAAGAAGGGCGGCAAGCAGGGGATATTCGAGCTTGCAGTCGATGGGACTCTCTTCCTCGATGAAATAGGCGACATGCCGGCCCTGTTACAGGCGAAACTACTGAGAGTGCTCCAGGAGAAGGCGATAAGGAAGGTCGGGGGGACGAAGGATATTCATGTCGACGTGCGGATTATCGCGGCAACGAACCAGGACCTCGATCAGCGCATGGAGGACGGATCGTTCCGGGAGGATCTGTATTATCGACTGTCAACGTTCCCGCTCCAGCTTCCACCCTTACGGGGTCGGGGAAACGACATTCTCGAACTGACAGATTTCTTCCTCGGTAAATTCGCGGAGGAGCTTGAGGTCAGGAAGCCGACACTCAGTCCGAAGGCGACGTACTATTTTCTCGAATACCCGTGGAAGGGCAACATCCGTGAGCTGGAGAACCTCCTGAAACGGATACTGATCGATCACGAGCCGAACGTGATACATCCGAAGCATCTTCCGGAGGAAATGCTCGACGCGCAGGCTGCGGCAGTGTCGGATTTCCAGACGCTGGAGGAACTGGGGCACGCGCACGTGTTGAAGGCGCTTAACCTGGTGAAGGGGAACCGTTCGAAGGCCGCGAACCTTCTGGAGATCAGCGAGGCGACGCTGTACCGTTGGATCAATGACATGAAGAAGAAGGGCAGCTGGCCCGGGGACGAGAAGGAAGAGTAAGATTACCATAACCCAAATATCACAAACCCAATAAATCCTTCACTTTAACGAAAACAAACCAACCGATGCCGCCCACATGCTTAACGCTGTGTGGTCAATCTAGCAAATAACCTGACGCATGTGGGTGTCTCATCTAATGTTCCATTCTTAATAAATTGCAGAAAATATTAATGGAACAATAGATGAGACACCCACAAGCAGGACCTTTAGAACGGGATTCAAGGCTAACTGGTAAGCTTGTGGGCGGCATTGGGAGTTAGTAATTAGTGATACAATCTTTGCCTCGGTATGATCAACCTCCTGTTTACAATTGTATGCACTACCTTAATAGGCGTGATTATTAAACTCGCTGAGACGCGTGTAAAAGAGCGTCTCACGATGCTTCTAGCAAACTATATCGTCGCGACGCTTGTGAGTGTGGTTCTTTACACTGCATCCCGGGTCGGGCCGGACGGGGATTCTGTTGATCGGGTCTTTGCCTTGACGTCCTTCTCAATGTTCCTCGCACCGGTCGCGGGTTTTATCTTCGCGCTGAATTTCTTCCTGATGATTATTGCGATAGAGAAACGCGGGGTCGCGCTGCCTGTGAGCCTGATGCGCCTGTCCGCGATTGTCCCGATTGCCGCATCGCTGATCTTTTTCGGGGAGTCGCCGAGGTGGCTGCAGGTAATCGGGATGGTTGGGGCGTTGATCGCCGCGGTGATGATGTCGATCAGCTTCAGGGGAGGGGAACAGATAAAGGGTGAGAGCAGAGATTCGAAGGTCATGCTTGCGATGTGGTCGTTGGGACTGCTTTTCTGTTTCGGACTTGCCGACCTGTCGATGAAACTGTTCGAGCGGATGGGAGACGCGTCCGAAAAGCCTGTTTTTCTTGCGGTCCTGTTCGCGTGCGCGGGACTGAGCGTGCTTGTCGTGATGATCGCGCAAAAATGCAAGCTACGATGGGTCGACGCACTGTGGGGAATACTGCTGGGTGTGCCGAATTACGGCTCGTCGTGGTTCCTTGTAGGAGCGCTATCGGAATTGCCGAGTTATATCGTGTTCCCGACCGTAACAGCGATGACCGTATTGCTGATCGCGTTGATTGGGAAGGTATTTTTCAGGGAGGAATTCGGGAAGCTGGGATTGATCGGGATAGTACTTACGATGGTGTCGATAGTCCTGGTGAATTTGTAGGATATATATTTAAAAAGATGTAAAACAGTCCCGTAGCACAGCACGGCAGTGCGTCCAGCATTCGGTAAATTGAACGTGTAACCGTAAATGGCAGGATGAACGTATTGCGACGCACTGCCGTGCTGTGCTACGGGAATGGGGTGAAAGGCAGGCTGAACGCACTGCCGTGCTGTGCTACGGGATTGCGATGAATGGGTTCTGTAGGGATACATCAGGGTGATGTTTGATGCAACCTCCGTGCTCCTTGCCCGTCTTGTACAGTCATGTATAATGGAAAGATTGTGATTGTCGCCAATCCGGAGGATATGCGAGTTGACACTGTATGCCTAGTGATCTGAGAAATTTCTTCGAGAAGTTCCTGAGGACCGAGGAACGCGAGCTGAAAAAGCTCTATGCCTCGGTCGATAGAATCAACGTACTCGAACCGGAGATTCAGAAGCTCAGCGATGAGAGGATTCGCGATCGGTTCAACAAGTGGAAGGATCCCGTGATGAAGGTCCGTGAGGACTTCGACAAGCGAGAGGCTGTTCTGGACGAAGCTCTTCCCGAGGTCGCGGCATGTGTACGTGAGGCGTCCCTGCGCACTAACAAGGAACGTCACTACGACGAGCAATTAATCTGCGGAATCGTTCTGCATCATGGGCGAATCGCGGAGGCAAAGACCGGCGAGGGAAAAACACTTGCAGCGACGCTCCCGATGAGCCTGAACGCCCTTGCAGGCTACGGCACGCACCTGGTCACGGTCAACGATTATCTCGCGAAACGTGACGCGGAATGGATGCATCCGATCTATAATTTCCTGGGATTAGAGGTGGCGTTTCTTCAGAACGGACAGAGTCCGCAGGATCGGGTCGCGGCATACCAGGCCGATATCACCTACGGCACAAACTCGGAATTCGGCTTCGATTACCTTCGCGACAACATGGTGACGGATATAAAACTTCGCGTGCAACGTCATCTGTATTTCTCCATCGTGGACGAGGTGGACAGCATCCTCATCGATGAGGCGCGTACACCGCTCATCATCTCCGGACAACCGCAGCAGGCATCGCAGGAATACCAGCGTTACGACCGGATCATCAGGCGTCTCAGAAAGGACGTCCACTTCGAGCTGGATGAGAAGGAAAAACATGCATCGCTGACGGAGGAGGGAATCGACGAAATTGAAAAAGCCCTCGCCATCTCCGACCTGTACAGTCCTGAAAACGCCACGCATGCACATCACCTGCAACTTGCCCTGAAGGCGCATTCGCTGTTCATAAAAGATATCGATTACGTCGTCAAGGACGGTCAGGTGGTAATCGTAGATGAGTTCACCGGACGGTTGATGCTGGGACGGCGATTCTCGGAGGGACAGCACCAGGCAATAGAGGCCAAGGAAAACGTCCAGATCAAGGCCGAGACCCAGACAATGGCCACGATCACCATCCAAAATTATTACCGTCTCTACGAAAAACTCGCGGGCATGACCGGTACGGCGAAAACCGAGGAGGAGGAGTTCAGGAACATCTACGGAATGGACGTGGTCGCGGTCCCGACGATCAAGCCGATGGGTCGAATCGATTATCAAGACGTGGTGTACAAGACCAAGAAGGGTAAATTCCGTGCGGTTGTCGAGGATATCAAGGATTGTCACGAGCGTGGACAGCCTACCCTGGTGGGCACGACCGCAGTCGAAACGAGCGAGATGCTGTCCGCACTTTTGAAGCGGGAAAAAACCCCGCACAGTGTCCTGAATGCAAAGAACCACGAGAAGGAAGCGCAGATCATCAAGGACGCGGGTCAGACCGGAGCCATAACAATCGCTACCAACATGGCCGGTCGTGGAACAGACATCAAGCTGGGAGAGGGAGTCAAGGAAGCCGGCGGCCTGCACATAATCGGAACAGAACGTCACGAGTCTCGACGAATAGACAACCAGCTCAGGGGACGGTCCGGACGTCTGGGTGATCCCGGTTCATCAAGGTTTTACGTCAGCCTGGAAGACGACCTGATGCGGATTTTCGGCGGTGAACGTGTCAAGGATCTGATGGACCGTTTCGGGCTCGATGAAGATACGCCAATCGAGGCGGCAATGGTCTCAAAGCAGATTAGTAACGCGCAGAAGAAAGTCGAGGGGCATAACTTCGACATCCGCAAGCACATCCTCAAGTACGACGACATCATGGAGCGCCAGCGAACGGTAATCTATCGCGAGCGCAACGCAATTCTCGACGGCAAGGATATGCGTGGGAATATCATGGGTTACATCGAGGATATTATCACCGCTGCTGTCGATAGTAACTGCAATCCAAAGCTCAAGCAGCCTGACTGGGACCTCGAAGGCCTTCTCAAGAAAATGCGGATGTCGCTGCCGTTCGGTGAGACGATCAAGCTTCCGGAGCTTAAGGGCAAGGAGCGCGAAGAGTTGATCGACCTGTTCGCGAAGCAGGGAAAGAAGCTGTACGAGCTTAAGGAAAGGATGATCGAGACGACCGGGATGAGCATGCGCGATCTCGAGCGGTTCATGATGCTGAACATGATCGACCGTCACTGGGTCGATCACCTGAGGGGTCTGGATGACCTCAAGGGTGGCGTCGGCATGCAGGCGTACGCGCAGAAGGACCCGCTGGTCGTCTACACGAAGGAATCTCACATCATGTTCACGGAGATGTTCCTGAGGTTCAAGGAGGAGTCGCTGAGGGCGATTTTCCTCGCGGAAGTGGTGAAGAAGGAGAAGTCGATCTACGACAGCTCGATGACCGCCACACATGGCGGGGGTCCTGTGAAGAGGGTTCCGGTAAAGAAGAGCGCGAGTGAGAAGGTCGGCAGGAACGATCCATGTCCGTGCGGGAGCGGGAAGAAATATAAGAAGTGCTGCGGGAAGTCATCATGATCCTGATTTAAGGCTGATTAATTGCCTACTGGAAAATATCCCGGACATGATGTAAAGTTAATTTCGGTACGAGGAGCAAGAATCCGGGGACAGCGGCGGGGATATCGACATATTGGTTGAACCCACTCTACGGTTTCAGTATCGAAAACCGATAACAATCGTATCCCTTAAATAAATAAGTTGGGGTTTCACACAGTGAGCAACACTTACCGTCTTCTGATTGTACTAAGCACGTTCCTCTGGATCATCTCAGGCTGCGCCGGAGGCAGTGGACCGTCGGTTCCACCCGTACAGCCTGAAAATCCACCCGAACTGACCACGCAGACAGAACCCGATTCGCCTGAAACTCAAAATGGACGTTACCTATGGGCGTATCAGGAGATATATGTCGATCCATCGGTGCCGGAATTCGAAGTGATCCCGGTGAGGATGACAACCGGTTACTGGAACGTGCTGCAATGGCTCGAAGGCGGTCCGTGCACCGATTGTTTCTCGCTGGTGGGCATCACCCCGACCGGACTCGGCACGCTGGATGTAGAGATCGAAATCAGGCATCCCTTCCCATCGTTGAATTTCACCGGATTCGATGTTCGTGGGATTGCGATGTTCTCAGGCAGCCATGAATGGACCGAATCGGGCCTGGTTATGTCGGACAGGACACTGGGCGACGGCGAAATGGTCAATCCCGACGGTTACACGACCCTCTACAACTGGACCACGGAGGGGATGGGTCCGGGAGGACTGCAGGGATACATCACGGGCAATCTCGCGACGGTTACCTTTCCCGATGCCACGCTGAACCCGTACAAGAGGTACATCACGTCAAATCCCGCGAACATTCGTAACGCTTTTTACGCTGGTGACACGATCTCCGAAACGTTTGAAATCGACATGCCGGATTCTGCGTTCGTGTTCGGGTATGCTGTAGATGCATCGTGGGCTCCTGCGACCACACAACCGGTAGTTGATCCGATGACCCAGTTCCCGCCTGAGGCGAACTGCAGTGAACCGTGGAAGATCGAGATAACCGACACACCGATAGACCAGGGATTGACAGACCTGGGCGGTTCGACCACGCTTACAATTGACGTATACGACTGGCAGGGGAAGGATTCACACTCAACACCTGTAATTGAATGCACAGACCTGTTCACTGGAACTGTCGATGCATCATGGATCGCTGACAATGATGGTTTCTCGACATTTGAAGCAGTACTTGAAAACCAGGCGCCTGCCCCTGTCGGCGAATACCGTGCACTAATCAAGGTTGTTGATAACGACAATGCATCGGCACCTGAATGGCTCGATTTAACCGCCTACATGGTGTATCCGCTCACGGTAGTTGAGTATGTCGAACAGAAAGAGCCACCGGTGGCGGTTGCGGGGTCGGATCTGACCGAGCAGACGGTATGTGAGCTGGTGAATTTCAGCGATGACGGCTCCTTCGATCCAGACGGTGGCGACATTCAGCTCTACGAGTGGGACTGGGACAATGACGGTACTTTCGATGAAACCGGAGCGGATGTAAGTCACGCGTGGACCGAGCCCGGCGAATACACGGTTCAATTCCGAGTTACCGACGATGAGGATGAAACCGATACACTTGATGATCCGATCGAAGTTTCGATTACGAATGCACTTCCGACAGCATCAGCCGTTGCGAGTGAGTTCTTCGCACTTCTCGATGTTGAAATAGAATTCGATGGATCGGCATCCACTGACAACGACTGTACAGGAGAATCGATTGAGCTTTACGAGTGGGATTTCAATTACGACGGGAGTTTCGAGGTCGAAGGCAATGGCGTGGTTATTAATCATTCGTGGCCAGAGGCCGATACCTATGCCGTCCAGCTCAGGGTAACCGATGACGAGGGTGGTACGGACCTTCTCGACGATCCGATTGAGGTCCAGATCGCGGTCGATTACATCGATCCGATCGCCTACGCGATTGCCAATCCCATTTTGCAGACGATCTGCGAGCCGGTTCAGTTCGATGATGACGGCTCCTACGATCCCGATGGCGGAGCGATCCAGCTCTACGAGTGGGACTGGGATAACGACGGTACGTTCGATGAATCCGGCGAGAGCGTGTCGCATTCATGGGATACGCCGGGTACTTACTACGTGCAGTTCAGGGTGACGGACGACGAGGCAGGTACGGATACGCTCGATGCTCCATTTGAAATCACAATCGAAAACGCACTTCCGACCGCGTCAGCTTCAGCTTCAAAATACACAGCCAAACCAGACGAGGAAATTACATTCGATGCATCGGACTCAATGGACAACGATTGCGGCGGTGTCTCGATCGACCTATACGAATGGGACTGGGACTACGATGGAGACTTTTTCCCGGACAACACGGGACCGATAGTCCTGCGTTCGTGGCCCATTGAAAGCATTTACAACGTTCAGTTGCGCGTGACCGATAACGAAGGAGCGACAGACCTGCTCGATGCACCGCTCGTGATTGAAATTGCGAACGAACCGCCGGAGATTTCAATCGATAACTGCCCCTTTCCCGACCTGAACGGCGTTATCTACAACTTCGAATGGACCGCGTCAGACGATTCAGACGATCCATCAGAGATGGAATACAATGTGGCACTCGACGGGTCGTGGCAGGGCTGGCAGCCGGGCCTGACCGAATACCTCTGGGATTTGATTCCGTCCGGACCCCGTGAATTCCGGGTTAAGGTGAGGGACAACGGAACTCCACAGCTCGAGGCTGAGGTAGTCTGTGGCTTCAATGTAAACCTTGGCCCGTCCATTTCAATAAACAACTGCCCGGCAGTCGATGTAAACACATCGTCGTACATTTTCACGTGGGACGTAAACGACGACAACGACACATGGGACACTATTGATTACAACGTGTTGAAGGACGGCGCATGGCAGGGATGGCAGACGGGTCTTTCTAATTACCAGTGGAACTCACTGACGTCCGGACCACATATATTCATCGTGAAAGTCCGTGACTCAGGAAATCCGGCTCTCGAAAGCAGCGAATCGTCGTGCAGTTTCGATGTGAATTTCCAGCCGTCGGTGGAGATAGACATCTGCCCGGTGGATATCGTGCAGTACGATACATACACGTTCGACTGGACGGGCACGGACGATCTCAGCAGTGAAGCATCGATGGATTATTCATGGAAGCTGGATTCGGGCGTGTGGTCATCGTGGCAGACAGGGCTTCTTACAATCGAGCTGCCCGATCTTTCGAATGATATCCACACGTTCCAGG
>JAUWTM010000122.1 GCA_030614715.1 Planctomycetota bacterium
GAACAATCGAGCTTCTGATGACCTATCCGATCAATGACTGGGAAGTGGTAGTCGGGAAGTACTTTGCCAGCCTGCTTCTGTACGTCTTCGCTCTTGCACTCACACTGCAGTACCCGATCATGCTCGGAATATTCGGTTCACCAGACTGGGGTGTGATCCTCACAGGTTACCTGGGAGCACTTCTGCTTGGTGCCGCGTTCCTTGCGATGGGAGTGTTGTCGAGTTCCCTTTCGCGGAGTTCGGTCGTAGCCGCGATTATCTGCCTGCTTGTGCTGTTCGGCCTGAGGTTTCTGAAAGCTGGCAGCGTTCTGGGTGGAGCACTTGGAAAGACATTCTACTACCTGTCTTTCTCCGGACAGTTTAATAACCTCACGAACGGATTACTGGACACACGCGACATTGTCTACCTTGTCTCGTTCATAATTTTTTCACTGTTTACGGCCGTTCGTGTTATTGAAATTAACAGATGGAAATAAATCCTGGCGGGCTGCAATCCCGCAGTGGTTAAAAAGTGACATACGATCCTGAAAAACTGAGACAGATACTTCTCGAAGGTTCCGATGACGAGAAATCTCTGGACGTCGAGGAAAAACCGGAAGAGAAATCCGCTCCGGTTGAATCAACTGATAAGCCGGACGTCCCTGCACCTGAGGAGAAAATCTCCGGGCAGGAAACACCTTCGTTGGAACCAGAGCCTGAACCGCCACCAGAGCCTGAACCTGATCCCGTACCGGAGCGGGTTACACCGCAGTATAAGTACACGAAGGAAGCGGTGATAGAGTCAATTGAAACCGCTGAGCCTGAAGAAACGGCTAAAGATGAAATTCCACAGGTTCCAGACGTTGTACCGGATGTTGAACCGGAACCTGAACCTGTAAGTGCTGCACGACCAGTGGAACCGGACATCTCCGAGGAACCGAAGCCGGTACCTCCGCCGGTCGATGACAAGCCTCGAGCGGAAGCTGTACCCCCGGACCCGAAGCCTGTATCCGCTCCAGAACCACCCCGTGACAGTCTCGAACCTCCGGATGAACTGGAGAAAGTTCCCGTCGATAACTTCTCACCGCTCAGGGATGCCATTCTGAAGAAGTCAGGGGATGAAAGTGCTGCCCATAAGGAAATCCCACCGGTTGAATCTGAATCGGTGCGCAAAAAGGCTGCTGAAATTTTCAGTCCGCGTCACGGGGCTGATGAATCTGATGACCAGCCCGATGAAGAACCTGATTATAAACTCAAAGCCAGAAAGAAGAACAAAACGACTTCAGGTGCTGACAAGGTCAACCCGCCGTCACCTATTTCGGTTCTCATGCTGTTCGGTGGAATGATCTCTCTTGCCGGAGCTACGGTTGCGCTATCGCTCGGTCACAGCGGTACCCCGATCGTAGGCGCGGGATCGATCGGTATTGTCCTGGTCCTTGCTTTCGTAATCATGAACCGCAGGTGGATGAAGCTGGTGCTTTCAAGCAGAAGCGTGAAGTACTCCGCCAATGTTGCCATAGTAATCATCAGCCTGTTCGGAATCCTGGTTTTCGCTAACATCCTTGCTTATCGATACCACTGGCGAATCGACATGTCATCCGATGGACTTCATTCGCTGTCACAGCAGACGATCAGCGTGCTTGACGATGTCAATCGCGCAGGTGAGCAGATTACTGTGATCGCATTCACGCAGCCTGACAGCGGGTACCGTGGTCGTATCGAAGATCTCATGGACCTGTACATATACAATTCGAGCCGGCTGGACTTCAGGTTCGTTGATCCCGATGTTGAACGTGAACTTGCCGAAAGTAAGGGCATCACACGTAACCCGTCTATCCTGTTTGAACTTGGTGATAACAAGTCCATCGTGTCCGACGTGGACGAGCCGCACTTTACGTCAGCACTGCTGGCGGTCCGCCAGACACATTCCCGCCTTGTCTCGTTCCTCACCGGTCACGGCGAGAAGGATCCTTTCACTGATACCCACGACCAGGCCGGCCTGAGTGATTTCAAGGACCAGCTTGAGTTGGAGGGTTATGAAGTTAACTCACTGCGTATCCCGGAAGCTAATGGTGTACCGCAGGAAACCAGCCTGCTGGTAATCGCATCACCCGAACGTGACCTCGAGGACCAGGAGCTTGACGCTATCGGGGAGTATCTCGACAACGCTGGCAGCATCATGTGCTTCCTGGAACCCGGCAAGGCTGCCGGGCTTGAATCGCTGCTGGCCAGTTACGGCATTGCTGTCGGTGAAGGGCTTGTTCTCGATGATGAGAATAACTCCTACGGCGAATTGATGAGCCCTGTAGCTGTCGGAAATCCCGAGCATCCAATCACCGCCCAGTTCTTCGAGGATGGACTTGTCTTCCTGAACGCCGGTAACATCGAGTATACGACGTCTGGACGGCTTGCTGATGTCGCGATTGACAGTCTTGTGCGATCACAGTCGTCGAGCTGGGTCGAAACAACAGACTTCATGGAATTCGATGAAGGCGTTGACACGCGGGAATCCTATGAGATGGCAGTTCTTGCAACACGGAAACTCGAAACAGTTGAACCGTTGATCGAGGAAGCGCCTGCTGAGGAAGCTGTCGAATCTGAATCCGGTAATGGTACATCCGAAGACACTGAAAGTATTGAATCCGAATCTTCAGCGTCGATCAGGGTCGCGCAGGTGCTGGTTGTCAGTGACGGCAGTTTTATCCTGAACGCTAACTTCGACCGTTACTATAACCGTGACTTCGCGATGAACGCGGTTAATTTCCTTGCAAGACAGCATGACCTGATCTCGATACGACCGTCGCTCGCTACTACCCGTCCACTTGACCTTACCAATCCCCAGAAGAACATGATTTTCTTCCTGAGCGTAATTCTTACCCCGCTCTTTATTGCAGGTATCGGTGGGATGGTCTGGTGGCGTCGAAGATAATTTCTTACAAAGATCTGTGACACGGACTCAACCATGAGAATACGATATAACGCATTCTTCATTCCTATACTCCTGATCTGCGGGTTTCTCGTGTGGTACCTCGGGTTTCGCGAAGAGAAAACCGCGGCTGCACGACGCCTTGCAGACCGGTCGCTCCTTAACATTGAGGAGCTCGATATTATCGAGCTTATCAGTACAGATCAGACCATACGACTTGAGAAGGTTGGATCGTCAGGTGAAGAGGGTGCAGGCACTACTGATGACTGGCTCATGGTTCAGCCTTATGAATCAGGCTGTAATCCCGTAGTGCTTGCAGGGCTGATTGATGGAATCCTGACGATCGAGTCCGAGAGAGACTTTACCGATGTAACACCTGAACAGAGGCTTGAGTACGGGCTGGATGAACCCGGCATGCACCTTCGTCTGGCATCGACAGCGGGTAAGGTCCTGATGGATCTTGCAATTGGCAGGGAAAACACGTCCGGTTCTTCACGGTATGCTTCATTGGCAGATAACGAAACTATGGTTTTCCTCGTCCCGATCTACCACATCGAACCTTTCAATATCGCTCCCGATGACCTTCGTGACACTCGCGCGATAGTCTTCATTGAATCAGAACTTGTATCATTCCAGCTATCGAGTGCCGTTGCCGATATTCAGTTTGAAAGGGATGGCTCGACATGGCTCACTACCAGTCCGACGCGGTTTGCTGCAAGCCCCGCGCGGCTGCAGGTACTTTTTCAGAATATTCGTGAACTTCAGTCAGTGGAATTCCTGCCGATGGATGCATCCGATCCGGAGCTAAGTTCGACACAGATCGTGCTGGCCATGAACATGGCAGACGGATCGAGCAGGGAGCTGATCCTGCACGGTGAGGATTACTCCAGGGGTATTTTCGCCACCTCATCCTGGCAGCCGTCGCCGTTCATTGTCGAGGCTTATATCTACGACAGGCTTGCACTCAGTCCCTCGGTTTTCTTCCACGTTCTCCTGATCGATATCCCAATTGAGCAGATCGAGCGTATTCACCTGCGTCAGCCGGGAAGTGCGAACCTTGAGATACTCAGGGACGGCACCGGACCGGAAGACTGGATTATCATGAGCCCGGAGGATCGCAGCTACACTGATCCCGGTGACTTTGAGAATTTCACTACTGCATTGTTGTCCCTGCAGCCGGAAGATACGGTTCCCGTCCCGAACCGTCCCGATGATTACGGCTTTGAGCCGGTCTATTTCATGAAGATAGAGGTCTACCGTGAGCGCGACATGGGCCAGACGGAAATATATATCGGCAGCCAGGACGAAAATGGGAATTATTATGCCACGCAGGATCGGTTCAGCTATTTCGTCATCGATGAATCGATAATAGATCAGTTCATTGAGACCGCTGTAAAGCTGAAAGGGACAATCGACTGATCAGATTCCCTCTCCAATGTGACATCAGGATATTTCTGTTAACCTGCTGACTTACCGTCAGCCTTCTTTTTACATAATTACGATGGTTTAATAGAAATTCACGGGTTGACGCAACTCCATTCTAATATTATGATGATTTTATGCAGGACGCTGGCTGCTCCTCCACATCCGGATTGACTGCATTAACTCTCAGATTCAGGATAACGTGCTATGGGTAACCGAAAATCTCCCGTCTACCTGCTTCCATTGCTGATTCTTGTCATGATTGTCTCCCTTTCCTGCTCGGGACAATCCGGCAGCTCAATTCTTCCCGGAGTGGCTGAACCCATCGATGTCCAGCCTCAAAACAGCATCAGTACACAGGTCTGGGGCTACTGGGAAATGGAAATGAATGAAGCGACCGGTGAATTCAATGCTGTACCGCTGCGCGGAGCCGAATTCGCCTGTAACGTGATCAAATTCATCAACGGACCACCACCGAATCTCATAATCAGCGTGGTTTCAGCAGTACCGTATCCGACTCACAAGGACTTCATCCTCGACATTGGCTTCTCACATCCGTTTCCCGGGTTGGACAGATACACGGGATTCGATGTAATGGGTGTTTTCATGGGAAACGGGTCGGCTTTTTTCCCCGGTACAGGGATGTATCCGGTCCAGAGCCCACTCGACCAGCAGTTGCTCAATCCTGACGGTTATACCAGACGTTTCAACGCACCAGAATTTACAGGCGCAGGAGAAATTCTTCCCATGCAGGGTTATTATCCCGGAAACAACGGACCTCCCGGCTACGTCCCGACCACCGTGCTGAACCCGTTCAAGTACTATGCCAACGGACTTGACCCAACCGATGATCCGTTCGATTTCCTGAAGGCTGATCCTGAAAGCCGTGGTGCTTTCCTTCCCGGCAGCGTTAATTACCGTCGATTCCACGTCCGTTTCCCGAACTCCATCGGAAACGTGTTCCAGTATGCTGTAATCGCGAACTGGGACATCAACGACAACCATCCCGACCCGCCGGGCAGCCTCGATGACTTCCCGATGTCATGCAACTCACAGGAAGCTGTGGTGATCGATGTCGTTGACCTGAGCAATGCATATTATGAAAGCCCTACGACGTACGGTGGCGATATCGTCCTCGATCTGACCCCATGGGACTGGTCCGCATCGACAGTTTCAGGAGTAATAGAAGAATACGAGATAAATGCCTATTCATCTGCGTGGCTTGGCGCATATACTTTCGATATGATCCCGACCTCAGAGGGTGAATACTGGAACACGTTCCATGCTGAAATTCCTGCTGAGGTGCTGACACACCACGGATTCCTGCCGGTCTGGATCGAGCTGATTTATCCTGAATACGATTACACAAGTCCGGTTGGTGTGCCAAACGATGCATCTGGAAACCTGGCATCGTATTTCCTGACCGAAGTGGAAATAGAAGATCACGGTCCGCAGGCTGGCGATGGCTTTATTTACTCGATCAGCGACGTCCAGAGTGTTAGCCAGGAGTACTACGGCGGAAACATGATATTTTTCGAGAATCTGCTGACCATGCCGAGCAGCGGTCCATATGCGAATAACACAGTCGTGAAGTACTACGAGGGCCATACGACTGGTTACGGACCATATCCAGCAGGTCTGGATTCACATATACAAAGCCTTGGCTTTACTTTTGATTATGAACATAATGAAATAGCTGGGCCCTTGGTTACGGATGGTTTGAAAATGGTAATAGTGACCCTGTTCTTTTTTGGTTCGAACCATGTTCCGTTCGCACCTGAGGAGGTTCAGGAGATCAGGGATCTCGTTCACGGTGGTGGAACATGCGTGTTCATTACAGAGAACTACAACTGCTACTCTGGCGGCACGGCCATTATGGACCAGCTGTTAATTGACCTTGATGCACAATATACAGTCCCGCAGGACTGGGATCCCTGTGGATGGTGGGAATCAACAGACATTACTCCCGATCCATCTACAGTTGGAGTTTCAGATTTTTTCGGGCAGGCACCGGGATACTACAACCTGTTCGGTAACGCTGTGAGCCTGGTCAGGTATTCAGACGGTCGGACTTTCGTTGTTAAGTCGCCGATCAATTAAGCTTTATCAGGAGGATAAAATTGTGTCGTTTTAAGCAATCCGTAATTATCATTCTGCTGAGTGTTTTTGCACTCTCATGTTCAGGAGGGTCAGGCAATCCTGTTACACCCGGACAACCGGACTTGACATCAATCCAGGTGACTGCGGATTCTGACTCAACTCAGATCTGGGGTCTCTGGCAGGTGGAGTTCGATCCCGGGACTGATGAATTTCATGCTGTCCCGCTTCGTGGTGCCGAGTTCGCGTGTAATGTCATTAAATTCATCAACGGACCTCCACCGAATCTCATAATCAGCCTGATTTCAGCAGTACCGTATCCGACTCACAGGGACTTCATCCTTGACATTGGCTTCTCACATCCGTTCCCCGGCCTCGACAGGTACACGGGATTCGACGTAATGGGTGTTTTCATGGGTAATGGGTCGGCTTTTTACCCCGGTAACGGCATGTATCCCGTCCAGGGACCGCTCGACCAGCGGTTGCTGAATCCCGATGGCTACACACGACGTTTCAACGCTACCGAGTTCTTTGGTGCAGGCGAGATTCTACCCCTGCAGGGATATTATCCCGGAAACAACGGACCTCCAGGATACGTACCGACCGCTGTACTCAATCCATACAAATACTACTCTAATGTTACTCTGCCAACCGGTAATGCGTTCGATTTGCTGAAGGCTGACCCTGAAAGCCGGGGGGCTTTCCTTCCCGGCAGCGTTAATTACCGGCGGTTCCACGTCCGATTCCCGAACTCGACCGGGATTCAATTCCAGTATGCGGTAATCGCGAACTGGGACGTCAACGTTAACCATCCCGACCCACCCGGCAGTCTCGATGACTTCCCGATCTCGTGCAATTCCCAGGAAGCTGTTGTGATTGATATTGTCGATTCCAGCGATGCGTATTTTGAGAACATTACTACTTACGGTGGTGACATCATCCTGGACGTAACACCGTGGGACTGGTCTGCATCGACAATCTCAGGGGTAATGGAAGAATATGAACTCAGGGCGTATTCGTCAGCTTGGTCGGGTGCGTACGATCTCGACATGATCCCGACATCGGAGGGCGAATACTGGAACACGTTCCATGCTGAAATTCCTGTTGAGATCCTGACGCACAGCGGATTTCTGCCGGTCTGGATCGAGCTTATGTATCCTTACTTCGATTACACAAGTCCGGTTGGTGTGCCGAATGACGCAACAGGGAACCTGGCATCGTATTTCCTGACCGAAGTGGAAATAGAAGATCACGGTCAACAGACTGGTAACGGCTTCATCTACTCGATCGCCGATGTCGAGTGTGTAAACGAGAACTATTTCGGGGGGAATTTATTATTTTTCGAGAACCTGCTGTCGATGCCGTCGGATGGACCATATGCGGACAACATGATCGTGAAGTACTACGAGGGTCATTCCACCGGCTACTGGGTTTATCCACAGGCGTTTCACGATCACATTGAAAGTCTGGGGTACGCTTTCGATTTTGAGGCTGCCGACAGTGCGGGTCCACTTAATGCAGATGGCTTGAAAATGCTTTTAATCGCATTGTTTTTCCCAACAACCCCGCAGGAATTGTTCACTCCCGAGGAAGTACAGGAGATTCGCAATCTCGTTCAAGGTGGTGGCGTCTGCATTCTGATAACAGATCATAAATATTGCTACCAATCCGGTACGGACTGGATGGACCAGTTGTTGATCGACCTTGATGCGCAATTCACAGTTCCGCATGATTTCTATATGAGCGCCCCATGGACGGCCACCGATATCTCACCGGACCCGTCCACCCAGGGTGTTACGGACTTCAACGGAGATTGCCACGGGTATTACAACGTCTTTGGCGACGGGTTGAGTCTGATCAGATTTAGTGAAGGGCGAACGGTAGTGGTTAAGTCGCCGATTAATTAAGTATTGTCAGGAGGAACCATATGTGCCGCTTTAGGACCCATGCGATCATTATTGTGCTGACTGTTTTTGCACTCTCATGCTCGGGACGGTCAGGTAATCCTGTTACACTCGGCCAACCGGACTTGACAGCAGGACAGGCGACAGCAGATTCTGACTCAACTCAACTGTGGGGTCTCTGGCAGGTGGAGTTCGATCCCGATACTGAAGAATTCCACGCTGTTCCGCTGCGCGGAGCCGAATTCGCCTGCAATGTGATCAAGTTCGTGAACGGACCACCTCCCAGCCTGATAATCAACCTGGTCTCCGCGTTCCCTTACCCGACACACATGGACTTCATTGTGGATGTCGGGTTCGTCCACCCGTTTCCCGGACTCACAAGGTACACGGGATTCGACGTGATGGGCGTATTCATGGGTAACGGAACCGATTTTTATCCGGGTGACGGTTTCCACAGGATTGCAGGTGTCATGGACCAGCAGGTTCTGAATCCCGACGGGCATACCCGTCGTTTCAATGCTCCGGAATTCTTCGGTGCGGGTGAGATACTCCCACTCCAGGGTTATTATCCCGGAAGCAATGGTCCTCCCGGCTACGTCCCGACCGCAGTGCTGAACCCATACAAGTACTATGCCGATGGAATCGAGCCCACTGATGATGCGTTTGAATTCCTTGTCTCGGATCCGGATGTACGCGGCGCGTTCGGTCCGGGGAATGTTAATTACCGGCGTTTTTCCATCAGATTTCCCAATTCGGTACTGATGCAGTTCCAGTACGCTGTGATCGCCAACTGGGACATCAACGACAACCATCCCGATCCGCCGGGCAGCCTCGATGATTTCCCGCTGTCGTGTAATTCCGAGGAAGCGCCGGTCGTCAGGATTGTCGATAACAGCACCGCGTACTACGTGGATGAGACCTCGAACGGCGGAGAGGTTAACCTTATACTTTCCGTCTGGGACTGGACCGCGAGTGGATCGACGGTGACCGATGAATACGACGTCATGTTTTATTCGGACGCATGGACGGGACCTGCGACCGTCATCGACGATCCGGTGGAGTTCGGGGACTTCTACTTCACATACAACATAGAAATCGAACCGCTGGAGCTGACCTCCAGCGAACGGTTGCCAATCTGGATGGAAGTACGGTATCCGGAGTTCGATTACACGAGTCCGGTCGGGACTCCGAATGACGCCGACGGTGCACTCGCATCTTACTTCAAGTTCGACATCGAGGTTGATGACTTCGCACCAAATGAGCCGTACATCATCGTCGAGATCCCCAACGGTGGCGAGACATGGTACACAGGCAGCGAAAATAGCATTACGTGGCAGTCAAACGGGCCGATCATCGAAGTAAAAATCGACTATTCAATCAACGGTGGCCTGTCCTATGACTACCCCATTGTCGCATCAACTCCCAACGACGGCGTACTCGATTGGACCGTACCTGACAACCCGACAGACATGGCGAAAGTGCGAATACAGGCTGTCGGGATGCCGGGCGTCGAGGATGAATCGAACGAGAATTTTACGATTGCAGCATCCTCAGGTGAATTCGTCTACGTAATGGCCGATCACCAGTGGATCACACATATCAATGACTTCGGTTGCGATAACAAGATTATGTGGGGTAACCTGTTGGACCTGCCGCTTGAGGGACCGTTCTCTGATAACACGGTAGTGCAGATGTACCAGAGCAGGACAAGCGCCCCGTGGGTTTCATCCGAGTTTGTCAGTTTTATCAACAGCCTTGGTTACACCTATATCACTGTCGACGATGACACTCCCCAGCCGGTGGATACAACAGGTGTGAAAATGCTCATCCTGTATATGTTGTATCCCTCGGATATTTCTGAGATCTACACGCCGGATGAGATCCAGACACTAAAGGAGTTTGTTAATGGCGGGGGTTTATTGATTCTCCTCCCGGATTACACTGCCTGTCATCCGGTTGATGCCCCTGTCGTCAACCAGTTATTCGATGATCTCGGCCTGGATCTCGACTACCCCAACGTGACAACGTATGGCGACCAGTGGTGCAACGACATCACTCCTGATCCGGTGACAGTGAACGTCAACGCAATCAAGGGCAGCTATATCGGGGAATGTGTGGTGTACGGAAACGGTGTCAGCCTGGCACGTACTGGTCAGGGGATCACGGTGTTCTGCAAGGCACCGATCCAGTAATTAATGGAAATATTATAAGCAATAAAAAATCCCACCGACCGGTGGGTTTTTTAATATCTGAATTTCTAACACTTCTGTGTGTCACTCGATATACAGAAAGTCCTTCATGCTTCTGCCGATGTCGCTCTGCTTGATTTTCGAGACCGCGCGGTTACGTATCTGCCGTACGCGCTCCCTCGTAATTCCCTCGCGTTTTCCAATCTCATCAAGCGTCATTACCGGCCTGTCAAACAATCCGTAGCAGTACGACAGTATCCGTTTCTCCCTCTCGTCGACAACCGAAAGGGCCTTCATCAATTCCTCGTTACGGATATTGACCATCGTTTCGAGTTCGGGACATGAAATATCGCTGTCGGCGACGATCTCCTTCAGACTGCTGCCTTCCTCTTCACCCGTGACCGGGCTGTCAAGCGACAGGATTCTCATGCTGATCTTGCGCAGCTCTTCGGCCTTCTCGACGGTAATATCCATCTCGTTCGCGACACGCTCAATGGATATTTCGTCATCTGCTTCCTTCTGGAGCTTCTGCATGGTTCTGAGGAACCTGTTGATTATATCCACCATGTAGACCGGTTTTCTGATGAGCGATCCGTGGTCGGCGATCATCCTGCTGAGACGCTGTCGGATCCACCATGATGAGTAGGTCGAGAATTTCCATCCAAGTGATGGATCGAATTTCTCCACAGCCTTGATAAGCCCCATCGTGCCTTCCTGGAGAAGGTCCAGGAAGTCAACTCCGCGGCCAAGGTATTTCTTCGCTATCGAAACGACCAGCCTCAGGTTGGACCGGACCAGTTTCTCCTTGGCAAGACGTACCGCTTCTTCGTCGGTCGAGTGACGTACGGTCCGCGCTACCTGTAACTCCTCCTCTGCGGTGAGTAGCGGTATCCGTCCAATCTCGCTCAGGAAGTAACGTACGCTGTCCTCGAAATCCGGTTCGGGATCTTTAATGCGTCGGCGTTTCGGGACCTTGGGAGTGGCTTTTTTTGCAGGCTTCTTTTTGGTTTTTGAGGTCTTTTCGACCTCTTCAGGAAGCAGTGCCTGCTTGCCCTCGTCCTTCGACGCGGTATCAGCGACTTTGGAAGCGGTTTTACGCTTCTTTTTGTCACTAGATTGAGACTTTGGCGGTTTCTTTGGCACGTTTATATCTAATCCAAAATTTCCCAGGTCATGCATGTGAGAACCTCTGCCCTGCCGTAGACGGAGTCAAACCTGGTTGAAAGCGGGTAACCAATTCCATGCGACCTATTCGGACGCAGATCACCATTATACTGTCGATTACAAATCCGGTCAAACTGCAGTCTTACGGCTCCATTAGTCTTCATTATTATTATCGGTCCGATTAATTGACTATTTTCGTACTATTCAGATACTAATACAGGGAATCACGAATTCCCTGATGTTTACATTTTCAACTTTTTACTGAGTTCGACAGTCTTATTAATAAGTATTGTCGCTTAAATGCCGAAATTCTCTGTAGACGGGTCTTTTAAGCATTTCGGGCTATTCGATGGTACAATTAACAAGGCTGTGAGGGGCTTGGTTGCCCCTTGTTTTGTGACTGATGCACAAAAAACTCGCACAACTGGTCAGGAGTAATGTCGACGAACTCAGCACACGTTGGGCTGAGACGCTTCGCGATTATTACCCCGAGACCCCCTCCCGCGATGTGTTCCGTAAGATTCGGGCAAGTCACCTTCTCCTCGCTCGATCTCTCATCGAAACCAAATTCACTTACCTCTACCGGCATCTCCAGATCGAATTCCAGGAGTGGATCCTCCTCAAGAACAGCTTTCGCGACCTTATGAACCTTGAACCGGTCTACATCATGCTCCTGAATGAGTTCATCAAGTCAAGTGAACTGTCAAAAAGGGATAAATCCGCACTGGTCAAGCTGATAGATGAACTCCGTAACAGCACACTCAAGGACGATCTGAACGAAATCTACGTGGGTGAGCAGGAGAAATTGTTCCGAAGGCAGATCGATGAGCTTGAGGTCCTTAATGACGTCTCAGCTACCGACCTTGTCGGTGAGGACACGAAGGACTTCGACGGTGATGGGCTCCTGGATTCCGCCCACGACCCACGCGAACTGCTCGAAATTACCCTCCAGAAAGCCATGAGGGTGCTCGGTGCAACCGACGGGGTGCTCGCGTTCAGCCTGAACGGCGGTCACGAGGTGGTGGTCAACTTCGCCGATGCCCCCGAGCAGCGCGACAGGGAAATAGTCAAGCGGATAACTCTCGAGGACGAGGAGGACCAGTTCGATCCCACTGTCCTGAAGGCATTCAGCCATGTTGTCGACCGCGCGATCCTCAGAAACTACTGGAATCCCGACATGGTCGAGGATCTCAGGACCCAGAACTGCCCTGGTTGCCCGTATCGTGATGAGCTTGTTACCAGCGTGAGAGGTACCATCGATTGCCCGATCCTTCAGACACTCAAGGTGCATACGTTCTTCTGTCACCAGCTCGGACAGGCTGGAGAAAAGGGATTCTTCCTCCTCGCACGTAAAACACCGCCTGCGTTCAGCAACGAGGACGTCCAGTTCATCGAAACGCTTGCTGCATCGATGATGACCATCATCAAGAACTACCAGCTCTACGAAAAACAGGTCCAGCTTGCGACAACCGACGGCATGACCGGCCTTTACAACCACCGGTACTTCCAGGAAGCGCTGAGCCGTGAAATTTCGAGGGCGCGACGTTACGGTGATCCGGTCAGCCTGTGCTACATGGACATCGACCACTTCAAGATATTCAACGACACCTACGGTCACCAGATTGGTGACGAGGTTCTGAAGCTGGTCGCAGCGACGATCACGCGCAGCCTGCGCGACACGGACATCGCATGCCGTTACGGTGGCGAGGAGCTTGTGGCAATCCTGCCCGGTACGCCTCTCGAGGGTGGTTTCGCGGCGGGAGAAAAGATCCGCAAGGCTATAGCAGCCCTGAAGTTCCCGGTCGGCGGGAAGAACGTCAGGATCACCATCTCGGGTGGAATTTCGTGTTATCCGCTCAATGCGGACAACAAGCAGGCACTGATCGAAGCCGCCGATGCTGCTCTTTACCAGGCCAAGGAGGGCGGACGTAACCAGACCCGTGTGTCCGACGCCGATCCGTACGTAAAAGAAATCGAGGAAGAGGAAAAAGCCCAGGAGTTGCCAGTCGAGGAAGAAGAATCCACCGAATCGGACACTACCAAGACCTCTGAAGTGGATATCAGCA
>JAUWTM010000224.1 GCA_030614715.1 Planctomycetota bacterium
ATCGTCGAGAAGCCAGTGAGCAAGGTCCGTACCGATCTCAAGTTGGGAGCAGTCCGGGAAGATCGACAGGGCACGGCCATCCGGGTCCTCAAGTCCGTCCGACCACCCGACAGTCCCATCGGTATGCTCGACAAACTCCAGCTTGGTCAGCCCAAGCTCCGTTGAGCAGCAGAATTTCCCCTGGCTGGTAAATGTGGGGTATTCACGCTCCGTAATTTCCAGTTCACCGATCCGTCCGCCCGTTACTGCTACCGGGTATTTAACACCGATCTCGAGGTCGGGAATGGTCGAGAAAATGGCAACCTGGCCCGGCTCATGCGCTGAACCGACATCCACCTTGTACACGAAACCGCGGTCGTCGGCTTTCTCGCGCGAGACGACTTTGCCGATATACACTCCGTGGAAATCAACCGGCTCGGGTGTAAATGGCTCTGCCTCAAGGCCTATCGACGTCAGTGTGTCCTGAAGCGTCTGAAGGTCATAGTCGTGTTTTATTAATTCTTTAAGCCAGCCAAGTGGTACCTGCATTGTAAAGACTCCAGAATAATACTTTGTATCTTATAAGCTGCACCGCAGCTTTATTCGCTCGCTCCCGACGTCATCGAGTCGTCTCCGGGCTCACCCTTCTCGGTTTCCAGTCCGACTGCTTCTCTGGCGGCTTTTATGTACGCCAGCCGGTGCGAGCCCGCTCCGGTTTCATGTTCCATCAGGAAGTAGTGAAACAGCTCCACGTCACGTTTCCCGATTATTTTTGCGATCCTGATCAGTAAATCCCGGACCTCCGTGCTGGGATCGTCGATGAAATATCTCAGTATTCCCAGGATCCTGTCGAGTGGATTGGACTTTCGCTTAGCCAGCTCCTCAAGTGCCTGCACGAATGACTGGCGCAGCGACACTGGGCCCTCGTCCGCGATCCGATCGATCCATATCGCGGGTACTCCACGTAACTTCATGATCGGGTACAGGACGTACCTGCCGAAATTCTTCCAGTATGGATTTGTCAGGCTGGTGCCGTAGTCGTACAGATCGTCGTGGTTAAGGTCTTTATCGAAATCCGACGGGTACATCTCGATAAATTGCTTCAGAAGCCCAATCGCAATTCTCTGGTCCTGGTCGTTTTTGCTCTCCAGCATCTTTTTGAAGATCCTGAGGTGCTGCTCGCGCGACAACTCGCCGTCGGTGACTATCGTCTCCGCGTGCTCGAGAGCCTTTTTCCATCCCAGTGTCGTCTTTACCACGCTTCAGTATCTCCGGATTCTCAAAATTGACTCAGGAACCTGAAATCGTTTTCGTAAAAATGCCTGATATCGTCTATGCCATAACGGATCATCGCCGGACGCTCTACTCCCATCCCGAACGCGAAACCGGTGTTGGCCTTCGAATCAATGTTGCAGTACTCGAGCACCCCGGGATGCACCATGCCTGCGCCGAGGATCTCGATCCAGCCTGACTGCGAGCAGACTCGGCAGCCCTCGCCGTCGCAGAACGGGCAGTCCATCGCGATCTCACACCCCGGCTCGACAAACGGGAAGAAGTCGGGACGGAACCTGACTTTTCTCTCCCGTCCGAAGAATCCCCGCACAAATTCAACTAGCACGCCTTTCAAATGCGCGAACGTTATGTTTTTATCGATCATCAACGCTTCGATCTGGAAGAATGTCGGTGAGTGACGGCTTGTGAACGGGTCGCGACGGTAGCAGTATCCCGGTGCAACCATCTGGATGGGCAGTGGATGCTCCTCCATGTACCTGATTTGCATCGGCGACGTGTGCGTTTTCAATAACCTGTCTTCACCAAGATAGAATGAGTCCTGCGTGTCACGCGCAGGATGATCAGCATGAAGGCGCAGCGCCTCGAAATTATGCCACTCATCCTCGATATCGGGACCTTCAACCACGTGGAAGCCCATATCCTGGAAAACAGTCAGAATCTGCTCGATTGTCCTCGTCAGAAGGTGAAGCCGACCCTGGGTGGGACGTGTTCCCGGCAGCGTGTAATCGAGATCGGATACATCGTCGCCGAGTTGTTCCCTTAACTCGACAAGTCGTGTTTCAAGAGCCTTGGCCGCGCGATTTTTCAGCCCGTTGATGCGCTTGCCCATGCCGGGTTTTTCGTCGGGCGGCAGGTTCTTTAAACCTTTCATGAGATCCTGAAATGGTCCCGCTTTTCCAAGGAATTCACGTCTCAACGTTTCGACCGCTGCTGCATTGGCTGCACCTGAGATTTCCTCGATCCGTTTCTCGATCTCTTCCAGTTTTTTCTCGTATTCGCCCATTGTTACTTATTCTTCCATTTACCGTATTAAGTTACATTAATATCTGGCCGTCGGCGGGTAATCCTACCATAACGGTGTCCCCCCGACGCAAAAATAAGACCCCGGTTAGCGGCGTTCAAGCGCGGCAAACCGGGGCCTTCCGTTTCGGGACGCCCTGGGTGTATCCTTGAGCTCAGCGAATAAACCCCATGCGTTGCGATCTCCTTCGATCAGCCTTTTACAGTATCTACGATGGTCTTGAATGCTTCCGGGTGACGTATTGCGATCTCGGACAGCATCTTCCTGTTGAGCAGGATATCGTTTCTCTTCAGGCCATTCATGAATACTGAGTACGTCAGGCCCTGCTGACGGCAGGCTGCATTGACTCTTGCGATCCATAGCCTTCGGAATTCACGCTTTCGGACCCTGCGGTCACGGAACGCGTACGCCCGGGCCTTGATCATCGCTTCCTTTGCAACCTTAAAGCGCGTTCGCCTGGCACCACGGTATCCCTTTGTGGCTGCCAGTACTTTCTTATGCCTTCGGCGTCTTGTTATGCCGGCTGTTACTCGTACCATTGTTATTTAACCCTTTTATTTTATTGGCCCCTTCCGATATGTGGGGGCAGGTTAATCGTTGTTGATTGAAATTCCCAGCATCTTCCTGATGCCGATTGAGTCCTCTCGCGACAGTCGTGTTTCGATCTTCAGACGTCGCTTCCTCTTCGGACGCTTTCCCACCAGCTTATGCCCGTGATTCTGCCTTCGTCTCATCAGTTTTCCGTTGCCGGTGATCTTGAATCGTTCCTTGGCTCCGGAATGTGTTTTCATCTTCGGCATCGTTCTATCCTTAACCTTGTTTCCATTTCTCCCAAAAAACACCGAGGGCGGTCAGCCCTCGGGTGAGTGATCTCGTATTTCCTCACCGGGCTTTAATGTTCTTCCGCCGGAACCGCTGCCTTCTCATCGTCCGGTTCAACGTTTTTATCTTCGTACTCCTCGTCCTCGATTTCTTCCTCTTCGATCTCGTCCGGCTCTTCTATATCATCAGCCTTAGCTTCGACAATTTCCCCTTTGATCTCCTTGAGTTCAGCCTCGGCTTTCGCTTTTGCAGCACGGATCTTCAATGCTTTCTTGCGGATCACCTCTGGAAGTGGTGCGATCAGCGTGTGCATATCGCGACCTTCCTTCTTCGGATGAAACTCCATCTTGCCGAGGTCCTTGATATCATCGAACGCCCTCATGATCAGCTTTTCAGCGATCTCAGGATGGGCATGCTCCCGTCCACGGAACATCACGGTCAGCTTGACCTTGTTCCCCTGTCCGAGGAACTTAACCGCGCGACGGATCCTCACGTAGAAGTCATGGTCGCCGATCTTCGGACGGAACTTGCATTCCTTGACCTCTACCTTGGTCTGCTTCTTCTTGGATTCCCGCTTCTTCTTCTTTTCCTCGTACAGGTACTTACCGAAATCCATTATCCGGCAGACCGGCGGGTTTTCCTTCGGAGCGACCTCCACAAGATCGAGTTCAGCTTCCATGGCCTTCGAGATTGCTTCGCGCGTGTTCAGGACACCAAGCTGGTTGCCCTTATCATCGATTACGCGCACCTCGGGAACACGTATCAGGTAGTTGGCCCTGACCCTCGGCTCGTATTTTTTATGCGGTCTTCGACGTCGTCTTCCGATCGACAGACCTCCTTGTGCCCAGATATGGGCAGAGAGTAAAAGTAACAAAGCACACACCGGATGTCAACCGGCATGGACTGGTTGTACAACTATGGTGGGCACGATTGGAATTGAACCAACGACCTCTACCTTGTCAAGGTAGCGCTCTAACCGACTGAGCTACGCGCCCTTGCAGGCCACGATTATACTACATCTATCGTAACTATTACAGATTTCGTCTGGAGGCGACGACCGGATTCGAACCGGTGATAAAGGTTTTGCAGACCTCTGCCTTACCACTTGGCCACGTCGCCATGGAGCGGGAAACGGGATTCGAACCCGCGACATTCAGCTTGGGAAGCTGACGCTCTACCAACTGAGCTATTCCCGCATGCCAACCGATCCGTTTCTCTCACCCAAAAAAATATATCTCAGTACCACCCCGAAGTCAACAGGCAAAATCGCCCAACTGGAGGGGCGTCATCCCAACTGAGGGGGCGTCATCCCAACTGAGGGGGCGTCATCCCAACTGGGAGGGGCGTCATCTTGACGGCCGGACCGGAA
>JAUWTM010000239.1 GCA_030614715.1 Planctomycetota bacterium
CTACCGGATGCAAAGGAGATCGATGAGTACGATCTGTCGACGGTTTGCACTATCGATGACGATTTGAAACCGATCCTGGACCTTATTCTGCTTGGTGCACGGAGAGCGGAGTCCATCGGAACCCTCGATGATACTGACCTTTACAGGATACTGATCGCATCCGACGGCAGCGTGTTCCGTCCACCGGCATTTGTGTCAGGTGGCTCCGAGAAAGCTGAATCGCAGGGAATTCTGACCCGTCGGGCACGTCTCGAGGATATCGAAAAACTGGTACTGAGCTGTCAATGGAAAGCCGCGGGATTCGACGCACAGCTACATGCCCTGGCGTCTGAAATCGCGGGGATGGAATCGACCGAGGGCGAAATTACCGATCTGCTTGATGAAATTAAGGAGTCCCTGAGAACAAATACAACGAACAGTCAGAGGAACACCGGGCTTTTAAAGAGTAAGCGTGACGAACTAAAGATCGCGGAGGAACGTCTGGCTGAGCTCTGTGATGAACGCGACGGATGCCTGGAGAACGCGCGGCTCGCAACCCAGGGCACCGAAGCGGTCAAACGTGCGAGAATCGATGCGGAGGAGTCGCTTGTCAGGATTGAAAATGAGCTTCCGGGGTTGAGCGCGCAGGTGGACGATCTCAGGTCGAGGTTACAGCGCACGATTGTCGAGGAAGCGAGTTACAGGGAGGAAGCGGATCGGGCGAGGGCTGACATTGAGCGGCTGACGGGTGAGATCGACGGTGAACATGAGGAGATAACGTCGCGAAAGTCGCGACTGGACGAGGTCAGGGACAACGTCAAGGGGACATCGGATGAACTCGACGCCTCGATAGACCGCCAGAAAGCGCTCGAGGAGCAGCTTCCGGAGCTCGAGAGAAAGGAAGAGGAAGCCGGGGACAGGATCGACGGTCTCATACAGGCTGTCGAGGACACAGGGGAGGAACTTGAGCGCATGCGCGACCAGGTCGCGGGCATGGAGAGCGCCGTTCACAACCAGGAGGTCAGGATCGCGGAGGTCAGGGGAAGCCTGCAGGAGCTTGACAAGGGTCTGGACGAGTATCCGGAATTCGCAGAAAAGATACGTTCGGGCGAGATGAAGGGAAAGGATATCCCGTCGAAGAAGGAACTCACAGAAAACCTGACGCAGTTAAATGCTGAGCTGGTGGAACTCGGGACAGTCAATCCGCTGGCTATCGAGGAGGAGAAGGCGGCTCGGTTACGAATGGATGAGCTGCAGACGGAACGTGAGGACCTTGTCCAGGCCGAGGATGAGTTACGTAAGGCACTTGTAGAGGTCGAGGCCCAGAGCGAGAAGGCGTTTGTGTCCACTTTCAAGGAAGCTAAGGATAGGTTCGCCGAGGTTTTCTCAGCGCTGTTCCCCGGCGGAACAGGTGAGTTGATGCTGACCGAACCGGATAATCCACTCGACAGCGGTATCGACGTGAAGATCAGGTTCCCCGGCAAGGCTGAGATGGACCTGCTTCAGTTCTCCGGCGGTGAAAGGTCACTGATCGCGATTGCGCTGTTGTTTGCGATTCTGAAGGTTAAGCCATCGAGTTTCACGCTGCTGGACGAGGTCGAGGCGGCTCTTGACGATGTCAACACGCAGAAATTCCTAGACTATCTAGGCAGCGAATACCAGGACCGTCAATTTATTATCATCACGCACAACAAGATCACGATGGAACGCGCGAACCGTTTGTACGGAGTAACAATGCTGGAGGGTGGAGTGTCGCAGATCGTGTCGGTCGACCTGAAGAAGCTGAAGGAAGGGGAGATCGACGAAGTCCTCGGAACGGCGTAGGTGTATGAACAGCCGGGAAGGATCACTGTGAAAAAGTGAGTAACGGTGACAGGCACCCGGATTTGGCTCTATAAAGATTATAAATTACGTTAACGTTTTCATGTCGCCAAATCCGTCCGCCAGTCCCCTATAAGTAAGAAATTTACTTTAGTACATACATTCTTTCTGTACACCGAATTAATCAACCGCAAACTGCGAAATGTAATTAATTCAGATAGGGGACTGGCGGCAAAATTTATCGTCATATTGACCTACCAATTTTTACAGGACGTTAGGGTCGGTAAATTTTGGTGCCTGTCACCGCCGGTACAATAGATTCATCAACGGATTTTCTCTCACCCTTCCCATTCTGCTATACTTGATCCCCTGTTTATCATGCCTAAAGATCAAGATAATAAAGACCGTCCACAGCGCAAGGGCTGGTTTCAGAAGTTCACCGAGGTCATTTCTACCGACGTCACAGAGATCGGCAAGCTTCGGGAACAGCACGCCGAAGAGGACAGGCAGTATGTGGAACAGGTCGCTGAGATTGAAGCGACGGAAATTACCGCGGAGGACCAGCTTCCGAGCACAGATACGTGGCTTGAGCAACTCTCGGGAGGACTGACCAAGACCCGCGACAAGGTCGCAAGCCGCATCAACACTATCGCTGCAGCCCGTCGCGGCATCGATCAGGATTTCTACGATGAAATCCTTGAAGTTCTTCTCGAAACCGACATGGGGATGGAGGTAGCCGAGGACGTACTGAAAATTCTCAAACGCGAGATCGGTGCCCGTGGTGCGAACGACACGTCGGAGGCCTGCGATCTTTTAGTAGAGGTGCTAGGACGGCTGATCGCGAGCGATGAGCACACGATCACTCCGGACGACATGAAGTCGGAGGGGATCGAGACCGCTGTTATTCTCCTGACCGGGGTCAACGGAAGCGGGAAGACAACCGTTTGCGGGAAATTGTCGAACCGTTACAGGCTTGCGGGAGCGAAAGTGCTGGTTATCGCTGCCGACACATTCCGCGCGGCTGCGATCGATCAGCTCAAGATCTGGGCGGAACGTGCGCAGGTCGATTTTCAGGGCGCGCAGGAGGGGAGAGATCCGTCGAGTGTGGTCTACGACGGCTTGGCGCGTTCGAAAACCGAGGGTCATGACATCGTGATCATCGACACAGCCGGACGTCTCCAGAACAAGGTCAACCTGATGAACGAGCTGGAGAAGATCAGGCGGACGGTCGATAAGCACATCGAGCCGGATGCGATACAGAGCCTGCTTGTGGTCGATTCGACTACCGGGCAGAACGCAATCACGCAGGCAGAGGTGTTCGGTGAGATCGCGAAACTCGACGGCATCATCCTTACGAAACTCGACGGCACCGCGCGTGGCGGGGTCGTGCTGGCGATCAAGCATCGCATGGATCTGCCTGTGCTGGAGATCGGGGTCGGTGAGGGATTAAACGATCTTGTACCGTTCGACGCTGCAACGTACGCGCGCAGCCTTCTCGGAGATCTCGCGGACGATCAGATTGACTGGCGGGGACGTACGGGGTTTAATGATTAGCAAAATATACAATAACACGGAGGGGTAACGTCCACGTCACCCGGCGTGAGCGCATCCTGCCCTCAGATTGATACAGGTGAGAATATGAAAGGTCACGACATAATTAAGAAACTCGGAGTAGAGAAAACCCATTGTGCGCTTGAGAAGGAGATGATCGAGATCGATCCGGAGTTCGACTACCTGGTAATTCACGGTACCGACGAACATCCGAGGATTATCTGCGAGCATCACGAGGAGATGATGGAAGCAGGGAAGTACACGCGTCTGAGGGTCGAGGGCAGGGAAGTACTGAACGACATCGAATGGACAACGGGTCACAACGCGTTCGAGAACGACGTGGAACCGGGCTTCTCACCGAAGAGGCCAAAGACGTTTGTGATTAAGTAAGTAATAATTTAGGGAATCGAAAGGCAATAGAGGTAGTTGATCCATGTCAGGTTTTGGTAAGAGGTTCAG